>JAYVLH010000029.1:0-8825 GCA_043759555.1 Sulfuricurvum sp. | reverse complement strand
AAGTAGGGGACGAAAGTCTTAATCGGGTTTATCCGCCCCGCTTGAAGTTACTGTCTGGAAAGGAGAAATTATGACTAAAACGCAAAAATCTGAAATTGTTAATGCTTTAACTGAAGAGTTTAAAATATCAAAAGCAGTTGTTATGTGTGATTATCGTGGTCTTACTGTAAGTAGCCTCGAATCTCTTCGTAAAATTGCACGCGAAAAAGAGACAAAAGTACAAGTAGTAAAAAATACTCTTGCAACTATCGCTCTTAACAATGCAGGAATGTCTGGAATCGATATTATTGATACCAACATTTTTATTTGGGGCGAAGACGCTATAGCAACAGCTAAAACTGTTGTTGAGTTTACGAAAGGTAATGATAAATTTACTATTCGTACAGCATACATCGATGGCGAAGCAGCAGACGAAGCAAAAGTTCGTGCATTTGCAACCCTTCCAGGACGTGAAGAGCTTCTTGGTATGCTCGCATCTGTTTGGATGGGACCTGTTCGCAACTTTACAATCGGTCTCGATGCGCTTAAACGCAAACGTGAAGAAGAAGCAGCGTAATCGTTGCTTTTATAAATCGCTGATTTTATTATTGGCATAAATAAAAATATTATAGGAGAATTACTATGGCTGTTACAAAACAAGACGTTCTTGAGTTTATCTCAAACCTTTCTGTCCTCGAGCTTTCTGAGCTTGTAAAAGAATTCGAAGAAAAATTCGGAGTATCTGCACAACCGGTTGCAGTAGCTGGCGGAGCTGCAGCTGTTGCTGAAGTAGAAGAAAAAACTGAATTTGATGTTATCTTGAAAGACGGTGGTGAGAAGAAAATCAACGTTATTAAAGTAGTACGTGCAATGACAGGTCTTGGTCTTAAAGAGGCTAAAGATGCTGTTGATAATGCTCCTACAACAATCAAAGAAGGTATCTCTAAAACTGATGCTGAAGCCGCTAAAAAAGAGCTTGAAGAAGCTGGTGCTGCGGTCGAAATCAAATAATTATTTGATTTCATGGAGGCTTTGCCTCCATACTCCTAGGGCGCTTTTCCGAATTGATTTTTTCATTTCGGAAGAGTGCCCATCCGTCGTTATAGGGCAAAGGACGCTTTGCTTTTAGACTTTTTACACTTTTTCCCTATTACTTGGGATCACAAAATTTCGATTGAGGTAGCCTAATGTTAAATACTCTTCACTCTGGAAACCGCTTGCGCGTTGATTTCGCGAAAACCCCACAACAAATTGAAGTTCCAAACCTTTTACAACTTCAACAAAGTTCATACGAATCATTTTTGATGCTAGATCAAAAAGATCGTTCAAAAAGTGGTATTGAGCGTGTATTCCAATCCGTTTTCCCTATTCATGATACTCAAAACCGTTTATCATTGGAATATTTAGGTTCTGAAGTTGGCCGTCCTAAATATACTGTCCGTGAATGTATGGAGCGTGGTCTTACCTATTCTGTTTCTCTTCGTATGAAAACACGTCTTATGATTTGGGAACGTGATGAAAATACCAAAGAAAAAATGGGCGTTAAAGATATTAAAGAACAAACAATTTTTATTCGTGATATTCCTTTGATGACAGAGCGTACGTCGTTTATTATTAACGGCGTAGAACGTGTTGTTGTTAATCAGCTACACCGTAGTCCAGGTGTTATCTTTAAAGAAGAAGAATCAAGTACTGCTGGAAGTAAAATGATCTTTACGGGTCAAATTATTCCTGATCGCGGTTCATGGCTGTATTTTGAGTATGATCCAAAAGATATTTTGTATATGCGTATTAATAAACGTCGTAAAGTGCCTGTCACAATTATGTTCCGAGCACTTGGGTACAGCAAACAAGATATTTTGAAAATGTTTTATCCATTGCAGAAAATCCGTCTTGAAAATAATAATTACTTAATGGATTTTGATCCTGAACAATTTGCAGGTCGTCTTGGTTATGATCTAGTAGATGCTGACGGTAAGCTTCTTGTTGCTGCTGGTAAACGTCTTTCAGCCAAAAAAGCAGAAAAAATGATTTCTGAGGGCGTTAAAGCGATTCAATACCCAATTGAAACACTCATCGAACGGCATTTGGCTGAGCCTATTATTGATACATCGACAGGTGAAATCATGTTCGATACGATGACGCAGCTTGATGAGACAAAACTTAAAAAGATGATCGAAGCAGGTATTACTGAGTTTGTCATTGCGAATGATTTAGCCGAAGGACATGACAGTTCTGTTATTAATGCATTTATGGCGGATGTTGATTCATTAAAATTGTTGAAGCAGACAGAAAATATTGAAGATGAAAATGATCTTGCAGCTATTCGTATCTACAAAGTAATGCGTCCTGGCGAACCTGTAACTAAAGATGCGGCAAAAGTATTTGTTAATCAACTTTTCTTTGATCCTGAACGTTATGATCTGACACGTGTCGGCCGTATGAAAATGAATCATAAGCTCGGGTTGAATGTTCCTGATTATGTAACCGTTTTAACAAACGAAGATATTATTAATACAGTTAAATATGTTATTAAAGTTAAAAATGGTCAAGGTCGCATTGATGATCGTGATCACTTGGGTAACCGTCGTATTCGTTCAATAGGCGAACTGTTGGGTAATGAGCTTCATAACGGGCTTGTAAAAATGCAAAAAGCAATTAAAGACAAATTAGCTACTATGAGCGGACCGACTGCTGAACTTATGCCACATGATTTGGTAAACTCAAAAATGATTACCAGTACAATCATGGAGTTTTTTAGCGGCGGACAATTGTCACAGTTTATGGACCAAACGAATCCGTTGTCTGAAGTGACGCATAAGCGTCGTTTGTCAGCTCTTGGAGAAGGCGGTCTTGTTAAAGAACGTGCCGGATTTGAAGTACGTGACGTTCATCCGACTCACTACGGACGTATTTGTCCGATTGAGACTCCAGAGGGACAAAATATTGGTCTTATCAATACATTGGCGACATATTCAAAAGTAAATGAACATGGATTTATCGAAGCTCCATATAATGTTGTTAAAGATGGTGTGGTAACGAGAGAGGTTGTTTACTTAACAGCTACACAAGAAGAGGGCAAGACGATTGCTGCAGCTTCATCACGTCTGGATGATAAAGGTAACTTTATTGATGATTTGGTTGAAATTCGCCAAGATGGTGAAATTATGCTCAAATCTCCAGCTGAGTGTGAACTTCGTGATTTGACTCCTCATATGGTTGTCGGTGTAGCTGCGAGTTTGATTCCATTTTTGGAACACGATGATGCGAACCGTGCGCTGATGGGTTCGAATATGCAACGTCAAGCAGTTCCATTGCTTCGTCCGCAAGCGCCTATGGTCGGAACAGGAGTTGAAAAACTTGTGGCTCGTGACTCATGGGAATGTGTTAAAGCTGAGCGTGGCGGTGTAGTTGAAAAAGTAGATTCTAAACACGTATATGTAATGGGTGAAGATGAAGATGGAACATTTATTGATTACTATCCATTACAAAAAAATCTTCGCACCAATCAAAATACAACCTTTATGCAAAAGCCAATTGCTAAACAGGGTCAAACTGTTGCCAAAGGGCAAATTATTGCTGATGGTCCAAATATGGATCAAGGCGAGTTGGCACTAGGGATCAATGCACTGGTTGCATTTATGCCATGGAACGGTTACAACTTTGAGGATGCTATCGTTATGTCTGAGCGTATGATTCGTGAAGATGCATTTACCTCAGTTCATATCTATGAAAAAGAAGCAGAAGCACGCGAACTCAAGCATGGTGTTGAAGAAATCACTCGTGATATTCCCAATGTTCGTGATGATGAGTTGTCTCACCTTGATGATAGCGGTATTGTTAAAATCGGTACTTTTGTTCAAGGCGGTATGATTCTAGTCGGTAAAGTTTCACCAAAAGGTGAAGTAAAACCAACTCCTGAAGAGCGTTTATTACGTGCAATATTCGGAGAAAAAGCCGGTCACGTTGTCAATAAATCACTGTACTGTACGCCAAGTATGGAAGGTGTTGTTGTTGATGTTAAGGTATTTACGAAAAAAGGATACGATAAAGATCCTCGTACTTTAGAGCTTGAAAAAGCAGAGCGTGATGAACTAGAGCGCGAACATTACGACCGTCTTTTGATGATCGATAAAGAAGAGATGCTCCGTATCGCTTCATTATTGACTAAACATCCACTTCAAAGTGATGTGAATGTGAATGGTACTGAATATAAAGCAGGTAGTCATGTTAATGCGGATGATTTAAAAGAAGTGAATCGTTTTGCTATGAATACCGTTGTAAAAGCGTTTGCGGATGACATTCAAGAAAAATATAACCAAACAAAAAATCACTTCCAAAAAGAGAAGAAAAAATTCCGTGATGAACACGAAGAAAAACTTTCAATCTTAGAAAAAGATGACATCCTTCCAAATGGTGTTGTCAAATTTGTTAAAGTTTATATTGCAACAAAGCGTAAGCTCAAAGTTGGGGATAAAATGGCGGGTCGTCACGGGAACAAGGGTATTGTTTCGATCATTGTTCCTCAAGTCGATATGCCATACATGGCCAATGGACGCACGGTTGATGTATGTTTGAATCCACTAGGGGTTCCATCACGTATGAACGTTGGACAAATTTTAGAAATGCATTTGGGTATGGTTGGGCGTGAGCTTGGTTTCCAGCTTCAAGAAATTTTTGACGCAAAACAAAAAGAATTTATTGGTGAACTTAGAACAAAAATGATCTCTTTTGCGGATGTTGCTGGTCTTATGAATGCAGCTGAAACAATTGGTGCTCTAGATGATAAAACTTTCTTGGGTTATGCGCAAGACTGGGCTCAAGGAGTTAAATTTGCAACTCCTATTTTCGAAGGGGTTACTGAAGCAGAATTTGGAAAATTATTTGAGTTGGCAAAACTCGATAACGATGGAAAAATGGAGCTTTATGACGGTAAAACCGGCGATAAACTAAAAGAACGTGTAAACGTTGGATATATGTATATTCTTAAACTTCATCACTTGGTTGATGAAAAAGTTCATGCACGTTCAACTGGACCATACTCTCTTGTCACCCAACAACCTGTTGGCGGTAAGGCACTCTTCGGCGGACAACGTTTTGGAGAGATGGAAGTATGGGCACTTGAAGCATACGGTGCTTCTGCGGTTCTTAAAGAGATGTTGACGATTAAATCGGATGACGTTGATGGACGTGTCCGTGCGTACAAAGCAATTACGAAAGGTGAAAGTGTTCCGCCATCAGGAATTCCTGAAACACTATTCGTATTAACCAAAGAGCTTCAAGCACTTGCACTTGATATTGAGATTTTTGACGAGGTGAATGACAATGAGTAAATTAGTACCGATTGCTGTAACAGAAGAAAAGCGTCCTACGGATATTAAACAATTGCAATTTCGCCTTGCAAGCCCTGAAAGAATTCTTTCATGGAGCCACGGTGAAGTAAAAAAACCTGAAACGATAAATTACCGTACTCTTAAACCAGAGCGTGACGGATTGTTTTGTGCGAAAATTTTCGGACCGGTTCGTGATTATGAATGTTTGTGCGGAAAATACAAAAAAATGCGCTACAAAGGTGTTGTTTGTGAGAAATGTGGCGTAGAGGTCACCAGCTCAAAAGTTCGCCGTAACCGCATGGGACACATTGATTTGGTAACACCAGTGGCACACATTTGGTATGTGAGTTCACTTCCTAGCCGTATTGGTACACTTCTTGGCGTAAAAATGAAAGACCTTGAACGCGTACTATATTATGAAGCATACATCGTTAAGTCTGGCGGTGAAGCACACTATGATGGTGCTCAAACATCACCTGTATTGAAATACGATGTCTTAAATGAAGAACAATATCGCACTCTCGTTCAACGTTATGAAGATACGGGTTTTTCTGCTGAGATGGGTGGACAAGCAGTCCGTGATCTACTTGATGAGCTTGATCTTGTTGATCTTTTTTCTGCTTTAAAAGAAGAAGTTCAAAAAACCAATTCAGAAGCAAAACGTAAAACCATTATCAAACGTTTGAAAGTTATTGAATCTTTCTTGAATTCAGGTAATAATCCTGCATGGATGATGCTTACAGCACTTCCTGTTTTACCTCCTGAACTTCGCCCATTGGTGAGCTTGGATGGTGGAAAATTTGCGGTATCGGATGTTAATGACTTATATCGTCGTGTTATCAACCGTAACCAACGTCTAAAACGTCTTATCGAACTTGAAGCACCGGAAATTATTGTACGCAATGAAAAACGTATGCTTCAAGAAGCGGTTGACGCATTGTTTGACAATGGCCGTCGTGCGAACGCAGTCAAAGGAGCAAACAAGCGTCCACTGAAATCACTTTCAGAGATTATCAAAGGGAAACAAGGGCGTTTTCGTCAGAATCTTTTGGGTAAACGTGTTGACTTTTCGGGACGTTCGGTTATCGTTGTTGGACCAACATTGCGTATGGATCAGTGCGGATTACCAAAATTGATGGCGCTGGAGCTTTTTAAACCGCATTTGATTGCAAAACTCGAAGATAAAGGGTATGCAACTACTGTAAAAGCGGCGAAAAAAATGATTGATGAGAAAACGAATGAAGTATGGGAATGTTTGGCTGAGATCGTTGATGGGTATCCTATCATGCTCAACCGTGCACCAACGCTTCACAAGCTTTCAATTCAAGCATTTCATCCAAAACTGATAGACGGTAAAGCAATTCAATTGCATCCACTTGTTTGTGCGGCATTTAATGCGGACTTTGACGGTGACCAAATGGCGGTTCACGTTCCTCTTTCAGCGGAAGCGATTGCTGAGTGTAAAGTATTGATGCTCTCTTCGATGAACATCTTGCTTCCAGCGTCTGGTAAAGCTATTGCAACCCCCTCTCAAGATATGGTCTTGGGTCTTTATTATCTATCATTGGGTAAAAATGATGTGAAGGGCTCGAATAAACTGTTTAGCTGTGTAGACGAAGTTATGATCGCATTAGAACATAATGCACTTGACTTACATGCAAAAGTACGTACACGTGTGGATGGACGTATGATCCATACAACAGCAGGAAAAATGATTTTAAAATCAATCCTTCCTGATTTCGTTCCTGTTGAACTATGGAACGTTATTATGAAAAAGAAAAACATCAATGCGATCGTTGACTATGTTAACAAGCATGGTGGTATCGCGATTACTGCTGGATTCTTGGATGATCTTAAAAATCTTGGATTTAAATACGCAACAGCTTCGGGTGTTTCTATTTCAATTGCAGATATTATTATTCCTGAAATGAAAGCCGGTTTGATTGTTGCATCAAAAAACCGTGTTAAAGAGATTCAAAAACAATTTGAAGCTGGTCTATTGACGGAGCAAGAGCGTTACAATAAAATTATTGACGTTTGGACAGATACCAACAATACTGTTGCCGGCGGAATGATGGATTTGGTTAAAAGCGATAAAGACGGATTTAACTCTATCTTTATGATGGCAGACTCCGGAGCTCGTGGTTCTGCTGCTCAGATTCGTCAACTTGCCGGTATGCGTGGTCTTATGGCAAAACCGGATGGTTCGATTATTGAAACGCCGATTATTTCAAACTTTAAAGAGGGTCTAAACGTCCTTGAGTACTTTATTTCGACTCACGGTGCTCGTAAAGGTCTTGCGGATACGGCTCTTAAAACAGCGAATGCGGGGTATTTGACACGTAAACTTGTAGACGTTGCTCAGAATGTGAAAATCGTTGAACACGATTGTGGAACACATGAAGGGATTGAACTTACCGATATTTCTGTAGGTAATGAACTTATTGAGCCACTTGAAGATCGTATTTATGGGCGCGTATTGGCAGAAGATGCAATTGATCCTATTACCAATGAGATTTTATTCTCTGAGGGAACGTTGATTGATGAGATTAAAGCCTCTAAAGTAACCGAAGCGGGTATTAAAGCGGTACATATTCGAACACCAACGACATGTAAATCAGTTGATGGTGTATGTGCATTGTGTTATGGTCTTAATCTTGGTAGTGGTGGCATCGTTCGCAGAGGTGAAGCTGTCGGTATTATTGCAGCGCAATCAATCGGGGAACCTGGAACGCAGTTGACGCTTCGTACCTTCCACGTTGGGGGAACAGCATCAAGTACACGCGAAGAACGCCAAGTTATCGCTACTAAAGAAGGGTTTATCCGTTATTACAACATGAAAACATACCTTTCAAAAGAGGGAAAACAAATTGTTGCAAATCGTCGTAATGCAGCTATACTCTTGGTTGAACCAAAAATCAAGGCACCATTTAGCGGTACTCTCGATATTCAAACTATCCATGATGAAATAATCGTAAGTATAGTGGGTGAATCACAAACACAACGTTATACTCTTCGTAAGAATGAAGTAGCGAAACCAAATGAGCTTGCAGGTGTTAGCGGTAAAATCGAAGGAAAGTTCTATCTTCCTTATGAAAATGGTGCACTGATAAAAGAAGATGAGTCTATCGTTGAAACCATTAAAGATGGATGGAATGTACCTAATCGTATCCCATATGCATCTGAAATTCAAGTAAAAGACGGTGCTCCAGTTACTCAGAAAATTTTTGCTAAAGAGAAGGGTGCAGTTAAATACTACCTCCTAAAGGGTGATTATTTAGAACGTCATCATGAAATCGTTAAAGGGTATACTGTTGAAGTAAAAGGGCTGTTTGCAGTCGTTGCTGATAGTGATGATCGTGAAGCAATTCGCCATTACATTGCACGTGGTTCTGTTATTGAAGTTAATGATGACGAGATGGTAACATCCGATACCTTGATTGCTAAACCGGTAAAAGAAGAGTCGATTGTAATTGCTGAATGGGATCCATATTCCAATCCAATTATCTCTGA
>JAYVLH010000028.1:0-5121 GCA_043759555.1 Sulfuricurvum sp. | reverse complement strand
TTATAAACGAAATACCAAACAGCTGATGTAAAAAATCGAACATTCCATTGATGACGGAATTTTGCTCAAAATAGGGACGATATTCTTCTTCATCAATATCATATTGCTCTTTTTTGAGTATTTCTCCATAATAAGCAGTGTCATAACTTTGTAAATCAATATCCTTTGCAATACTGCGAAGTTCAGAGACTTCCCGTTGGGCCTGTGTGCGCGAGGTAATGGCGAGATCGTTTAAAAATTTTAAAACGCTTGCGGTATTCGGTGCCATTTTGGAAGCGAGCGAGTACTCACTGTAGCTCTTAAATCCTAAAAGCTGTGCCAACTCTTGACGAAGAGCCATGAGTTCATCGATAATCTGTGCATTCCCAGGAGCCCGAGTGGTATATGCTTTGTAGAGCTCTTCACGAATAGCGCGATTAGGACCATAAGTCATGTAAGCGATATAAGAAGGCATTTGGAGGGTAAAACGGTATTTGATTACTCCAGCATCGTCAAAACGGGCATCTTGGAGATCTCCATCAGAGATTCCTGCTACATCTACAGGATCTGTAATGATCTTTTCATAGGCATTGGTAGCATCAAGGATATTTTGAGAAAAATCATTGGTCAGTGTACTTTTTAGGAGGTTGATTTCTGCGAGTCGTTTTTTTGAAACATCATCTAAATGGGCCCCCGCAAGTTCAAAATGGAGAATATTAAGATCAAGAATGCGACGCTGTTCGTCATTGAGCGAAGTGTATTCGGTTTCTTTAATCGCTTTAAAGGCGTCGTAAATAGCCAAATTTTGTCCTACGAATGTTGAATATTCGGTAAGTATTGGCAGGGCTTGGGCATATATTTTTTGGCTTAACTCTGAATTATTAACAGCATTGATGTGTGAAAGAGGTGTAAACAAATACTCCATATCTTCTTCCATAAAATCAAAAGGACGGATAAAATTCATGTAGGTTTTTTCAGGTATTTCCAGTAATTGGGCGATGATTTCATGATCTTTTTTGATAAGACTAGTTAAGTCGTCAAGAAAAGTCTCTAAATTGAGGGTAAAATTGGTAAATGGGTGCATAGTTTCTCCTAAAATATGTGTCATTGTAGTAAAGAGTTTCAAAAAGTATTCTATAATGTGACAATATGTCATATAAAAAAGGTTTTATTTATGAATACGAAAATTAAATTATTGCTTCGTTATATCTTTGTAGGGGCACTGTCTCTTTTCCCTTTGATTTTGGTGATTATCGTTGTCAATTATCTAAAAAATTTGGGGGTAAGTGCCTATCTCTCTTTGCATGATTATACAGACTCGTTTGAAATAACGATCTTATTAATGATAGGCGTCATCGCCATTTTTGCATTCCTTGGTTTTTCGATTGAGAAATACGGACGTTCAATCTTTATTTCACTGATTGACACTACATTTGAAAAAATTCCCGCTATACGCTCAGTCTATTCAGTTTCAAAAAAACTTGCAGCTATGCTTTCAGGCGGTGATGACGGAACTAAAAAAGAAGTTGTACTGGTCGAATATCCAAAAGAGGGGCTTTGGGTTCCTGCTTATTTACTGAATCGTTATGAAAATATCTGTGTCTTGTTTATCCCAACGTCTCCAAACCCTACAAGCGGTTATACGGTGCTTGTGGACGAAGTACGAATCAAAAAAACAACGCTTACTCTTCAAGAAGCATCGTCATTTATCATCAGTATGGGTGCGGACTTTCCACAAAAAGAAGCCATTTCAGGACTTATTCAAACTCATCAAATTTAGGCTCAAGGGCATTAAAGTTAGCGAAAAGGTTCTTTTGATACTCAGGGGCAAGTTTGTAGAGGGTTTCAAGTGTCTGCTCCCCTTCCTCTTGAGTCAAGGAGGTATCGATAATGACGTAGGAAAGATAGACGGTATTTTGATCGATCGAAAGACGTAGATTTTCTAGTTGTTCATTTTCGAGCAATAAAAAGTCATACAGGCTCTCAATGTTTTCTTGAGGTATTCGGCATAATGCTGAATCTGCGATTATGATTCCATTGTCATAATAATTGATGTCAAAACGCGAACTTTCTGATTCAAATCGCCAGCTTCGTTGAGAACGTCTGGAAAGTGTAACATTAATTCCTAATTTCCCCAGTATTTTTTCGATTAATGCAACAATTCCGGATGGTTTGTATCCTTCACGTCGGCGTTTTGCGACGTCAAGTTTTATACCGCATTTGGGACAGTAATCATTTTGTATGGAAGTCTCTAAAATCAGATTTTTACACGATACACAACGGAGTATATCGATTGCATTAAGAGCTAAAAAGCCATCCAATGCTTCTTGGAGGAGATAATAGGGGAGAGCAAATCCAAGATTATTGGAATTTTGGATAATAAACGTATTGACACCTATCACTTCGCCTTTTTCATTTAACAGGGGTCCGCCACTATTTCCGGGGTTAATGGCTGCGTCAAATTGAATGTATTCCACCTCTCCTTGCAGCCGAATTGCTTTGGAAATAATTCCCTTGGTAGTAGAATAATTAAGGCCATAAGGGTGACCAATGGCAATAACGGTATCTCCATCATTAATAGTACTGCTGCAAAAAGTCAGCGGATGGTTTGGGTGTAAGGGTGCAGGAGAGCGGATGAATGCCAAATCATATCCCTCATCATCATAGATAACGGTTCCAAGGGTCCGAGGAAGTTTTTTAGTGCTAATAATAACCTCTTTGAGACCAGATACAACATGAGAGTTTGTGATGATTAAATCACCAATGATAAAACCACTGCCTGTCGCGTAAGGGGTCATGATTTGTACGATGCTTTCGATAGAGATTTCAAGAGTTTTTTGAGTGAGCTGCTTCATCTTTAAAGCTCCTGATAATCAAGATTTTTGATTTGAATATAAAAACTTTGGCTAAAGTGATCGAGATCACTGTAGTTGAGCTGATCAGCAAAATTTTGAAGTTTTTTATATCTATTTTGATAGGGTAATAATGCCGAATCAATAGCATTCGAGATGGCTTCTTTTTGAAATATATTTTGTGTACTGTCGTAGAGTTTTTCCTCACCAAGTACAGCAAAAAAATCGGAAGCGTATATTTGCACATGCAAATGAAATAATGCTCTAAGTGAGGGATGTATACCGTAGTTGAAAAGAATATAAAGTGCAATGTAACGATAAATAGTTGTGATGACATAGTTAATATGATTATTTTTGTACCAACGTACTTTTGCAAGTGATTCGTCGATAAAATCTGCAATGTCATCATGCATTGCCTGATCGAACGGAGAAAAAGTCGTAGGAGCATTGTAGAACTGAGTTGAAAATGTCTCAAAGGTCATGGATTCAAGTGTGTCAAGATAGCTCTCTAAATCGCTGTTTTTATCTTGGGTGAGTTTTTCATCTTCAAGGAAATAAGTGTTAATCTTTTCATTTATTTCTTTTGCCATTTTTTTATGGGGAATCAGAAGATAATCGATTTGAAGGAGCAGCGCGAGATAGCTAAATGACGCCATACCGTTGTTGTCGTTGGAAAGGAGACCGACTAAACTTGATTTAGTTGTAGCAATCCATTGCTGCATAATATCATAATAGCGGTGAAGTTTATCAAGTTGAAGAGGGATAATATGATCATATTCGAGCAGTGTTGATGTTTCAAATTCGCTAGAAATAAATTCTTTTTCAAAGTCGGCATTAAGGGCAAGTTCACGGAGAGGAAAAAAGATTTTTTGTGGGGTAACGGTAGTGTTATGAATAGTGGCACTCAAAAAAATAATATCATCTATTTGGTGAAAATGGCAATAGGTAAGTTGAAAATTTCGCTCTAAAAAACGGCGTTTCATAGAAACATGAAGGGTAGAGCTTTGTGCAATTTTGGCATACGCTTTGAATGCTTTATCCGTTATTTCACCATGAATAATAGCACTTCCTTGACTCAGCTCAAAAGTAATTATGTCACTATAGACGTGAAGTTCTAAGTGTTTAGGTCCATTGGCATGCTGAAGTGATTCCAAAAAATATTGATAGCCCAATAAAATATTATTAGTGCCAAATGCAGCTGCTGATAAATTAAAAAGTTCCTGTTCTTTTGGATTGGGAAGGGCGTGAATACTTCTGCCATAGTGGGGAGGCACCGGCTCTTTTATAGGGTTCCACCACTTTTCAAAAAAGGTTAAAAATTTCACAGATTTCCTTTGACAGGTAAAAACCAAATCTTAGTCAAAGCAACCTTAAAGCGACAATAAAGTATAATACCCACAATAATGACGAGGGGGTTGTATGGGTTACAAACGTGTCTTAGTAAAGTTCTCAGGTGAGGCTTTGGCTGGTGAAAACGGTTATGGTATCGATACAAAAATCCTCAAATTTATTGCAACTGAGATTAAAACTCTTGTAGATGCAAACATTGAAGTTGGAATCGTAATTGGTGCCGGAAACATCATTCGCGGAGTAACCGCAGCGGCTGACGGCGTTATTAGCCGTACTGCTGGCGATTATATGGGAATGTTGGGTACTGTTATTAACTCGATTGCCCTTCAAGAAGCGTGTGAGCACGAGGGGATGCTGGTGAGAGTGCAAAGTGCTATCAAGATGGAACAGATTGCTGAAGCTTTTATTGTTCGTCGCGCAGCTCGTCATTTAGAACGCGGTCGTGTGGTCGTATTTGCTGCAGGTACTGGCAATCCTTTCTTTACGACTGATACAGCGGCAACCCTTCGCGCTGTAGAGATCGAAGCAGAAGTGATTATCAAAGCGACCAAGGTTGATGGTGTCTATGATAAAGATCCCAAAAAATTTGCGGATGCCATCAAACTTCCAACTCTTGGATACGATGAAGCACTTCAGGATCATATCAAAGTTATGGATGACACATCAATTGCTTTGGCAAAAGAGAATAAACTTCCGATTATCGTGTGTGACATGTTCACTCCGGGTAATCTTTTGAGTATTATTCAGGGCAATTTAGAAAACTGCTCAATCGTAAAATAAATTTTAGACATAAGGACACTAGATGAGACTTGAACAATTGACTGCAAAAGCATTAGAGACCGCAAACGTTGATCGTTATCAATTGGCTTTGGCTGTAGCAAAACGCTCTGATCAACTCCAAAATGGTGCAGCTACAAAGCTGAATATTGATTTGAAGAAA
>JAYVLH010000027.1:0-6273 GCA_043759555.1 Sulfuricurvum sp. | reverse complement strand
CATTGCAATCGCATCTGAGAGATTAACAATCATCGCCTTATAGCCGATTTGATAAGCAGAGAGCCATTGGCGTTTAAAGTGAACATTTTCAAAAAAAATGTCTTTACTGTAAATCCATTCACCCAATACAGCTCCATCGTCACCGATATGAGATTTTTTTTGACTCATAAGAGTAATAAAATGGTTTTCTATATTCACATTTAACCTAATTTGCACTTTTTCATAAAAATGAATTATAGGCTATTTGATGTTATCCTATGGTTAAGTCAATATTTATTTTCCATACTATCTCATTAATATGTGCTAAAATACATACAACAATGTTATAAATTTATTATTTAGGGTTCTTTATGAAACTATCTATTCGACAAATCTTTTTTAATCTAAAAATAGCTCTGGCGATTCTTGGTTTTGGTGTTACATTACTGACCATCCAGCTTGTTAACACTGCTCAATATTCTGATCGTCTATCTGCACTGACAACGCAGCATATCCTGATTAAAAAAATTACTGCTACCAATTTGAACGATTTAGATATGGCGGCTATTACCATTAACAGCGATCTTTCAGAATTACAATTATTTACAAAACTTTCTAATAAACAAATATTCCTCGATCCCATAATTGCATCTGAAAATGAACAAGAATCTCTCGGCAAAGCCCTCATCACTACATCCAATAACTTTCAAGAAGCCGCACTTTTTTGGGCTGAATCCATGAAAGATTCCAGAAACTCAATGTATGCGCACATGATCTCTGCTCGCAATCTATATCTTGTTGAGATCGATGTCATGATTGATTATCAAATACAACGGATAAATGAATCAATTTCTATCGCAAAAATAACAGTTATTATCCTATTTTTCATTGGTCTATTTACTTTTTTATTATATCGATGGCGCTTAAATCAAATTTATAGCGATATCAATAAAGCATGTTCTATTGATACTAATGGAAATGGTTTTAAGGTTACAACACAAGAAGTGGATTTCATCGTGAAACGATTATCTCGTAAATTGCCTGTTACGAATACAAATCCATCATTAATCCATTCACAAAGCGGCATCAACAATGAAAAAGGTGTCTTCACGATGTGCAGTAGTGCAAAGCGAAACACGAAATCTGCGGGAACAATGTTTATTGCACTTTTTGAGATTGACAAACACGATGAGCTGGCAGCTAGACTTTCGACAGAAGAAATGGGAAATATTTATAAAAAAATAGCTGAAATTTTATCCATGCATGAACAGCCACTCGATATCATAGGACATCTTGATAACAACCGTTTTGTCTTACTAATGCCACGTAAATCAAAAGAAAATGCGTTAAGAGATGCAGAAAAAATTGTCGCTTCCATAAAAGATTCAATCTTTCCAACACATCAAGGAAGTATAAAAATCACCCTAAGCGGAGCATTACTTTTGAAAATTCCCTCCAAATCACTCGAAATTGCTCTTATTGATGCTGAAAAAATCCTCTCAAAAGCAAAAGAAGCAGGCGGAAATATCGTTGCCCAACTACGTGATGGTGTGGATATGTATCGTTAGCATCTTCTTCTTGTTACCTTTTTGGACACTTAATCTCTCATAAATATTCTTATCTCTCCTCTTGCCTCATTTAATTCTATGCAAGAGTTAGAACGCTATAATCATCACCAACTTATGCCAATATTGGTATTCGAAAATATTCTATATAAGGATGCTGTATGAGTATTCCCGTTCATACGTATGATGCGATTATTGTTGGTGCTGGTTTAGCTGGATGCGCCGCAGCTCGTGAATTGCAAAAAGCTGGTAAAAAAGTAGCCGTTATCACTAAATTACACCCTTTACGCAGCCACTCTGGTGCTGCACAAGGTGGTATCAATGCTGCTTTTAGTGATGCAGACAGTGTTGAATTGCACGAATTTGACACAGTAAAGGGATCAGATTATTTGGCTGACCAAGATGTTGTTGAATTTATGTGCCAAAGAGCACCTGAAACCGTTCGTTGGATTGAACGAATGGGAGCGGCATTTAGTCGTAATGCTGATGGAACAATTGCTCAACGCCCCTTTGGTGGACAATCTTCGCCACGTGCTTGTTTTGCTAAGGATCGCACAGGACTCACTCTTCTTCAAACAATCTATGAGCAAGCATTCCGTGCTGGTGTAGAGTTTTGGGATGAATGGTATGTTGCGGATCTTCTTTATACTGAAGGCAAAGTATACGGCGTAAGCGCCTATAACATCCGTAACAGCGAAAAAGCAGTTTTCAATGCGAAAACTGTTATGTTTGCAACAGGCGGATATGCGCGTGCATTTAAAATCAACTCTAATGCTCACGCTAATACAGGTGATGGATTATCACTTGTAGCACGTCATGGTCTTCCTTTAGAAGATATGGAGTTTGTCCAATTTCATCCATCAGGACTTTCTGGAAATGGTGTCCTTATTTCTGAGGCAGCTCGCGGTGAGGGAGGGAAACTCCTCAATTCACTGGGTGAACGTTTTATGGAAAAATATGCCCCTAATGCCATGGAACTCGCATCACGCGATGTTGTTGCTCGTGCTATTATCCAAGAAATACGTGAAGGACGCGGTGTTGGCCCACGTAAAGATGCTGTTTTCATTGATCTTGTTCACTTGGGTAAAGAAAAAATCATGGAACGTTTACCAGAACTTCGTGACCTTGCAATCACCTTTTTGGGTCTTGATATGATTAAAGAGCCCATTTTGATCTCAGCTACCGCACACTACTCTATGGGTGGTATTCCTATGGATAAACTCGGACATGTTCGTAAAAATAATACCGAGTTTGTTGAAGGTTTTTATGCCGCAGGTGAGTGCTCATGCTCGAGTGTCCACGGGGCCAACCGTTTAGGTGCCAATTCAGTGCTTGAAGCATTGCTCTTTGGCCGCTTTGTTGGTAAAACGATGGCAGATGAAGTTGATGGTA
This sequence comes from Sulfuricurvum sp., assembly GCA_043759555.1. Classification (GTDB taxonomy): domain Bacteria; phylum Campylobacterota; class Campylobacteria; order Campylobacterales; family Sulfurimonadaceae; genus Sulfuricurvum. The sequence continues at coordinate 3,337 of JAYVLH010000027.1, read as the reverse complement.
TCACTTTACACAAAGCAACTTCAGAAGACGCAAGTCGTATGAATGATGAAATCAGCTGGGTACTTACCAATCATGGACAAGAGTCAGTTTCAGTTTTACGCGATGAACTGCAAGGTTCTATGACAGACAATGCCGGTGTTTTCCGAACAGCAGATACCCTAAATGCTCAAATGACTATTTTGGCTAATCTACGTGAGCGTTATAAACACATCAGTATTAAAGATAAATCAAAAATATTTAATACAGAACTGCAAGAAGCAATCGAATTTGGCCACATGCTCGATTATGCACTCTTTATTGTTGCTAGTGCTCTTGCTCGTCAAGAGAGCCGAGGAGCACATTTTCGTGAAGATTTTCCAACACGTGATGATGAAAAATTCTTGAAGCACACGATGGTATATATGGATGAAAATGGCACACTTACTCTTGATTACATGGATGTCACACTTGGCAAGCATGAACTCAAAGCTAGAACATATTAAGGATGACAACTATGGATGCACTTACATCAAAAAAGGTAACATTTAAAGTCTTTCGTTTTAACGAAGAGACCGATTACCTCCCTTACTACAACACTTATACCTTAGACGTTACGCACGAAGAAGTTGTCTTAGATATTCTTAACCGTATAAAATGGGATCATGACGGTAGTTTATCTTATCGTCGAAGCTGTCGTCATGGAATTTGTGGAATTTGTTCTATCAAAGTCAATGGTAAAGGAATTTTGGCCTGCAAATCACGTCTTTTTGAACTTGTTGAATTATTTGGCAATGAACTGATTATCGAACCATTAAGTACAAAACGTGCCATCAAAGATTTAATTATTGACAAAAAAGATTTTTGGGACAAACATGCTGAAGTCAAGCCATTTTTAACAGGTGTGATAGACGAAGCTCCCCTTAGTGAACATTTAGTGAGTCCTCATGATGCTGAAAAACTTCTCGAAGCTGACTATTGTATTCAATGCGGTGCCTGTCACTATTCATGCCCTGCTGTTGAAATCAATGATCAGTTTATGGGACCTGCAGCATTTGCGGCTGCTTATCGTTTTTCTGCAGATGTACGTGATGAAAGTGCCCTTGAACGTCTACATATTACCAATGAAGAAGCAAGCGGTGTTTGGGATTGTGTCAAATGTATGGAATGTGCACAAGTATGTCCAAAAGATGTTAATCCTATCGAAAAAATTACCAAACTTCACAACATGATTTTTGAAGCTAATATTGCAAAAAATAATGTTGCTACACGTCACGCTGTCGGTTTTGCACATTCGATAGAGAAACATGGCTTGCTAGATGAAGGAGAGTTGGTACGTTATTCTGAGGGCAACATCGGTGTACTTAAACATCTTCCTGAAGCATTTGAAATGTGGAAAAATGGAAAAATCGTTATGCCATGGAATATGCCAAAATCATCCAATCATGATGAAATCAAAAAATTGATGAAATCTTCATCAACTGTAAAATTCTAGGAGCTTTATGATGGAAAAATTAAAATATGCACTCTACACCGGCTGTACAGCACGTGAAAGTACACCAGAGCTTCTTAAATCAACATTAGCGATTGCTGAGAAGCTTGGTATTGAATTAGTATTATTGGATGAGGCATCATGCTGTGGCGCATCTCACCTCCAAGACTATGATGATTTTCTATCGCTTGTTCTTAATGCTCGCAATATTTGTTACGCAGAGAAATTGGGACTTACGATGGTTACTATCTGTAATACATGTCAGCTCAATACGGCTATGACCAAGCATCGTCTTGATACCAACCCAGAACTTAAAGCCAAAATAAATGTAAAACTAGCAGAAGTTGGATTGGAATACAAAGGAACATCAGAAGTTACCCATTTCTTGTACGCTATTATCCAAGATTACGGGTTAGAAAAGCTCTCTAAAATGGTCAGTGTTCCACTCAGTCAATTCAATATTGCACCCTTTTACGGCTGTCACAATATCCGACCGTCAGAACTTCAAAATATTTCAAACGGTGGAGAAAATCCCTATAATCCAACATCACTTGATGATCTTATCATCGCATGTGGCGGTAACAATGTTGACTATGCAGAAAAAAATAAATGTTGCGGTTTCCACGCGGAACTTCAATCACCCCATACAGCTGCCGTATTGACCGGAAATGCCCTTTCAGGTGCAATCGATGCGAACGCCGACTGGATGGTAACTCCCTGCCCTCTATGTCACCTTAAGCTCGATGTACAACATCATGGTGCATCAAAAGCCATTGGACGTGAAGTTAAACTTCCAGTCTTACACATGCCTCAAATGGTCGGTCTTGCACTGGGATGTACTCCTGCTGAACTTGGACTCAATCACCACGTTACCAAAGTCAATTTTATATAAGCATCATTCTCGCATCCGCGAGAATTTATATCTTATACAAAATCAATCTTCATTATTAATTTTATCTTTATTAACAGTTTTCCAATGCATATACTCACTTCTGAGATGTGCTATATCTTCTGAGAGTTCATAGATGACTGTTGCGTAGTTATAAGGTGCATTTTCTTTTGCATGATTTTCCATTTCAGCGGCAATGAGACTGATGTTCATATGACGCAACGATGCGGCACTTCCTTTAAGTGTGTGGGAGTGTAAGATAAGTTGATGGAAATCTTTAAGCAACCAAGCAGTTCTAAGCAAGTCTATCTGTTGCGTTGCAATCTCAAAAAATGCGTCATTAAGTTCAAAAAACATTTTATCAGTCAGACTAAACATCTCTTTCATTTCGCGGAGACAATTATCGTAATACAAAAAATCGTACTTCATTTATTCTGGCCTTTATTGTGAACACTATCGTCATGATATATTAAGACAACCATTTGTTATTTTAACAACAAGTATGATACTGAAATATCTGTAAGTTTAGAATGGAATAACGAAGTATTGTATGTAATAACCACTATTTCATTGACACTATACTAGAGTATCCATAATCTATTTGGCATCCTTATGGCACATTAAGAAAAAAGGCATAGAAATACCCAAAAATAGGCGGTTTTTATAAGGCAGGTACACATAAGCCGGGTTCTGGATAAAGTGATAATTAATCTACTGCCCAGATTACTCTGAGCTTCTAGCGAAACAATAGCAATGTAGGACGCTAACCATCTGTTTCTTGCTGCACGGTTGGGTTTACATAGCTCTCATAGTTACCTATGAGACTGGTGGGCTCTTACCCCGCCGTTTCACCCTCACCTCTTTCGAGGCGGTCTACTCTCTGTTGCACTGTCCCTCATGTTACCATGGCCATCAGTTAGATGGAACCGTGTCCTACAGCAGCCCGGACTTTCCTCTTGAATTGTGATTCAAGCTATCAC
>JAYVLH010000026.1:0-3244 GCA_043759555.1 Sulfuricurvum sp. | reverse complement strand
GTTGATACAATGAGAAACGTAGATTATTGGGTTGGAACACCATTGTGCTTTTTAGGAAGTTTGGTGCACAAAGTATTGCAATGGCTACCGTCTAAAGATCAGACTGCGCCATCGAATATTCTTTTAGTAGAACTTTCCGAGATGGGAAGTACTATTCTTGTCGATCCTGCAATGCAAAAACTAAAACGTGATCTGAATGCGAATCTACACTTTGTTATTTTTAAAAAAAATAAACCCAGTCTGGATCTTCTACGAACAGTTCCTGAAGCAAATATATTTACGATTCGGGAAGATGGACTCTTTTCTTTGATTACGGATACTCTTAAATTTTTTGTTTGGACACGATCAAAACAGATTGATACCGTCATTGATTTGGAACTTTTTTCTCGTTTTACGGCACTTCTCACCGGATTCTCAGGAGCATCCCGACGGGTTGGATTTCATGCGTTTTACAATGAAGGGCTTTACCGAGGTTCGATGCTGACCCATGAAGTAGCCTATAATCCACATATTCATATTGCTAAAAATTTTATTGCTCTTGTCAATTCTCTTCTGACAAAAAATAAAGAGACTCCTTACTCCAAAACTGCTATTGATGATGATGAGATCGTACTTAATAAGGTGACTGTGATTCCTGAAGCAAAAGAAGGAATGCGTGTAAAAATAAAGGAATGCTGTCCTATTTACGACTCCAATCACCACCGTATTGTCCTTTTTAACGCTAATGCCAGTGATCTGATGCCTCTTCGCCGTTGGGACAGAGACAACTATATCGAGCTTGCACGGCGGGTTTTAGAAATGTATCCTGATGTTATTATCCTCTTAACCGGAGCACCTGCGGAATATGATGGGCTTCAAAATATCCCCAATGCACTTCAATCGCCAAGATGTGTGAACTTTGCCGGTAAAACAACCTTCGCGGAACTGGTTGCGTTATACGAAGTTTCTGAATTTATGCTGACTAATGATTCAGGTCCGGGCCATTTTTCTGCCGTGACTACCATGCCTTCTTTTGTTTTTTTCGGTCCGGAAACACCTAAACTTTATGGTTCATTGGGAATAACGACCCCTATCTATGCGGGACTGGCTTGTTCACCGTGTGTTAGTGCTACCAATCATCGCAAAACTGCATGTGATGATAATGTTTGTATGCAGGTTCTGCACGTTGATTTTGTTTATTTATTGATTCAACCGTCTTTGCAGATCAGCCGCTTCGGATAAATACCTCATGGAAAATAAAAAAATATTTTTACTGATTTTATTTTTTACAGCTATGCGGCTGTTAGTTGCCCCTTCGTTTGGTCTTGGAGTTGACGAGGCCCATTATATTCTATATGGGTATTATCTCGATTGGAGCTACGTTGATCATCCTCCTCTTGTTGGATGGACACAGGCTCTTTTTCTTTACCTCTTCGGTGACAGTGTTTTTTGGGGACGCTTTCCTGCCATACTTCTCATGGCTATTGTTTCGTGGCAGTGTTATCGTTTTTTACTCTTTCTAAAGGCTACAAATAAACAGGCATTATGGGGTGTGACGGCGCTTAACAGCTCCTTTATGTTTGGGGCTATTGGATTAATGCTTTTGCCCGAAAACTTTCTCCTTATTTTTATTTATCCCATTATCATGAGTGTATTGAAAATTGAAGAAAAGGGGAAAATAAATGATTATATTTGGCTGGGTGTATGGCTTGGATTAGCAGGGCTTTCCAAATACACGGCTGTTATTTTGCTTCCTCCGATTCTGTTGTATATTCTTACGAAACGGCGATATGATCTGCTAGTCAATCCCCGTATTCTTTTAACCGCTTTGATTGGTATGATCTTTATTTTACCGGTTATCGTCTGGAATGCTTCGCACGAGTGGGTTAGCTTTACGTATCAATCTTCTCACGTTACGGGAAGTACAACAATCGCATTTAAACCGTTTATTCGGTCTCTGTTGGCTCAATTTGGTGCTTATAACCCTTTCTTGTTCATCATAGCTTTTTATGGGGTATTCGCATCGCTTCGCTCCAAAAATCCGGCTATCGTACTTACTCTTTATGTCGGATTGGGAATAGAGCTTTTCTTTATCGCAACGTCATTTCTAAAACCTGTTTTACCTCATTGGCCGGCGATGTTTTATCTATTCTTTATCCCTATCGGTACGATTGCTTTATTGGAACGTGCAGGTAAATATGCCTCTGTCGTCCGTATTACGGTGATTTTTTCTCTTATTTTAAGCATTATTGTCCATGCAGAGCTTTTTGGAAAATGGGGAAGTTTCCCTGATTATAAATCACCATTTCGTGATATTTACGGATTTGATACACGAATACATGACGGTGCAATGCTCTTAAAAACATTAAACTCCCCTAAAAAAGCGTTAGCAGTCACCAATTGGACTTACGGAAGCCGCCTGGACTATTACGCTAAACCTTATGACGTTAAAACGTTTGTATTGGATGATTACAATCGACAGTTCGCTCTTTGGGAAAATGAGAGCTCTATTGGGTATGATCTGCTAATTATCAAGTCCCATTTTTCGGATGTACCTGATTCACTGCGTTGCGAAACGCTGCAATCTCTTAAAAGTGAAGATATTCTTTTAAATGGTCATAAAGTAGATACCGTTGAATATTTATGGTGTAAAAACTACCAAGGCAACTAGAAAGTCATTGGCAAATACGCTCAAACAATCCAAGCTCCATCCTTGTAGACGACTTCATCATCCAGTGTAAAGCACTGGGTATCCACAAAAATATCGACATGGTACTTTCCATCTCTGCGTTTGAATCCAGGTTTGCCATAGATACCGTGTTTAGCACCTAATGACAGGTGAATACCGCACATACGTTCATAGGTTCCTGTATCGGCAACGGTGCGTGTTTTCGTAAAAGCTCTGTTTAGCCCCAATCCTAATTCCCGTACCCAGACAACACCCTCATCCTCGCGTATATTGGAGAGTATTTGGTTAAATGCCGGCGTTGAGTTCTCACAATCTACGACTTGTCCCTGGTCAATAATTAACGTGATGGGAATAGGCGGAGTATTGAGCTTATAGGTGACATCTCCAAAACTATAAATCCGTACGCGTCCATTAAGGGCACGCAGATCCTGTGCTTCGGTAAAGACTTCACCGATGGGAAACTGACCGCCGGTGTTAGGCATTTGTGAGTAATCCCCGATATTGAGTTTAGCAGATTCAAAAGGCGAACCATACACTAAAAACTCTCCTCCGCTGTCTACAATACCTCCGATTGCA
>JAYVLH010000025.1:0-5648 GCA_043759555.1 Sulfuricurvum sp. | reverse complement strand
CGTTGCCCTCAATCGAAAGTTCAATATTATGATGTTCAAGACTTTTACCGATTATCTGCTTGGCTTCGAGCAGTACATCTTGTACTTTTACTTCGTCTTTTTCTTTATTGGGGCGAAAAAAGTTTCTAAAATCATCGATCGTTTTCGACAAGTATTCTGTCTGTTTTAAAATATCTTCTGCCTCTTGTTTAAAACGCTCAACGCTGATCTCTTCCAGCGCGATATCTGCAAGGACATTGTTGGCACCCATTGCGATAACCGTGATAGGCTGTCTCCACTGATGGGCAATCATCCCGATCATCTCTCCCATCGCCACATGACGTGATTGTGCAATCACCAAATCTTCTTGTTCTAACAACTCTTGTTCCAGCTGTTTTTGTTTCGAGATGTCCGTATGAAAACCGACCATCCTGACCGCTTTGCCTTCCTCATTAAAAAGAGTTTGACCCCGATCCAATATCCAAACCAAATGACCGTCTTTGTGAACCAAGCGGTGTATGTTTTCATAAAACTGGCCTGGACTTTGCTGATTTAGAGCAATATCATGCTCCGCTTTTTCTAGATCATCAGGATAAACCAGTTTTTCCCATGTCTTTAACGTGTTGAGCAGTTCATGATCTTGATATCCCAGCATCGCTTTCCAACGCGGTGAAAAATAGACTTCATTTGTTTCCAGATTCCAGTCCCAAAGTCCATCTCGTGTTCCATTGACGGCATATTCCAAGCGTTCTTTCAAAATTTTCAATTCTTCATTACTTAAATTTAGTTCTTTTTCACGCGTCTGGATTTTACTTTTCATTTGATAGATACTCTCTCCCAGTGCTCCTATCTCATCATTATCAAGGTTTAGTGCCTCATACGTGTAGTCTCCATCAGCAATACGCTTGGTCGATTTCACTAAGGTTTCAATAGGACGAAGGACGATACGCCGAATCATTATCCACAAAAATAAGATAACTAAAACAATCTCAATGAAAGTGAATTCTACCGCTTTAATGGACTCATTAAAAAGTCTTTTGTGCAGCAAATCTTTAGTAAGATAAAGTTTTATCTCTCCTGTCTTAACGCCATTGTGGAGAATTGATTTTGATCGGATAATAATATTTTCGTCTTCATGGGTATGTATGGTTTTATCTGTATCGATATTCAGAACAATATTTTCATCACCTGTAATATAAATGGCATGAACCTGTTCATCCAGCAGCTCACTTTTAAGTATTTTTTTCATCCATGTCTCATCTAGCTCCCACATGGGAAGATCCAGATCACGTGCTAGCCGGTCTATTTTTTGATCTGCTAAATTACTAAGCTCTTTTAGTAGCTGGTTCTCAAGTGTAGAATAAATATAGCCTTGAAATACGCCTAAAAAAAGCGTTGCAATCATGATAATAGAAATTATGATTTTGACACGCAGACTGAGCAAGTATAAGTTCTTCATAAGCTATTTCCTTGCAAACTTGTTGAATAGATCTTCTCAAATTTTGACAAATCAGAATGCCAATTTGCCGGTATTGGAGTTTTATTGTAGTATTTTTCCAAAATCTTTTGATAAGTGCCTTTTTTAATAATACGATGAAGCCCCTCTTGATAACGTAGAGCAAGGGTGTTGGCATCAGGATATTTACGGTCAATCATCATAGCAATGGGTGAAGCTGACGCTGGAATCATTTGACTATCAAAAAGGTCAACCTGATCTGGAAATAGGGTACGTATGGTTTCGAGTCCAACCAAATCTAAGGCTACTACAATATCGATACGCTGTGCTTTTAGTTTTTTAAAAAGTGAGTTTGTCGAATAGCTTTCCTCGAATGTACCTAAATGGCTGAGTAATCCTAGATTCGTAATACTCCCTGTTAAAATACCGATTCTTTTCTCTTTAGACGCCATGATTGACGAAAGTTGTCTCGACCCTTTATGATAACTAAAGACGGAGTTATAACTTACAGCGATTGGAATAATGGCTGCAAAATCTTGATTATTCATGTAAAAAATGGGGTTTCCGAGATCATTATTGGTCGTATCGGCAATCATCCGTTTTAAGGGAACAAACTCGATTCGTGTTTTTATCCCCATTTCTTTGGAGATGGCTTGTACAATCTCTGCGCCCATCCCGCCAAACGGAAGCGTCTCAGACCAAATTGGCGAGCTTTCATTGGCTTGTAGAAGAACTGTTTGTGGCTCAGCATGAAGTATGGCAGTTGTTAGAAAAATAACCAAAAATGCCAGATACTTCACGCGATACGTTTTCATTTTTTCAGGAGCTCTTTTTCCCATAAAGTTTTAAAGTTTTCAATGTGCTGTGAAGCAAGCGGTGTTTTTCCTTCATATTTTTCGATGATCGTCTGATATTGACCATTCTTGAGGATGGTCGTCATTCCTTTTCGGAATTTTTTTGAAATTGCATCGGCGTCAGGATTTTGACGATTAAAAAGGAGCATGCCGATTGTTTCTTTAGCCGCAGGCTCCATCACGACAAACTGACTTTTGTCTGCTGCAAAATTGGTATTAATGATCGCTTGCGCACTCAACTCTGGTTCCCCTATAAAATCGATACTCCCCTCTTTGAGGTTTTTGAAAAGAGAGAGAGGACGTCCATAGACGACTTGAACGCCGGCTTTGGTATACATATTCGTATCCGCCCCCTCTTGTGAACCATAGCGAAGTCCTTTAAGATTGGAAAGCTTACCTCCCCATGAGATCCCTTTTGGATGTAAAGGTTTGTAATAATAATAGTGTTCATGGACGATAGAGATGGGAAGTGCAATAATTTTCTTTTTCTCAGCCGCCGAGAGGTTCCATGTTGTCCCTAGCGCGCCGAGTACTTTTTCCTGTGTTAGATAGTAGTTCACCATTTTTTGAACTGGGTATGTTGTGAGAGTCGCTGTTTGTGCTTCACTGTTTAATGCAGCTGTGACAATCTCAAAAAACATCCCTCCGCTTGCATTTTGATTCGTATAAAAAGGCGAGGATTCAATGGCAACGATTTCATTGGGTACGGGTGTGAACATTGCCCCTGTGATACGAGGTCCTGTTGCCATCAACGATACAGATGTCGCGATTATGCATCCTGTCACTTTTATCCATAAGTTTTTCATTTTGTCTCCTTTACTAATCTGATATTGCTGATGCAGAAAGCACTTCTAGTTTGTCCCACAAATCAAAGTGGTGGCCAAAGGGAGTTGTCTGTGAAAAGAAAATAGTGATTTTGTCTTCTTTTGGATCAACGCTGAAGCGTGTAGAATACAAACCTGCCCACTCAAACACTCCTATGTCACCTGCGTCAACATCATGTTCTCTGTCTTGCTGAATCGCGAATCCAAGTCCAAACTTCCACCCATGATCGTGAAGATAGTTCGCGTCAAATTTACCGCTATGGTTCGTAGCGCTCATCAGCTCAACCGTTTTTCGACTCAGCAGCCGAACCCCATCGAGTTCCCCGCCATTGAGCAGCATCTGACAAAACCGAAAATAATCGTACGCGGTAGAGAGCATGCCTCCACCGCCCGAAAGGTATTTCCCCGATGTTTCATATGCATCATAAGGGCACATTGCGAGTTCATTGCTAAAAAGCAATTCTTTTTGACCAACTCGTTCTAGAGTTCCTTGCCAATCACTTTTCCATACAGCAGCAAGACGATGCATTTTGTCTTGAGGCAGATAGAAGTAGCTATCGTCCATTTTAAGAGGTTTGAAAATATTATCGTGAACATAGGTATCAAACTTCACACCGGATACCACTTCTACTAAATACCCCAAAACATCGGAGTTAAGACCATATTCCCAGAGTTCCCCCGGTTGTGCTGTCAATGGAAGTCTTCCCAATCGTTTGACCATGTCTCCAATCTCTTCATCCGGTCGACAATAACCATCGTTAATCTGCGCTTCTTTATACAGATTAAGCATCTCTTTGCGCCCTGGTTGATTAGGATACAAGCCTGCGTACGAAAGATACATAATACCCGACGTATGTGCTAAAAGATCCCGTATGGTCACTTCTCGCTTTACAGGAATAAGTTTATAGGGGAAAGGGGAGCCTTTGGGGAGGGGAACCAACACTTTTTGATTTTTAAATTCAGGGATGTATTTGGAGACAGGATCCGAAAGAAGAAGTTTTCCTTGCTCATATAAAAGCATCGTGGCAACACTCGTAATGGGCTTGGACATCGACATCACTCTCATGATGGTGTCTTTTTCCATCGGTTTGCCCGTATCGGCGAGACCGGCTGCTTTGAAATACGCAATTTTGCCGTGGCGTGCGATCAAAACAACTGTCCCAGCCATCTTTTTTTCGTCGATATGTTTATTGATCAGTGTATCGATGTTTTCAAGCCTTTGGCTAGAGAGACCGACTGTCTCAGGTGCAGCAACGAGCACACTGCTGGCATCTGCCGAAGCAATAGCGGTATACACACTAGCAAGGAGGATAAAAGTCGTAAAACGCATGCCCTCTCCTTTCGATACAAAATACGATAACCCTGAAATCTAACTGTTGAAATAGTATAGTCATTTACGGATTTATATATTCTTAAATATTATAACATCAATTCAAAGTAGAGTAATCGGGATCGAGCCCGAAAATGAGGGTTATTTTTGAATCTATTTTTTTAAAATAGCAACATTTTATTATTATTATTTAGTGTTAGAATATTTTATATAATTTTTATTAGATGATATCTGGTATGATTTGTTTTACCGTAAAAGTGAAAAGGAATTTGATTGTGATTCTGTCGTTGTTGATCTTCTCAGTCGATAATCATCCTTATGCACTCTCGGGTACCAAGCCTTGGCGTCCACAGTTTAGAGAAGTATATACTGAGATTATAGAGCAGCTTATTGGGGTTCATAATTCAATATCGAAGGATACTTATGCATCCTAATGTCGTTATTAGAAGTAATATAACAATACTGGTCGTCGAAGACAGTCTGACGCAGGCTGCGGCCATACAGTTTTTACTAGAAGATGACGGTTATAACATCGTTCTCGCGCATGACGGACAAGAGGCGCTTGAGTGGCTGCAAAATAACGAGAAAAAGCCTGACATCATTATTACTGATATTGAAATACCTCGTCTGGACGGGTATGAACTATGCAAGGCCGTGCGTGCCGATGAGCGGCTCAGAGATATCTCTGTCATACTGTTAACATCGCTTTCTGAGCCCGTCAACATTATAAAAAGTATCGAATCGGGAGCGAACAAGTTTTTAGTAAAACCGTTTGATGCTAAACATCTCCCCGATGTGATTGATGAACTTTATATCAACACGCAGCGTCGACTCTCCGCCGACTCGAATATAAAGCCAAGTCTCCTCTTTGAGGGGGAGGAGTACGTCATCACGGCGGCAAGAAGCCAAATTCTGGATCTGCTGTTGTCGAGCTATGAGGACTCTTTTTATAAAAATAAGCAGCTTCAAGAGATTCACAGTGAGCTGGAAGCATTCAATGGACAACTCGAACAAAAAATTCAGGAGAGGACGAAAAAGCTCAAACTTCAAGAGACAAAATATCGAACCCTTGCGGAACACACCCCCGACTTAATAGCCCGAATTGATCAAGACGGGAATATCGTCTACATCAATCATGCGGTGGAAATTTTATTTGATATTTCCAATGAAGCTGTCATAGGTCAGTCGGCTAGCCTAATGGAAAA
>JAYVLH010000024.1:0-3426 GCA_043759555.1 Sulfuricurvum sp. | reverse complement strand
TGAATATTTTACACGTTGCTAGACATTTTTTTAGACATTTATCCTGTACTAGAAGTCATAAAATAGTCGGGTATAACAAGTGTGTAAGGATAGCTTTTTAGGGGTACTTATAGGGGTATCTTTATAGACATACCTATCAAAACATCGTATTACTTGGACTCGTCGGTAGAGCTAGGGTCCACCAATCCCCAATGTAATAACCTTCATTTAACACCACCAAAATAAGTGTGATTATAGTTCGTTTAACTCTCTTTCGCCATTTCAGTTCCGGCAATTATTCCGCTAGCCCATGCAAAATTGAAATTATATCCTCCGCGACGTCCCACAATATCAAGTACTTCGCCTGCGAAATAAAGACCGCTTATGAGTTTGGATTCCATAGTCTTATCATTTACGTACTGTGTTGCTACACCGCCTCCGCTTACTTCTGCGTGTTTGAATCCGTGGGTGTCATTGACCTCGAATTTCCAATTTTGGATGAGATTGGTGATTTTTTGTATCTCATTTTTGGAACATAAACGTGCCAAAACGACAGGGTTGATTCGGGCTTCATCGAGTAGATAAGGGATGGTTTTCGTTGGTAGGAGGGTTGAAAGTACGGTCTCGATGGTATGGTTTGGGACGTGTGCGCATAGCTTTTCGAGGGTATTGCTGAGTTCCTGAGGACTAAATCGAGGGAGAAGATTGAGGCCGATGGCTACTTTTTGACGGTTAGCAAGTGCTTGTGAAGCTTTTTGGCTGATGTCCAAAATTGCCAATCCGGATATGCCGTAACTTGCAAAGAGGATATCTCCCTGTACCTTTGTTATGGTTTTGTTAGCAATGAACAGCGTTACCTCGGCAAACGTTTTTACCCCTGCCATTTTGTGATGGATTTTCGAGTTTAGATGAAGCTGTACGAGTGAGGGGTAGGTGGGAAGTGTCTCGTGGCCAAACGCTAATGCGAAGTTATAGCCATCGGCTGTTGCCCCAAGCTGTGGCGCAGCCTCTGAGCCGCTTGCTATGAGAACTTTATCGTACGAATTTTTTGTTCCATTGGCTTCGACGATAAATTGATTTTTCTTTTTGGTGATGGCTGTTACTTTTGTTTCTGTGAAAACTTTTACTTGTGAATCGCTGATGGCACTTTTAAAAGCGATCAATACGGCTTTAGCTTCATTGGAGAGGGGATAACAGCGACCGTCGTCTTTGGCATCTAACAGCAATCCGATAGAGTGGCAAAAATGTTCAAACGCCTCAAACGGGAATTGTTTTAACGCGTAGGAGGCAAAAGAGGGGTCTTCTCCTGCATAATCATCGGAAGAAACAGTGGTGTTGATGATATTGCATCGACCGTTTCCGGAAGCCAGAATCTTTTTTCCGACACTGGTGTTATGCTCATAGAGGGTGACGTCTGCTCCTGCTCGCGCAGCGCTCAATGCTGCCATCAAACCGCTTGCGCCACCGCCGATAATCGCTATTTTATTCATAGGCAATCCTCTATCCCTCTCTCCCGTACAGCTCGTTATAAAGCTTCATGGTCGATCTGTCGGATAGGCTGGCGATGTAATCACTGATAACGCGGTGTTTGTTGCGTATGTCGAGTTGTTTTAGATAGTACAGCGGTAACATTTTTGGCTCTTCCATAAGGGCATTAAACAGTCCGATGATGGCTTGTCGTCCGGCAAACATCTTGCGCATAATGTCTTTATGCTGATAAAGATTTTGGAAAAGAATTTTTTTGAGCTTTTTGATTTGTGTCTCAAGCTCTGGGGAAAATCCAACCGGAATTTCTTCATTTGAGGAAATAACAGAAGCTAACACGCGTGTGTTATCGATTTTGTCACGTGAGTATTCCAATAGCGAATAAACAAGATGATTGATAAGATGGGAACTGAAACGGTAACGGAACATTTCATCCTCGTCTTCATGGATCCCTTCATCATAGACTTTTTGCAAAATGATTTGGATGAGTTCGTTTGATTTTAAGGTTTCAAAACTGATAAGTCCTGAGGCTACCCCATCGTCAATATCATGACTGATATAGGCAATTTCGTCTGCACGGTCGACGATCATCGCTTCGATGCTTGGGTGGGTGTCTAGGGCAAAAGCATTGCGTATAGTATCGGGTAAAAACGGTTTGTTATACGGATAGGAATGCTTTAAAATCCCTTCCAGTGTAGCATATGTGAGGTTGAGACCTAAAAATGCTTTATAACGCTGTTCTAGTAACGTTACAACACGAAAGCTTTGATAGTTGTGCTCAAATCCGTGTGAAAATCCTTCTTGTTTGAGACACTCATCCAGTGTGTCCCCACCAATATGCCCAAAGGGGGTATGCCCCATATCGTGTGCCAATGCGATGGATTCTGCCAGTGATTCTTGTAGACCTAAGTGGGAACACACAGATCGGGAAATTTGGCTCACTTCGATACTGTGCGTAAGGCGTGTGCGAAAAAAGTCGCCTTGAGAATTTAGGAATACTTGTGTTTTGTACTCAAGAGCACGAAAACTGCCTGAATGGATAATACGGTCACGATCACGAGCATAAGGTGAGCGAAAATCAGAGCTCACGTCAAAAAAGCGGTGTTCTGGAAGCATAAGAACCTTTTTTTTAATCATTATAGCAAATACAATGGACAATCATAGTAGATTTTAAACCATATCTAAAGGTAGAGTAGTAACTTTTTCTTATAAAAAAGCTACAATAATATAATTATACAAAATGCAACCAAGGTGGCGCCTATGGAACAAAAATCAAAACCCGACTCAAAATCATTTTTATCCAATGACTATCGAAGCAACGGAAAGCAGTTTTCGCAAGAGAGCATCCAGCGTCGAAGAGTTCAGGAAGAGGACTTTTTAAACCAAGAGGTTGATTACCGAAACTTTGTATTTGCCCCCGAAGGGTATGAAGCGCCAATGCTGTCTTTGTATCTTCTTTCTCTCCCTTATCTGATAGGTTTAAGCTTTTTATTTTTATTTATTGCACGCGCAAGCTATGAACATTTTTTAGATTTTAATCTTTCATCGTATTTCGTTATTTGGGCTATCGGGTATGAAGTAAGTGCGGTGTTGCTTTTGCTTATTATTTTTTTGGCTTGGCTGAACCATTATCGAAATCGCTACAATACAGAGCAGGTACGTAAAAATAATCAGACAAATAAAAGACACTAATCCTTTGGACTATAGTATGAAGCCATGTGAGGGTTAAATGAATAATAAATTCGATAAAAGTTTTGCAATCGGCAGTTCTGTTCTCTTTGTGCTGGCAGTCACTTTTTTTAGCTATTTGGAGTACCAAAAGCATAAAAAAACCTATTATGAACATGTTGATGATAAACTGCTTTCTTCTGCCAAAGTAATGATTCAGATTCTTCCCCATGACTTTCATGATCGGGCGATTGGGGCTGACTCGATACCACAAGCTGAGGATATTCGCGATAT
>JAYVLH010000023.1:0-9259 GCA_043759555.1 Sulfuricurvum sp. | reverse complement strand
ATTTTACATGTCAAAGGAGCAAATGTTATGAGCGGCTATTTACGATCGCAAAATCCGGGTGTCCTTGAGATCCCTTCATCTGATGTTGGTGATGGCTGGTATGATACAGGCGATATTGTCGTGATTGACAATGAAGGGTTTCTTCACATTACGGGTCGAGTCAAACGATTTGCAAAAATTGCGGGTGAAATGATCTCGTTGGAATCTGTCGAAAATTTGGCACATCTAACCTCACCGCATCATGAACATGCCGCTTCCAATCGTCCGGACGAACAGCGAGGTGAAATGATCATATTGTTTACTACCAATAAAGATCTTTTACGCGATGCACTGCAGAATACAGCAATGATCTATGGATATTCTGAACTTACTGTTGCCCGTAAAATCGTTTATCTAGAAAATATTCCTGTGCTTGGATCTGGAAAAACGGATTATGTCATTTTAAAAACTATGGCAAGTGAAATCGTATGAGTTCACCGCTATATCTTCTTAAAACACAGCGTTTTGCTCCCCTTTTTACGACACAGTTTTTAGGGGCATTTAATGACAATCTCTTTAAAAATACTCTTGCGGTCATTTTGACTTTTCATGCTGCAAAGTGGACAGCACTCGCACCATCCTTATTGGCACCCCTCATCGGTGCCCTTTTTATTCTTCCCTTTTTTCTTTTTTCCGGTATGGCAGGTGAATTGGCAGATAAATACGACAAAGCCAGACTCAGTCGAATAGTCAAACTCCTAGAGCTTTTTTTAATGATGCTCGCAACTGTTGGATTTGCACTGCACTCTTTAGAACTGCTATTTAGCGTTATTTTTGGACTCGGATTGCACTCAACACTGTTTGGTCCCATCAAATATTCCCTCATTCCTCAGCACATGCACGAAAATGAACTTGTAAGTGCCAATGCTTTGGTTGAATCCGGAACGTTTGCCGCAATTTTACTAGGAACACTTGCGGGGGGGATACTCTCGACTTATCCAAATGGAGGAATTTTGGCAGGGGCTGCTGGCATATTCATCTCATTGCTTGGTTATCAAGCAAGCCGATTTATTCCCAATGCTCCTTCCTTGACGAGCGATATGTCCCTTTCATTGAACCCTATCACACCAACACTTCATTCGATCAAACTGGCACGTCAATCCCCAATCGTTTTTCTCTCTATTCTCGCAATATCCTGGTTTTGGCTGTATGGAGCGCTACTGCTTTCACAGTTGCCTGCCTTTGTCAAAACGACCCTCGTGGGAAACGAAACAACCGTCACCCTTTTACTCGCTGTTTTCACTTTAGGTATTGGTGCTGGGTCCATGCTATGCGACCTACTCAGTCATCATACTATTCGTAAATCTTTAATCATTACAGGCGCTGTCGGCATGGCTATTATGGGAATCGATTTTGGACTTGCAGCGCAACATTTTCAAACTTCAAATCAGTTATATCCCAATCTCACTTTTTGGCATATTCTCATTGATTTGATGTTGATTGGTGTGTTTGGAGGTCTTTACAGTGTTCCCCTGTATGCGCTGATGCAAAACCGAAGCGATCCAGTTTTTCGCTCACGCATCATTGCGGCAAACAATATCCTCAATGCACTGTTTATGGTGACAGGAGCACTAATCACCATAGCCTTGCTCAATCAAGGATGGGATATTCCTGATATATTTTTTATCATAGCCATCTGCACAGCATTGGTAGCAGGCATGATTGCCCTAAAAATACGAAAGCTTTAGACGTCCTTACTCTTCAATAATCTCTTCATCTTCTTGCTGTGTCAATGATGCAGGAAGAACTTTTTTCGGTTTCAATCCAAGCTTACGCATAGACTCAACACGCCTGATAAGATTGCCTTTACCCGTAGAGAGTTTATTCATCGCCCCCTCATAGCTTTTTTGGGTACGCCCGATTTGCTCACCGACTTTTTCCATATCCTCTACAAAGGCAACAAGCTTTTCGTACAACGCTTCAGCCGACTCAGCAATGGCTTTAGCATTGCGTTCTTGGTATTCACTTCGCCAAATATGTTCAATCGTTCGTAATGTCACGAGCAAGGTTGAGGGAGAAACGATGACAATATTTTGCTCATATGCTGTTTTAAAAAACGTATTATCTGATTCCAATGCAAGCAAGAATGCCCCTTCGATAGGCATAAAAAGCAATACAAAATCCAGCGTTCTCACGCCGCTTAGCTGCTCATACCGTTTACCGCTCAATCCTTTTATATGTCCGTGAATAGAAAGAAGATGCTGCTTGAGCGCATGAGCGCGATCTTCATCATTCTCGGCGCGAACAAATGCTTCATAGGCAACAAGAGAAACCTTGGAATCGATAATAATGTCTTTATTTTGAGGAAGATGAACGATAACATCTGGACGAAATTTTTTTCCTTCTTCATCGCTTAATGTACTTTGTATCTCATATTCATGCCCTTCACGAAGTCCTGATTCTTCGAGTATACGCTCCAGTACGATTTCACCCCAATTTCCTTGGGTTTTGTTTTCCCCTTTAAGAGCATTTGTGAGATTAATCGCATCTTGACTCAAACGTTCATTGAGGGATTTCAGACGAAGCATCTCGTCTTTGAGACTTTGACGCTCTTTCGCGTCATGAATAAACTGTTCTTTACTTTGTGTTGCAAAATTCGTTATCTGCTCCCGAAATGGCTTAAGAAGTAAATCAAGCCCTTTCGTATGTGCTTCATCAAATGTTTTGGATTTTTGCTCAAAAATTTGCGTTGCCAACTGTTCAAATTGCACTTTCATCTGGTCTTTGGCAACATCTAGCAATCGTAATTTGTCTTCATAAGAGCGAGTACTCTCTTCATATCGCGTATGTAAAATAGCAAAATCACGCTCAAGCATATTGAATTCATTACGTTTTTCATCGTATTTGGCATCCAGTTTTGTACGCACATTTCGCTCTTCGTTAAGCATCTCTTGAATCTGCACCGTATGTGATTCTAAAAGTGCATACTTTTGCCGCGACTGATTCCACAGCCATGCCATTGTGCCTGCCGTTAGTGTTGTAATAAGGGTTGTTATTTCATAGTTCATGGTGTCATTATAGCCTACGCTCACCTAAGGCAAAAAAAATATGGCATAGTGTAATATTTTTATATGAAACACTCACCAAATGCTCCCTGCCCTTGTCACAACAGTGAAAAATATAAAAAATGCTGTCAACCCTATCATCGAGGCATTCTTCCCTCCAATGCGTATAAACTCATGTGCTCACGCTACAGTGCCTATGCCTTGCATCTAGCCGATTACATCATCCACACTACCCATTCCAATAATCCAGACTTTACAACTGATACCTTAGTTTGGAAAGAAAATATTTTAAAATTTTGTACTACAACGAGCTTTCTTGGGCTAAAAATTCTTGATTTTACGGAGACGATATCTGAAGCTTTTGTGACCTTCGATGCAACACTCTCGCATGGACATTTACACGAGAAGAGCCGCTTTTTAAAAGTAGATGGTAAATGGTTCTACGAGAGCGGAGAGTTTATTTAAACGGATCCCCATTCATGACCAGACGAAATCCCGTCTCATTAGAAGCATAATCAGGACGAGAATACCCTCTAAAAGAACTGCGTAAGCACATATAACTCGTTTTGTAACTTCCGCCGCGACGCACTTTAAATGATTCGCTCTCAGCACCGCCGATTCGAGGGCTTCCATCATTGGGAGCATGGTTGTAGTTGGCGAAAAAATCGTCTTCACACCACTCCCACACATTTCCAAGTAAATCATGAATCCCCTGACGGTTAGGAAGTTTACCTCCGACAACCGCAGTTTTGATATTGGCACTGTACTCATAAACGGCATAGTCATCCAGCTGCGCTTCCGAATCCCCAAATGTAAAGCGGGTATTTCCCCCTGCTTTGGCAACATATTCCCATTGTGCCTCACTAGCAAGTGCGTAAAGGCGTGTTTTTCCCTCATAACGGTTAATCAGTTCAACATACGCCTTAGCATCAAACCAGCTCACCTGTTCAACAGGATGACGCCTAGAACTCTCTTCTTCTACTTTATCATTTTTAAAATACGAAGGGTTAACCCGTGTGAGCTTAAAATACTGTTCTTGAGTAACTGGATATTTAGAGATCCAAAATCCTTTGAGTTTAACCGCATGAGGAGGTGATTCAACTTCTCCCCCTTCCCCATACTGCGGATTTCGTCCCATCATATATTGCCCGCCGTCGATATAAAGAAATTCCATTCCTACAGAATTCGTAAAACTTCTAGGTACTTCGACAACCGGTTCATTGACTGCAATGACTTCGGGTGTCTTTTTTAAAAAATCGAACAAACTAAACCTTTTAAATTATATGTATATTTGTATAGTGCACACTAGTCATAGCAAAAATCGTTCACAAGACTAAATACGGCTTTAGCACCCTACCATCTCAATACAATCTTCCCCTTTGGGAATCAGACACAAAAAGACATACGCCTCATTCCCAATCGTTTCATAAGAGTGTGCCACACCGGCAGGGATAAAAAGTATATCCCCTTGAACCGCTTCAAATGTTTCATCACCTACTCGAACACTTGCCGCTCCCGAAAGGACAAACTGCTCATGTTCAACCGTATTCGTATGGTGCGGCATAAATCCGCCCGCATCGATCGTAAAACATCGCATTGCAAAATTGGGTACTTCCTGCAGAGACAGCAGCATCTGCATGCTCACACCCTTGCCCGCTTTTTGTTCCATCGACTCGATAGTGCTAAGTTTTCGGTGAATCATACCATTTCCTTTTTTTAAGTATTATTCCATATTTTTCCAAAACTTGACAACCTTATCGCCATTCATTATAATGTCAACAATCAAAATGACTCGTAGGTTCTGCAAATTTACCACATTCTCCTGTTTACCAAAATCCATTTATTCTAAGGCTTCTTCACTAATGAGCGATAACGCAAAAACCCCTACTCCTCGAAATAACTCAAAGAACCGTACTCATACCCCAGTAGAAGGGTTCACGATTGAAGCCCTTAGAACGAAAACACTTGAAAGCCTGCTAGAGATCGCGACATCTCTTAGCGTCGAAGACCCTAATGAACTCAAACGACAAGACCTCATATTTGAAATTTTAAAAACCCAAGTACAGCAAGGCGGATTTATCCTCTTTACGGGAATTTTGGAAATCATGCAAGACGGCTATGGCTTTTTACGTGCTGTTGACCAAGGCTTCAGTGACTCTATGCACGACGCGTATGTTTCCAGTACGCAAATTCGCCGCTTTGCTCTTCGTAATGGAGATATCGTTACAGGACAAGTACGCGCACCTAAAGACCAAGAGCGTTATTACGCACTCCTTAAAGTCGAAGCAATCAACTATCTTCCTCCAGAAGAGTCTAAAAAACGCCCGCTATTCGAAAACCTCACACCTCTTTATGCATTAGAACAACTCAAGCTTGAATACCAGCCAACTCATCTTACGGGACGAATGATGGACTTATTCTGTCCAGTAGGTAAAGGTCAGCGCGGTCTTGTTGTTGCTCCTCCGCGCTCAGGAAAAACAGAACTTTTAAAAGAAATTGCGCATGGAATCACGACCAATCATCCCGAAGCAGAGCTAATGGTTCTCCTTGTGGATGAACGTCCAGAAGAAGTTACCGATATGGAGCGCTCTGTCAAAGGAGAGGTCTACAGCTCAACATTTGATGAACCGGCAAAAAATCACGTCAAAGTTGCCGAAATGGTAATCGAACGGGCAAAACGTCGTGTAGAACTTGGTAAAGATGTCGTCATCCTCCTCGACTCTATCACCCGTCTTGCTCGTGCATATAACACCGTTACACCAAGCTCAGGTAAAGTCCTCTCAGGGGGAGTCGATGCCAATGCTCTGCACAAACCTAAACGATTCTTTGGTGCTGCGCGTAACATCGAAAATGGCGGAAGTTTGACCATTATCGCAACCGCTCTTGTTGAGACGGGAAGTAAAATGGACGAAGTTATTTTCGAAGAGTTTAAAGGAACCGGCAACTCAGAAGTAGTTCTAAGCCGTAAAATCTCCGAGCGTCGTATCTATCCTGCTATCGATATCCTCAAATCAGGAACACGTAAAGAAGAACTGCTTTTGAGCGCTGATGTATTGCAAAAAGTATTCGTTTTACGTTCAATGCTCCACAAGCAAGAAGATGAAGTTGAAGCATTACGATTTCTTTACAGCACAATGCTTAAAAGCAAATCAAATGTCGAGTTTCTTGACAGCATGAACAACGAATCGAATAAATAATGCGGGTAGGTGTCTTCGATAGCGGAGTTGGTGGCTTAAGCGTCGTCAAATCCCTATTGGAACACCATCTCTTCGAAGAGATTATCTATTTTGGAGATACTGCGCGTGTACCGTATGGTGTTAAAGATCAAAATACCATCATCCGCTATTCTCTTGAAGCACTCGAGTTTTTCAAAAACTTCGAAATCGATTTACTCATCACAGCCTGTAATACTGTCAGCGCATACGCTTTGGATGAAATGCGCCTTCACAGTGAACACGATGTCATCGGCGTTGTGGATCCTGGTGTCTTAGCACTCAAAAATGCCATTCCTGACACCGAGGCTAACATCCTAATTCTAGGAACCAAAGCAACGGTCAAGTCAGGTGCTTATGAAAAAGGGCTAAGAGAACTTGGCTATCATAACTTTACTGCCATTGCCACTACTTTGCTCGTTCCTATTGTTGAAGAGGGACTATATGAGGGTGAAGTACTTCAAAGTACTTTACACCATTATTTTGGTAACTTAACACAAACACCGGATGCTATTATCCTCGGATGCACCCATTTTCCTCTCATTGCGAATGCAATAGAAAAATATTTTGAAGGTAAAAGCACTCTCATCCACTCAGGAGAAGCCATCGTTGAATATCTCGAAGGTCATTATGATTTTATGAAACGGTTTGACGATACCTCATTGAAATTTTTTGCCTCTGAAAATCCAGAAGGTCTACGTAAAACTGCCCGTGAATGGCTAGGAGAAATAGTATGAGTTCATCTTCCGAAGTATTAGCCCTCAAATACCGTCCCAAACGATTCGAAGAACTTATCGGGCAAGAGAGTATCTCTCAAACTCTTAGCCTCGCACTCGATTCAAAACGACTTTCACACGCCTATCTTTTTTCAGGACTTCGCGGTTCAGGAAAAACCTCGACTGCTCGAATTTTTGCCAAATCGTTAATGTGTGACAATGGTCCCACGTCTAGTCCTTGTGATGTCTGTACTCACTGTATTATGGCCAATGAAGGACGTCACATTGATATTATCGAAATGGATGCGGCATCGAGTCGTAAAATCGATGATATCCGTGACCTCATTGAAAATACCAAATATCGTCCTGCCGCAGGTGCCTTTAAAATTTTTATCATCGACGAAGTCCATATGCTCACCAAAGAAGCGCATAATGCCCTTCTCAAAACATTGGAAGAGCCCCCTGAATACGTAAAATTCATACTCGCAACAACAGATCCTCTCAAATTGCCGCCAACCATTCTCAGCCGTACACAGCATTTTCGCTTTAAACGAATCAGTCATCCCAATATCGTTCATCATCTAAGCCACATCCTCCATCTTGAAAACATTGAGTTTCAAAATGAAGCGCTTGATATTTTGGCTCGCAGCGGCTCAGGAAGCCTGCGTGATACCTTAACGCTCCTCGATCAAGCCATTATCTACTCCAAAGGGTTTGTGGACGTTAAAACAGTTGCAGACATGCTTGGACTGCTTGATCCACAAACCATAACGCTCCTTTTTGATGCCATTTTTTCCAAAGACAGAAGTACCCTTATTCGCATGCTAAAAGACCTCGAAGCTTACGAGGCCGAAATGGTAGTAGATGAGCTAATCGCCTATCTCAAAGAGAAGCTTTACGATGGCGACCACCGATTCAGTTCTTTAGTTATTGAACGCTTTTTTCGAATACTCAGTGATGCCAAAGCTCTTTTTGCTATCAATGCCGATGGTGGATTCGTTCTCGGACTGATTTTCTTTAAAATGATTGAAGCCTTAAAAATCAAAGAAATTGATGAAATGATCGAATCACTCGAATCACGCACGCCGCTGCACCAAGTCAACAGTGGAATTCCCACGCATCCTGAACCACAACCTGCCGTGAAAATTTCCCCTAGCGCTCCCGTACAACAATCACCCTTTGATACACTATGCGCCAAAATTCGTGATCGTGACACCACCCTCTCCCGCTGTTTTGAGGGGAGTATCTCCTATATTTCGTATGAAGATGGCGTCTTAACATGGGAAAGTTGTGCCGAAGGGGACAATAAAGAACTCCTAAAACACAGCTATTCGATCATTCGGCAGTTTGTACGAGAGATTTATGGGATCGATACGGTCATTAAATCTCAAGGATGCACCAAACAAGAAACCGCTACAATCCCAACAGAAGAGCCAATATCCACACCAGAAAGCATTATTGAACCCTCCTCCATGGTCGAAGAAGTAGAAATCGGTGTCGGAAGCTGTGTGAGCCAGTGCGATGAAGTGAGTGTAAAAGAATTCGATGGCTCCGATGTCCTCAAAGAGCCAATGATTGCCAAAGCGGCCGAACTGTTTGAAGCGACGAAGATTACGGTGCAGTCGAAGGTATAACCTTCGTTGTCATTCCTGTGAAGGCGGGAATCTAGCTGGATACCCGCCTTCGCGGGTATGACGAAATACGTACAGTTAAAGATAAGTGGTATTACTTCCCAGATTTTCTTCTATTGCATTCTCGGCATAACATTTGGCAATTTTTAGCATCCGTTTTTCCACCCTCATGCCAAGGGGTTGCGTGATCGGCTTCCATTTGGCTTAGTTCAAAATGCTCTTTGCATTTGACACAAATCCCTTTTTGTTTTTCGTAGCTTTCCCTTTTTTGGTTGTCATTAAATGTTCGGATATTGAGATATTTTTCTTTGCCTGTTAGCAGATACTCATACACCCCTTTTTTACTGCCCACATCCTCATCTTGCATTAATTTCGATATTTGAGCTTCTAATGTTTTAGGGTCTAAGCTTTTATCATTGTTGTATTCATTGTACAAAATTCCCCACTCTATTCCTTTCATCTCCTTGCGATATTTTGGGAATATAGCACCTACCCAATCGATGACACTTTTGAAATACAGCCATAATTCATTAGCATTTAAGTCATTTTGATGCATCGCCATATAAATTACAATAGTGATTCTATCTCGCTTTGCAATCCAATCAATTGCTATCGCTAAATAGTCCTGGCGATTGACGGTGCCGCTCATGTATTGA
>JAYVLH010000022.1:0-5460 GCA_043759555.1 Sulfuricurvum sp. | reverse complement strand
CTTGTACAACGGGACGGTCTCTGTAAACAATTTTCTCTACAACTTTATCTTTATAAACAACCTTCTCAATAACAACAGGACGATCCTTATAGACTACTTTTTTAACTACTTTATTTCTAGTGACTGGTCGATCTTTATAAATGATTTTTTCTACCACTTTTGTATTGACTGGTAACGGTTCTTTATATACTATTTTTTCTACAATCTTTTCTTGAACCACAGGCCGATCTTTATAAACGACCTTAACTCCTCCGGCTTGCGCCAATGCTTTTTGAGCTTGTGCTAATTCACTTTTGCTCTTCTCTAACGAACGCTTGAGCATTTCACGCTCTTCAAAAGAGACTTTTTGAGTATGTATCTGCAATATTAGATTTTTATTACGCGTTGCAGCATCACGATAGTCGCGATCTCGTGAGGTAAGTGTCTGTTCTAAACTTTTGATCACACCACTTTTTTCTACTATTTCTTGGCTCATAGCTTTATTTTTATTTTTACACTCTGCTAGTACTTTTGGATTAATGCCCTGTACTATAGCTTGTCCTGCTTTGCACTCATCGTATTTTTGGCGCAACTTTCCTATTTCGCCTAGTATTGCCTGAGATTCAGTTGAGGCTGCATTTAAAACAGCAGCAACAGATAGAAATAAAAATATTGTTTTCAGACTAAAGGCTTTCGAATAAGTTTTACACCCATTTCTAGATGATGGGTATAAGGAAATTGATCAAAAACTGCCATCGATTGCACAACGTGTGTTTGGCTTAAAATTTCTAAATCACGCTGTAATGTTTCTGGATTGCATGAAATATAAAGCAAATGATCAAAACGTGCAGCAAATGCACAGGGTTCTTCTCCTAGTCCACTGCGTGGGGGATCAACGAAAAGTGTTTTAAGATGATAATCACCTACTTTCAACCCTTCTAGACGACGAAATTCTCGTGATCCATCGAGTGCTTGTGTAAACTCTTCAGCACTAAGACGAACAAAATCAATATTACTAACATCATTAAGTTCCATATTTCGCTTTGCAGCAATAATAGAGGCTTTAGAAATTTCCGTTGCCAAAACACGATCAAATTTAGAGGCAAATGGGATCGTAAAATTGCCTGCTCCGCAATAAAGCTCGAGTAAATCTCCACCGACAGTGTCAAATTGCTCTAATGACCATAACACCATTTTTTCATTAACGAGTGCATTGGGCTGAGTAAAACTGTTTTCGATATGGATATAACGATAATCTCGATCACCGACGTGAAGTGTCTCAGTGACATAATCTTGGCTTAAAACAATTTTTTGCTTGCGGCTTCTACCGATAATATAGATTCCAAGCTTTGCTTCTATTTGTCTTGCTTTTGCACTCCACTCTTCATCCAAAGCTTTGTGATAGATCAAACTTGCCAGTACTTCACCGCTGCTGCTGGTTAAAAAATCTACCCCAAAAAGTTTATGCCCTATATCATTCTCTTTTACAGCGGATAAAAGCGGCTGCATAACTTTGGCTATAGATTCATGAACAATGGAGCAATTCTCAATTTTCACCACGCCTTGCTTGTCAAGACGACTCATGGCATAAAAAGAACCTTCATCATCATGATAAACTTTAAATTCGGCACGGGAACGATAATGATCCTCTTTCGAGGCATATACAGCAATTTTTCCATCAAAATAGGGAAAAAAACGGGTTGTGATCTCTTCTAATTTTGTGCTTAATTGGCCTTGGTAACCCTCTTCATAAAGACGACAGCTTCCACAAATTCCGAAATACTCACACTGCATTTAAAAACCCCTATTTAACACTGGCAATAAGGTTACCGATGAGGAGATTCCATCCATCTACCATAATAAAAACCAGTATTTTAAACGGCATCGAGATCATAACCGGAGGCAGCATCATCATACCCATCGACATCAAAATCGAAGCAACGACCATATCGATGACCAAAAATGGTAAGAAAAGTAAAAAACCAATTTCAAATGCGGTTTTAAGCTCACTGATCACAAATGCAGGGATTACGATAGTGAGTGGGACTTCTTTGATCGATTTTGGATTTTCCATATGGCGAATTCTCAAGAAAAGTGCTAAATCTTTTTCTCGCGTATTGCGCACCATGAAATTTTTAAAGGGATCAGTTGTTTTTGTGAACGCTTCATCATACGATATTTTATTTTCCGTATAAGGCTTAATGCCCTCATCATAAGACTTTTGTGCCACAGGCTCCATCACGAATACTGTAAGAATGAGCGCCAGCATGACAAGCAATTGTGTCGGAGGTACTTGTTGTGTTCCCAAAGCTTGACGTAAAAATCCAAATACGATGACAAAACGGGTAAAAGTCGTCATGACAAGAATTAAGCTTGGTGCGAGAAAGAGCACTGTAAGCATCATTAAAACATTTAGCGAGCTTACAATTTCTTGCGGAGATTCTGGTGCAGCGAGATTAATACTCATTGTTGGCATTTGGTTATTTACGCCCCAAAGAGCATAAGGGATCAAGAGAAAAAGAAGAAAAATACGACCCAAACCAACACTCCCAAAATAAAGAGGTGATAATACCATAGACTAAGGGTGGTTCTCGTTTAAATCTGATAAAATTACAGCAATTAATACTAGGAGCATCTATGTCTGTCTCACTTTCTATCGTCATTTTAGCCGCCGGAAAAGGGTCTAGGATGAAATCGTCAAAGGCAAAAGTGCTCCATGAAATTTGCGGAAGAGAGATGCTGTATTACAGTATCAAAGCAGCACGTGAGATTACGGATGACATTATCATCGTTGTAGCACACCAAAAAGATGCCGTAATTCGTGCCATGAATAAACATTTTGACGGTCTCACTTTCATCACTCAAGATACTGACAATTTTCCAGGTACTGGTGGAGCAATGATGGGTGTCCACCCAAAATATGATGACGTTTTGGTACTCAACGGTGACATGCCCTTGATAACAAGAGCTTCTATTGATGCTTTTATGAACAGTCCCAGCGATATTGTCATGTCGGTTATTGCTCTTGAAAATCCAAGCGGTTATGGACGCGTCATTATCGAAGCAGGTCACGTAGTACGTATCGTAGAAGAAAAAGATGCAACGTATGAAGAAAAAACGGTTCAAAGTGTTAACGCTGGAGTTTATGCTTTTAAACATCACGTTTTGCAAAAATATCTTCCTTCACTCTCCAACGCCAACGCACAAGATGAATATTATCTCACTGATATAATTGCCCTTGCAAGCCAGGACAACCTCTCTATCAGCCCGCTTTTCGTTCATGAGGCAGAATTTAAAGGGGTCAATTCCAAAATTGACCTAGCCCATGCAGAAGAAATAATGATGGAACGTATTCGACAACATTGGATGAGCCAGGGAATCACTATGCAACTGCCTCATACCATCTACATCGAAGAGGGAGTGAAATTCGAGGGAGAATGTACCGTCGAAAATGGTGTACGTCTGTGCGGTGATACACTTATTGCCAACTCACATATCAAAGCCCATAGCGTAATCGAAGACAGCAGTGTTAAAAATTCTGACGTTGGACCGCTTGCGCATCTTCGACCTCTTAGTGTATTAGAAAATACCCATATCGGAAACTTTGTTGAGGTGAAAAAATCAACTCTTACAGGCGTCAAAGCTGGCCATTTAAGCTATCTTGGCGATGCGACGATCGATGAGGGAAGCAACATCGGTGCAGGAACGATTACCTGCAACTACGATGGTGTCAACAAATACCAAACTATCATCGGCAAAAATGTTTTCGTGGGAAGCGACACTCAACTCGTGGCTCCTGTGCAAATTGCCGATAACGTCATGATCGCTGCGGGAACTACGGTCACCTCTGGCACATACGAGAGTGATATCCTCATTCTTAGCCGTACACCTATCCGAAAAATCGCCGGCTTTTTCACTAAATTTTTCGCTAAAGGCGCCTCATGCTAATCCCTTCTAATCTCCTGGCTGGCAAGAGAATTCTTCTAGGCGTTACTGGCTCCATCGCTGCTTATAAATCGCTTGAACTTTTGCGTCTGTACATCAAAGCAGGAGCTGACGTAAGCGTTGTTATGAGTCCTTCGGCTAAAAAATTTATAGCACCGCTGAGCTTTGAAGCTCTCAGCCGCAATAAAGTACTCGACGATACTAATGAATCGTGGGCAGGAGATGGTTTTAACCATATAAAACTCTCACAAAGTTCAGATATCATGGTAATCGCACCAGCCTCTGCCAACACCATTGCCAAACTTGCCAACGGTATCGCCGATACGATCCTCACCCAATGTGCACTCGCCTTTAGCGGTGTGAAGTTATTGGCACCTTCAGCCAATACGGCAATGATTCAAAATCCAATGATCCAAGCATCCATGAAAATGCTGGCCATCGCCAATTACGATATCGTTTCAACCCAAACTAAAGAACTGGCATGTGAGACTGTCGGTGATGGTGCGATGGCAGAGCCAATCGAAGTATTTTGGAATACCGCTCGAATTTTACTCAAAAATAATTTTTGGAGTGATCGGCGGGTTATTGTTACAGGTGGAGGGACAATAGAGAAACTTGATGATGTCCGTTATATCAGTAACTTTTCCAGTGGAAAGATGGCATCATCCCTTGCTACTGCATTATTTTTACGCGGAGCCGATGTCAATCTCATTGCCACCCGATTTGAAAACGATTTACCGATTGGCATTCACACGATTGATGTTGAAAGTTCTCAAGAGATGGGAGAATACCTTACCGATTCGATTCGTATTTCGAAAAAGGGGAAGCTATCAAAACCTTCTCTTATCCACGACGAGCCTATAGGACTTATTCAAAAAGAGCCATTCCTTTTTATGGCAGCAGCGGTAAGTGATTACGTTCCAACCCATCCCCAAAATGGTAAGCTCAAAAAAGAGATGCTCGGAGAGTCTTGGAATATTGAGATGAAACAAAACCAGGATTTACTTTCATCCATTAACAAAGACGGTATTAAAACTATTGCGTTCAAAGCCGAAACCGATAGTGTCGTTGCAACAAAAAATGCACAAAATCTTCTATTCACTAAAAAAGTCGATGCAGTTTGTCTTAATATTATTAACGATGAAAATCCTTTTGGAAGTGATACTAATGCCCTTGATTTTATTACTGCTAATACGGCACTTTCTCTTCCAAAAGGTGACAAACTTACTGTTTCTCTTCAACTTATTGATCAAGCAAGCCATTTATGAGTAATCTCCCCTCTCACATCGCAATCATAATGGATGGAAACGGCCGTTGGGCTAAGATTCAGGGGAAAAATCGTACTTTTGGGCACGAAAAAGGATCTGAAGTTGTCCGAACTATCACAACCCACTGTGCCCAAAATCCTGAAGTAAAACAATTAACACTCTATGCCTTTAGCACAGAAAACTGGAAACGTCCAAAAATTGAAGTAGAATTTTTGATGAAGATGCTAGAGCGTTATCTTAAAAGTGAGCTTCAAACCTATCTCACCAA
>JAYVLH010000021.1:0-3888 GCA_043759555.1 Sulfuricurvum sp. | reverse complement strand
CTCGATGGCCTCAGGGGCTGCACGGCATCCCTTCTCCCTGCTCTTTCGCGCTAGAGCAATTTAGCTCATTTCTGAGCTGGGGGTAAGATACAAGGGGCTGCGCGCTTTTGCGCAGTCCCTCTCGACTGACGGGTTGGGCTTATTTTGGAAAACGTTTTGCATGCTTTGCCTCTAACATGGCTTGAACATTGGAAGGCGGGCTACCAAGCCAAGAAACCCCACCTGCCTCAACGAGCTTGCCGAATACTTTTTTGGTCGCAGGCGCATAAGCAAAAACTATATTGTGTGTGTTGCACCAATGCGGTTTGCAAGAATCTGCTAGCACATATTCAGTTCCGTTGAGCACTTCTGTCGTTGAGGGTGCGCTAGGGCCTGCAAGTGACACAAGCCACTTTTCAGTTTTCTTTGCGCCAAGCGCAGCATGATACGCAGCGCGGAATTCGGGGTTCTTGAACATCTCCCAAGGTAACTGGGCGCTGGCACACAAAGGCGCAAATAGTATGGCGAAGATTGCGAACCGCTTCATCATCTCTGATATGCCCAACGTTAAGTTGAGGGGCTGACGCGGGCTGTTTCGCGGCAGTCCCGCTCGAACGTTAGGTTAGCCATTGTTTGTGAACTCAATCACTACAGGTGTCCAGTGGAGCAGGTACTGTGAAACCCCACTACCAAAGGGTACGTCATCGGCGAACAAAACTAGGTAGAGGTATGTGTGGCCAATGTTGGGGAATGCTTTGTCATTTATACGAGAGACGGTATATGCACTAGAGCCATCTGATTGAGGAACAAAGTTAGCATAGTTGCTACCTGACGTGATCAGGAGAGGTTCGGTGGATAGTTGCTTGCGAAAAGTGGTGAATTCTGCACGAATTTTTGAGCCCAACATTTTCCCAAAATCCTTTTCAAATGCAGATGACCACCCTTCGTACAGTTGTAATGTGCCTCCATCTACAAATAGCTCAGATGGAGATGCTGCGGTACCCGTGCCGTCCCAAGTTACCAAGGGATCACGTAGCGACTGGAACTGCTCTTTCACCTTGGGGTTGGAACTCGCAAAGACCGAAGGTCGTTGCCCCTTTCTGGTATGCCGAATGTAAAACTCACTACGATTGAGCCTGACAACGCCATTGTTCGGTTGCACAACTTTACCGTCTTGAATGAATTGGAAGTTCCCAAGCATGCTAGGTTGACTGTCACTTTTTTGGACGGGTGCAGACGAGCAGCCAACGATTAGAGCAACAAAAGTAAATAGTAATAAGCGCATGTGGTTTCCTTGGTGTGATGGCTAACGTCTGAATTAAGGGGCGCGCTTTAGCGCGTCCCGCTTGAATGATTGGTTGGGCTTCAATGTAAAGCCTAGGTAAAACAAGTAACAGCCCACACCTGCCAACATTAAAGACGCTGGGAATTTACCAAGGTAATTGCACACCAACATAATCATGCCTGCAAACAAACTTTGTTTAGGGTACATAACCCATAAATATGTTGGGTAGCTAGGGCATTCTGCGGCCATAACAACATTCAGAGCAGCCAAAAATATGCCGACACCCAAAACCCAAAGCATTCTGTTAAATGCTACCTCAGAGTAGCTAGTGCCGAGTGGCCAGACAAGGTAAATGAGCAAGCAATATACTGTTGTAATAACGGCAACTGGCATATAAGCCGCTGTGGACTTGAAAAGCACAAGCGAAAGGATGACCCAAAAAAGAGTTAAAACCAAGAGGAGAATAATTTTAACGACCTTCATAAACTGCGGCCCAACGTAGAATTAACCGGCTCCGCGCTTTTTCGGAGTCCGGGTTGAATGTCGGGTTGGGCATCAGGCGCGCCGTTTATCAAAGAGTCTTTTCACAACTTTCCACTCCCATGATGCGACGATCGGTATTTGCGGGTCCAGTGTGCCACCCCCGTCATTTAGCAAATAGGAGGGCTTCTTCTGAAAGACTCCATCGACTAGAGCAAAACGTTCTACCCAATCCCAATAGCGCTTCTCAAAGCGCAAGCCATAAATTTCGCCGGAATACAACTTCGTAACATAGAGATGTTCTGCATTCGGAACCATTTCTCTTGCCAACAGATTTCTTGCCAACTCAAGTGGAAAATGAGAAACCGGAAAAACGAGAAGAAACAGTGCTCCTAGAGCTAGTGGGTTCCTGCGTCTGAATATTAGATAAAGACAGCTTGATGCGATGGCGGCAAGAAAAATGTATTGCGCCAACACCAAGAATTGGTTCGGGTGGCCGTAGCCGGTCACCTTATCGAGACGAGATAGTGAAAGATAAAGAATTGCCATATGAAAAACGATTTCTGGTTCCCGAAATGGCCTTTTTATTATCAGCAATCTGATGCATGAAACAGCAATGACATACGCGACTAGCGCAAAGGAATCTACTAAATCTGCCCACGGCAGGAAACAGAGCGACGTTGCGCAAGAAGCCACCAGTAGTACCTCAGAAGTCCTCGGGCCACCAAACCTGCCAGATGAGTAGCGAATGCTGAGGTACAGCAAAATCCAAAGAACGAGCGCTAGCAAACCTAAAAAGGCAAAGGCGATTAGCAGCTTATTCTCGAGGCTCAACGTTTGAATTAACGGGCGCGCTTTAGCGCGTCCCTGTTGAATGATTTGTTAGCCATTTTATGCTGCGAAGCCAAGGATGGCACCTAAAAAAGCAGAGCCGCTTTTTGTGAGAAGCCAGCCGAGTGCAAAGCAGTTGATAATAACCGTAGTCCAAAATACTGTTTGAAACTCTTCTTTCTTCGACTTATGGCGTAACGTTTTCTGCGCGAGCAAAGCTCCTGGCCAGCCGCCAACAATCCCGAATAAGTGCAGCGTACTTTCTTGGGTTCTCCAGCGATTATTTTGTGCTGCTGATTTATCTATAGCGTACGCAAGGAAAGCGAGACTGCTTGCTGCCAAATAAACGCCAAGTATCGCGAACGGCAACCGACCCACAAGCACTACCAAAGCCAGAAAAGAACAAAACAGAATGGCAAAAATGGTGTCAAACGACCTTGTTGTATGTGGCGCGGTCGAAGTTGCTCGATCACCAACAAACCGAATATTTTCTGCTTGGAAACGACGCTTCTCATCGGTTGCCAGTTCATAGGTGATGAGATCGCCTTCGATGGGTCTACGTGAGCGCCCAGAAAAGGCTTTTATATGCACAAATGCTTTCTCACCACCGCCGTTCGGAGTAACAAAGCCAAATCCCTTATCGTCTTTCCAATTTGTAATCTTCCCCTGATAACGCATGCGTACTCTTGAAATGGCTAACGTAGAGCTAACCGGCTCTGCGCGGCTTTATCGCGCAGAGTCCAGCGACCAAAGGGAGCGAGGTTGAGCGCCGGGTTAGCCATGGATTTTATTGCGTATGTAATGGGCTGCAATACGAGTTGCCACCAGCAACAGCGACGGCACAGCGCAGTGAAACAGTATTATCCACCAGTAGTTAAAAAACATGTTGGCTAGAAGATAATTACCTTGGTAGGTTGGGTTCAATGCATATGCGGTTATTGCGACCAGCGACGATAGCAGCACTGACGTTAAAATTGCTACAAGTGCATTTGCCAGAGTGTTTGGCACAAAGGCCGCAGGCATTAGGCACATAAGAACCAGATATGTGGGGGCATAAATCGGGTTTGGCAGAGATTCTGTCCAGGCAGGCAGTTGCAGTTGCACCCCCTTTAAAAAGATGAAGAGGTCTGTCCAGACAACCATAGCGGCTGAAAGCACGAGGGAACTGGAAATCGTTGCAAAGAGGTTGCGGTTCATGGTTAGGGACGCCATGGCTAACGTTGTAGCTCAGGGGCGCCCGCTTGCGGGCGTCCCCTGGAGCGTAGTGTTAGGTACACTTTGTGGCTGCGATTCTGAGCAGTCCCATTGTGGTG
>JAYVLH010000020.1:0-14108 GCA_043759555.1 Sulfuricurvum sp. | reverse complement strand
ATTTTATTTTGAGCCTGGAGATACGGGATTTAAAGTATGGAAAACGGCGTTCGGTAATGTCGGAGTGGGTATTTGTTGGGATCAGTGGTTCCCGGAGACGGCACGATGTTTGACCCTTATGGGTGCTGATATGATTTTTTATCCTACGGCAATAGGCAGCGAACCTGAAATCGGGGTTGATTCAGCATCCCATTGGCAACGTGTTCAGATGGGGCACTCTGCGGCGAATATCATACCTGTAATTGCGTCAAATCGTATTGGTGAAGAAGTCGGTGAGAGCTGCACATTGACATTTTATGGAAGCTCTTTTATTACTGATCATACAGGGGAAAAAGTAGTAGAAGCGTCACGTGATAAAGAGGAAATTTTGTACAGCGAATTTGATCCTGTCTCGATTCGTGAGCATCGTCACTATTGGGGACTCATTCGTGACCGCCGGCCTGAGTGCTATGGTGAAATAGTCAAAAAATAAAATGGAACCCTTTTTGCTTGATTTGATGTAATACAATCAGATCGGGGGTATCCGTGAGAGTCGTTTTACGCAACAATGCTATTTTCGTTCAAGGGGGTTCCAATACCCTCGAAGAGCCGTGGATGGAAGAATTTTTTGATCATCATATACAGAATACTCTTTTTTTGGAAAATGGGGTTTTAATTCTCAATAATGATGCTTCGTCCGAACAAAAAGAAGATTTTTTAGATACCCTGACCGATCGTTATACACAAGCTAATGACTTGGCAAGCCCTTTTTATAGGCGATCACTCAAAAAATGCAAAAGCGCAGCAGTACGAATCGAAATACCTTATCGCAAGGCAGAAGAAGTCGATGTTGAACTTTTTGCTTTTGGTCCAAGCCGGGTAAAAATTACATTTTTAGAGAATAATCGCTGGATAATGCGGTATTTAAAACAGCAGCTGTCTAGCTTAGTCATGAGCAGTACCAGCAATCAGATTTACATTGATGTCAGTTCCATGTCTGCAAAAGCGCGTTTAGAAAAAGCGCTTAATCGTCGTGAAGTACTCCATTACCATATCAACTATGCGTATGATGATGATTTTATGAGTAAGTTGTATGGGCAGTTTAGTGGCTGGAGCTTTAATAGCGATGAACTGGATAAGATGATTCGTTATCATGCGATTTTTGAGCTGCCAATGGGAAGTAAACTTGAAGATTTAAAAAAACGATATTTAAAACTCGCTCGTCGTTATCATCCTGACCGTGTAAGTACACAAAGCCCAGAAATAGTTAATAAATATACCGAAAAGTTTAAACTTCTTCAAGAAGCATATGATGCATTAAAGGCAGCAAGTTAATTTCGATACAATATCAAAAAATCACAGGAGAACCAATGGAATATCGCTACATAGGGCGCAGTGGTTTACGTGTATCACCGATATGTCTAGGTACCATGACGTTCGGAAGTCAATGTGATGAGAAAAATGCGTTTGCCATTATGGATAAAGCGTATGAAGAGGGCGTTAATTTTTTCGATACTGCTGAACTCTATCCTGTACCGCCTATGATAGAACTTTCAGGGCTTACTGAAGAAATGGTCGGAAAATGGCTTAAAACGAAGCCGCGCGACAGTGTGATTTTAGCGAGTAAAGTTGCTGGTGCTGCATCGGGATGGTTTGTCCCTCCGATTCGCCACGGATATACTGCGTGCGATCGATTTCATATTGAGCGTGCCATTGAAGGGTCGCTCAAGCGTCTCGGAACGGATTATATTGATTTGTATCAGATGCACTGGCCTGATCCAATAGTTCCCATCGAAGAAACATTACGGGCGTTTGATACCTTGGTTCAAAGTGGCAAAGTTCGCTACATCGGTACGTCTAACGACAGTGCTGCAGGCGTGATGAAAGCTACTATGACCTCAAAATATGAAAAACTAGCCCGTTTTGAGTCGGTACAAAATAATTTTTCACTTTTAAATCGCCGTGACCTCGATGGGATTAGTGCTGTGTGTAAAAGTGAAAACATTTCTTTACTGCCTTATTCCCCTCTTGGCGGAGGAATATTAAGCGGTAAATACAACCAATCTACGACTAGTATTGGACGTTTTAGCGATTATGTAAACTCAACAAACAAGCGTCAGCGGTTGATGGCAGCACGTTTTTTGAATGATAAAACTCTTAGCTCTACACAAGAGTATTTACGCATTGCTCATGAGGTAGGATTGGATCCTGTAACAATGGCAATTGCGTGGAGCAAGCAATTTGAGTTTGTTGCCTCTACGATTATCGGCGCAACAACGTCTAAGCAGCTGGATACGAGTTTGGCTGCGATGAATGTGACGCTTTCTCCTGAAATACTACGAGCTTTGGACGCTGTGCATGCAAAAATACTCTATCCTATGGGTTAGTGTTGTCGCGTTCTTAATAGGAGGGTGCGCAACGAAACATTACACAATCAGTACTCCAAAAATGATTGTAATTAAAAGTCCCAAGCTAAAATTTGCCGACATGGGGTACATTCGTTATGATGACGATGCCGTTGAAGTAGAACTTTTTACTGCGGGTGTGGCGGTCGAAAAAATTTCAATCGATAGATTGGTGTGTTTAAGGACGGGATGTATGAGTGAAGAATCATTTGTAAAAGAGTATTTGTACAAAGATTATCCTGCTGATACGATGCGCCGTGTTTTGCAAGGTGAACCGATTTTTGGCGGATCGGGTATAAGCGAATCGTGCGGCGGAGTAAAATTTCAAAATATACGAAATGATGAGATAGACATCGTCTATCGCCGTTCCCCATCACAAACCTATTTTAAAGACCGATTGAATGGTTTGATGATTAAAATCAGTGATATTCAAGATACCAATAAGACTCAGTAAGGCTACTTGGAAGCTGTGTTAAAATAACACACTTGAATCTAGGAAACAATTATGTCTAAATATGTTGGCGCGCACGTCTCTGCCTCGGGGGGCGTCTATAATGCCCCGCTTAATGCCATGAAAATCGGGGCGAAAGCATTTGCTCTTTTTATGAAAAACCAAAAACAATGGGCAGCAAAACCTCTTGATAATGAAACAATTGGTCTTTTTAAAGACAATTTAGCACAAAGTGGGATTTTACCGTGTCATGTTTTGCCTCATGATTCGTATCTCATCAACCTCGGTCATCCCGAAGAAGAAAAGCGTGAAAAATCACTGGAAGCTTTTATCGATGAGCTACAACGGTGCTCGCAGTTAGGGTTGGATCGTCTTAATTTTCATCCAGGAAGCCATCTCAAACAAATCAGCGAAGAAGAGTGCATTGACCGTATCGCAATGAGCATGAACAAGGCGATTAAAATGGTTGAAGGGGTAAACCTCACCATTGAAAATACGGCAGGTCAGGGAAGTAATCTCGGATGGAGATTTGAGCAAATCGCTGCTATCATCGAACGAATCGAGGATAAATCTCGAGTAGGCGTATGCATCGATACATGTCATATGTTTACAGCAGGATATGATATTCGTACACGAGAAACCTATGATGCAACATGGGAAGAATTTGATACAATCATAGGATTTAAGTATCTAAAAGGGATGCATGTCAATGACTCTAAACCCGAGATTGGTAGTCATGTTGATCGGCATGATTCTCTTGGGAAGGGAAAAATTGGTTTGGATGCGTTCGGATTTTTGATGAATGACCCTCGAATGGACGATATCCCTTTGGTGCTTGAGACAATCGATGAAACGATTTGGGCGGAAGAAATTGAGATGCTTTATGGCATGATCCGATAAGAACAAGGAAACTATTGAAATATTTAATCGATTTCTTAGACAATACAAATATAGAAAAAAGCCATATTTTTGCGCAACTTAAATGTACAGTAGATGAAGCAAAAATATTACGCTTATTGACCAGTAAATTTTTACAATCTCAAGAAGATATTGCTGTTTTTGAACTGCTACAAGAGATTTATGGAGCCGATAATTATGAATATTTATCTCATTTTGGTGAAGTAAAAACATTATTGGAGCTTGGATGGATCACTCATCACTCATTTACACCGATCAAGGTAAGTGAGCTCTCTGTATTAGAACTTTTTAACACCCCTGTCGCACTAACTTCAGTTTTTATGAAACTGCTTGAAGAGGGATCGTTGGAAATGACGCTTCCTGAGATAAAACCTTATGCCGATCATTTAGAATATCTTCAAGATCAGTTTTTTCGTATCGAGTTGTACCAAAAAATGTCGATTTCCCGTAACAGCGGCAGCGATCATTCCCTGGGTGTTAACCGTATACAAAGCAAACTGGATTTACTTGAAAAACGAATTGACGAGCGGATTGCCCAAACCTCTCAAGATGTCGTATTGGATCGTTTTTTCAAACAAAAAAAGCTTGAACCCAAAGAGCAGGTTATATTCTTGGCGTTGCTCAAAGAAGAGTACAGTGCCACTGAGGGAAATTTACGGGAGATGAATACCCTCATCGATTTGATCAGTTTCGATGATTACGAACGGATTAAAAACCGTGCATTGCTCGAAGACGGTGCGCGGCTTATTAATGACGATGTGATCGATTATGAGGAAATGCTTAACCCTTTTGGGGGAATCAGCCGTGCATTTTACATTGTTGATGAGGTGCTTCAGTCGATTATGCATCCGCAAAAAAAGAAAAAAGCGAGCAAGCTCAAGCTCGATATGCTCATCAAAGAACAAGAAATTTTCGAGCTGATCGAGCCTGCTACTTCATTGGAAAATGTTGTTTTAAACACATCGACGGAAAAAACTCTTCAAAATCTTATGCGCCAGTTAGACAAAGAAGTAATTTCACGTCTGCATCAATGGGGCGTCAAAGATAAAAAAGCAGGGATAGATGCACGAATTATTTTTTACGGCCCTCCAGGTACAGGAAAAACTCTGACGGCTCATTCACTTTCACGCTCACTAAAGCGTCAAGTGTTGAGTTTCGACTGCTCTAAAATTCTCTCAATGTATGTGGGTGAGTCGGAAAAAAATGTTCGTAAAATTTTTGATACGTATTCTGACTTAACGAAGCAGACGAAAACAGAACCGATTTTGCTTCTTAACGAAGCCGATCAGTTTTTGGCATCACGTTCAGCCGGTGTTGGTTCATCTGCTGATCAAATGCACAATCAAATGCAAAATATCTTTTTGGAACAAATCGAAAAGTTTCAAGGAATTTTAATAGCGACGACCAATTTACTTGAAAATATCGATCAAGCTTTTTCACGTCGTTTTAACTATAAAATTGAGTTCAAAAAACCGGATCAAAAACAGCGATTAAAGCTTTGGACGATGATGCTTCCCAAAAATGCACCGTTTGAGAGCGACTTTGATATCGCATCGCTTGCCCATCATCCATTAACTGGAGGGCAAATTAATTTGATTGTCAAAAATACTGCTTATAATGTTGCAGCTCGTGATAATGCTGTATTTACGTTGGGTGATTTTGAAGATGAAATCCGTAAAGAGAAGCAAGGCAGTTTTGATAATGAAAAATCAGTAGGATTTTTGAATCGATAAAAAAGGAAATTATGCTCTTGCTAATTTTCTTATTCGCGCTTTTAGCTCAGATGGATAGAGCGATGGCTTCCTAAGCTATAGGTCACAGGTTCGAGTCCTGTATGGCGCACCATAGTTTCTATTTTGTTTCCTTTTGTAACATAATCACTATACATCTGTAAATCTCTTCGATAATACCCACATACTTACCTTCCAGCTTTTCAACTTATGTCTAAAAACTAGCATTATTTACAAGTAAAACCACAGTTTTGTTACATAATTTAACAATTATCTTTGACAATATAAGAGAGGTGTTTATAAAAGTAACAGGGGTCAAATAAGTTGCTTTATATAAGGGTTTGTTTAACGAAAACTTAGTTATAGTGCAATAATTGTTAATTTACTGCACGTAAGAATGCAGCTATACCATAAATACGAAAAGGTCGGACTCATGGAGCACTACAACGTAGCAAATCCTTATTTTGGGGTATTTGTGCTGTTTGTACTTACGTTTGGAGCATTTTATGCGACAACAGTACTTGCACGCTTAGCCAGCCGCGCACTTGCGGCTAAAGACACTGAAAAGATAAAACTCTCTCCGTACGAATGCGGACCTGAAATCAGTAAGCAGCCAAACCGTATATCGACACAGTTTTATTTGTTTGCATTGCTATTTTTACTTTTTGATGTAGAGATAGTCTTTATGTTTCCGTGGGCAGTTGATTTTAAATTGCTTGGTTGGTTTGGTTTTGCTGAGATGATGATGTTTATTCTTCTCTTGGCTATCGGATTTGTTTATGCGTGGAAAAAAGGAGCCCTAGTATGGCACAACATCAAGTAAATTATTTAAAAGACGGTGGTCTTCCTGTCGCATTGACTACGATTGACAAGGTTGTCAACTGGGGTCGTTCTAACTCTTTATGGGCATTAACATACGGATTGGCATGCTGCGGTATTGAGATGATGGCTTCGGGCGCATCTCGTTATGATTTCGATCGTTTCGGAACGATTTTCCGTGCTTCTCCTCGTCAAGCAGAATTGATGATTGTGGCAGGAACACTTACAAAAAAACACGCTGAATTTATTCGTCGTTTGTACGATCAAATGACAGAGCCAAAATGGGTTATCTCAATGGGTTCATGCGCAAATACCGGTGGTATGTTTAACACGTACGCAACGGTACAAGGTGTGGATCGTATTATTCCTGTTGATTTATATCTACCTGGCTGTGCACCGCGTCCAGAGACGTTGCAGTATGGTGTTATGATGCTTCAACAAAAAATTCGTCGTGAGAGTGCATCTCGTGCTCAAAAGCCAAAAAGGTTGATGTAATGAGAGCGTATAGTCCAAAAGACAATGTACAAAAAAAACCATATTATACAGACCGTTATTGGGTTGCTCCGCAAGTAGCAAAGCATGACGTAAGCAGTGATGCTTTTTTTTCAGCCGATCTCGAAGCGATCAAAGCAAAATTTGACGTTTTAGATGCCTATATCCAAGTCGAACAAATGGTAGTTATCATCAATGCTGCAGATAATTTTGCTGTACTTGAAATGCTCAAAAATGAGCGTGAATATACACAGCTTTCTGAAATGAGCGCTATTGACTGGCTGGCAACAGAGGGTAAATTCGAGGTTTTCTATCAAATGTTGAGTATGAGTAAGCGTAAGCGTTTGCGTATTAAATGTAAAATCAATGAAAAAGAGTCAATCCAAAGCGTTGAAAAACTTTTCCGATGCGCTGATTGGTCAGAGCGTGAGATGTATGATATGTTTGGTATTGTTATTAATAACCATCCATTTATGAAACGTATTTTGATGCCAGATGACTGGGAAGGGTTCCCATTACGTAAAACTTATCCTCTTCAGGGGGATGAATTTGCGGCATGGTATGAAGTCGATAAAATTTTCGGTAAAGAAGCACGTGAGATTATCGGACCTGAAAATCGTGATCCTGCCCGAATTGATCGTTACGATACGGAACGTTTTTCTCGTTTAGGACATGAAGTGCCACGCGGTACTGATATTACCCACGGCGAGCCTGATACCACTTTGATTTACCAAGAAGAAGGCGGTGTCTTTATGGTTGAAAAATTTGATGCAGAGAAATCCGTAGTGATCTCTGATCGCCAACGTTAAGGAACTATGAATGCAACAATCCAATCGTCTTAGACCCTTTTTTGAAAATATTACGTTCGATCGCTCAGATAATGAATTGATCCTTAACTTTGGTCCTCAGCATCCATCGGCACATGGACAGTTACGTTTGATGCTGCACATGCAGCAAGAACAAATTACCAAAGCTCACCCAGATATCGGATACCTTCATCGTGGTATGGAAAAGATGGCTGAGAACATGATCTATAATGAGTTTATGCCGACAACAGACCGTATGGACTATATTGCATCAAGCTCAAATAATTATGGTTTCGCGTTAGCCGTTGAGCGTCTTATTGGTCTTGAGGTTCCACGTCGTGCGAAAGTTATTCGTATGATGCTGCTGGAAACAAACCGGTTGATGTCACACTTGTTTTGGTTAGCAACAACAGCACTGGACATTGGTGCGATGACCGTATTTTTGTTCGCATTCCGTGAACGTGAATATCTCATGGATCTGATAGAAGATTATTGTGGTGCACGTCTTACCCATTCAGCGGTGCGTATCGGCGGAGTTCCATTGGATATACCGGATAATTTTATTAGTGATTTACGTAAATTTTTGGATAAATTACCAGAAAATATTAAAGATTACGAAGACCTTCTCGATACAAACCGTATTTGGTTGATGCGTATGGAAAATGTGGGTGTTATTTCAAAAGAGATGGCACTTAGTTGGGGCTGCTCTGGGGTAATGCTTCGTGCATCCGGCGTTGAGTGGGATATTCGTAAAGAAGAGCCGTATGAATTGTATGACGAAGTAGAATTTAATGTTCCTGTCTCTGATAAGGGTGATAACTATGCTCGTTATAAACTTTACATG
Source organism: Sulfuricurvum sp. (assembly GCA_043759555.1). Taxonomy (GTDB): domain Bacteria; phylum Campylobacterota; class Campylobacteria; order Campylobacterales; family Sulfurimonadaceae; genus Sulfuricurvum. Next base: position 5,664 of record JAYVLH010000020.1, on the reverse strand, counting down.
GCAGAGATGCGTGAGTCGGCAAAAATTCTTTATCAAGTCATTGATATGTATGCAGGTACTGAGCCTCAATTAATGGCGCATGCACCGCAGTATATTTCAGCACCTAAGCTTGATATTATGACTCAGAACTATTCACTGATGCAGCATTTTGTCCTCGTGACACAAGGAATGCGTCCGCCAGTAGGTGAGGTGTATATACCAACTGAATCACCAAAAGGTGAGCTTGGATATTACATCAATTCACAAGGCGATGCTTATCCATACCGTCTAAAACTTCGTGCTCCATCATTTTGGCATACGGGTATTTTGACAGACTTGCTTCCGGGACACTACATTCCGGACGTTGTATCGATCATCGGGACGACTAACATCGTCTTCGGTGAAGTTGACCGCTAAAAAGGACCTTTATGAAACGTTATGACCTTCGTCACCTTAAAGGTGCTTTTGACAACCGTATGGTTGAGATACTAAAAGAAGAACAAGACCCTAAAGAAGTCTTGATTTTTTTGTTTGAGATTGGTGATTTTTCACCTATTCAGCGATCAGCTGATGTGGTAAAAGAAAACGGATTTGAGCTTACGAATTCATTGAAGTTCAATGAAGTTGATTGGACCATTGTGGTCAAACGTAAGGACTAAAAGTGAGTAAAGTCTATTTCTCCACATGGCGCGGAGAGCAGATCAATAACATCGGAAAACCCGAATCAGAGTGGGAAATTTCAGCGTATAACCTGCCTGAGCAGTACAATGAACACGCACACTCTAAAGCGTTTATCGGATGGGATGGTCTTGCTCTTTTTAACCCAGATGTTGATGTTGTTCGTCTTGCTACTGAATATGCTGCACAATATCAAGTTTATTCTGAAGCGTGCGGACGTTGTGCCCCGGGTCGATGGGGTGGACGTATTTTATATGATTTACTTGATAAAATTGCTCGTGGTGAGGGTGCAATCAGTGATATGGAGCATCTTAAAGAAGTTTCACGCACTATGCAAGAAACGTCAAAGTGTGAAATTGGGAAAACAGTTCCTGTACCATTATTAGATTTGATGAACCATTTTGAAGCCGAATTTATGGCATGTATTAATGAGCAAAAAGCTTCAAAACATTATCATTTACAAGATACTAATTATATAGCCAAAATTACAGCACCGTGTATGGACGCCTGTCCTGCACACGTTGATATTCCTGCATACATAGAGGGTATTCGCGATTTACGTTTTGATGATTCATTGATGGCAACACGCCAAACAATGCCATTAGCACATACCTGTGGACGTGTTTGTCCTCATCCGTGTGAGACTGAATGTCGCCGGACAAACCTAGATGAGCCTATTTCGATTATGGAACTCAAGCGTTTAGGTGCTGATTATGAGACAGATTATGGATTTGGTTTTTTTCATCCTTATGAACAAAAAAATCCAACAGGTAAAAAAGTAGCTGTTATTGGTTCGGGTCCTGCAGGACTTACCGGTGCATATTATCTAGCTCTGGATGGCATCGCTGTTGATGTGTACGAAGAACTGCCTGTTTTAGGCGGAGAAGTGGCTGTGGGTGTTCCAGAATACCGCATGCCAGTGGATAAATACAATCAAGACATTGAAGCGGTACGTGATCTTGGCGTTAATTTTATTACGAATACAAAAGTAACCGCAGAGATGATGCGTCAATATGAAAACGATTATGATGCGATTTTAGTGGCAACCGGAACACGTATCTCAAAAAAAGTTTATTGTGAAAATGAGCGTGCAGATATCCAAGGGTATTGGGGAGCAATTGATTTTCTTGATAAAGTAAATTTGGAAGTAAAATACGGAATTATGGTTCCTGAAGCAGATCAAAAAAGACATATGCTCGATAAAGATTATGTTGATTTGACAGGCAAAACAGTAGTGTGTGTCGGTGGAGGATTTACGTCAATGGACGTGGTTCGTTGTTCCATTCGTGCTAATGCAAAAAAAGTAGTCATGATCTATCGCCGTGATGAAAGAACGATTATTAATAATACGACGTATGAAGAGTATCACGAAGCAGTTGAAGAAGGTGTTGAATTTATTTTTCACTCTGCTGTTGCTGAAATGCGGGATGAAAATAACGTATTGAAATCGTTAATGATTGATATGTTTGAGCTTGTCCCTGATCCTAATGGCGGACGCGCAACACTCGAAAAAATCGAGGGCGCAAGCTTTGAGATGGAGTGTGACTATCTAATTCCTGCTGTTTCTCAAAGTGCCGATTTGAAATTGATTCCCGAAGAGTGGGAAATTGAGCGTACCTCATGGGCAACGATCAAAACGAATGGCAAAGACTATATGACGTCACGCAAGGGTGTTTTTGCTGCAGGTGACTGTGAATATGGTCCTATGACAATTGTTAATGCAGTTGGGCAAGCCAAGCGTGCAGCATCTGTTATCTCACGTTATGTTGAAAACGGTGAAATTACTCTAAAAGATGATGAGATTATGGAAGATCATCTTCGTAAACTCAAAGTCTACGATAAAAAAGAGAAAATTCAAGGATGGCTTCCTGGGTTACCACGTCAGCACGGTGAGGTTCTAACGGTAGAAGAACGTCGGGATAACAATCGAGAAGTGAAATATGCCCTGACTCAAGAAGAGGCAATAAGCGAAGCAGAACGCTGTATGCGCTGTTATTATATCGCGATGGTAGCACACTAATGGAGGGTGGGATGATCAATTTTACAATCAATAACCAACCCGTTACGGCGTTAAAAGGCGAAACAATTCTTCAAGCGGCACGAAAAGCAGGATTTTATATCCCAACAATGTGTTATATTGAGAAAACAACACCGTGTGCATCATGCCGTTTGTGTGTTGTCGAAACAAATAAAACCGATGGATTAATCTTGAGCTGTTTAACTCCTCCTACGGAAGACTTGGCGGTTACTATTGATTCAGAGAGATTACAGACAGAACGAACAAACATTATGCGTATGTACGATGTTAATCACCCTTTAGAATGTGGCGTATGTGATAAATCAGGTGCCTGCGATCTTCAAAATAAAACCTTAGAGTTTGGGGTATCAACACAGCACTTCAGTGCCAAAGAACAGCACCGTAAAATTGAGCATTGGGGGTTGATTAACTATGATCCCTCTTTGTGTATTTTGTGTGAAAAATGTGTCCATGTCTGTAATGAGATTATTGGTGATGATGCAATAACACTCCAATTTGGCGGATATAAATCGGCTGTTATTCCTAAAAATAGCGATACTTTGGATTGTACATTTTGTGGTGAATGTATCGCAGTATGCCCTGTAGGTGCATTAGTAAGTTCACAATTTCAATACACTGCAAATGCGTGGGAATTGGCACAGGTTCCTGCTACATGCGTTCATTGTTCAGCCGGATGCTCATTAACGTATGAAGTAAAACATAACTCTATTGCTACGGGCGGAGAATCAAAAATTTATCGTGTAACGAACAATTTTGAAGTTGCTACGTTGTGTGGTGCAGGACGTTTTGGATTTGATTTTGAGATCCAAGCAACCAAAGATGAAAGACTCTTTGCTAAAGCGTTGAGCGCATTTAAAGAAGCAAAAGCAATTCGGTTTAGCTCGCTGATTACCAATGAAGAAGCACTGATTTTACAACGACTCAAAGAAAAACTTAGGATTAAGCTTTTTAACGAAGAAGCAAGAGCCTACCAATCGTTTATGCATGCTTACGGCTCTATAAGTGGAAAAAGTGCTTTTAGCGGTTCTCTTGATGCGATTGCTCAAAGTGATGCGATCATTGTATTGGGTGGACGAGTGAGTACGGATAATCCGGCTATTCGTTACGCAATGACGACTGCTGCTCGTCACAATGGAGCTAAAATTATTTATATGCACCCTCTTGAAGACGCACTACTTAAAAATGTTGTCACGCAAATGGTGAAATATGAAGCAGGTTCTGAAGAGGGAGTGATGGCAATGCTTGCTAAAACGTTGCTGCAAGAGAGCGATGTAAGCGAAGAAATTAAAGCATTTTTTGATGGATTGGATGAAGGTTATTTATGTGCCGAGTCCAACGTCGGAGATGAAGAATTTGCGAAAATTTCAAAATCATTACGCCGTACAAAACGAAAAACATTAGTGGTAGGGTCAGATGTATTGAGCCACAAACGTTCTCTTAATATTGCTAGACTTTGTGCATTGATCGAAGTTGCCACAGACTTTTCTTTAGTAGTCGTGCCACAAAATGTTAATACGGTAGGGGTATCTTTAATCTGCGATTTGGATAAAGATGAAAATATCTCTAATGTTGTCGGTTATAACGCACAGGGTGATTTTATCGTTGGATCAATGGGTCAATGCGATATGGCACTTCCCGCACTTAATAGTCAAGAAGGGACATTTGTAAGTTTAAACTATCAGCTTCTTTCTACGAATGTAGCAATCTCTTTCGAGGGTTATTGTCTTAATGATATCGCGCAAAACCTTGGACTGAAAAATGAAAACACCATCGACTATACAGTTCAGCTACCAATCCAAAAAGGGTTCAAAGGGGTTGAATTTGATGCTTTGGGTAATTTTTATGGAGCGTTGGGCGAAGATAATCGCGGGTATATGCTTGAGATGACAGATGTTGCTCAAAATGGAATATTAGAATCAATTGATGAACTACCTGAATTCAATGGAACCGTCGTATACCGATGTAATCCAGTGAATCAATTTAATGCGTATACAGCACGTTCAACACAGCTTGAAAAAGACAATGCGCTTCGAGGGTCTGCACAGTTTGCAACCGCAGCACGAATATCCAATGGCGACAGAATCGTTATTGAGGGGAGTGATGATGTGAGAACTTTTGTCCTTGATGAAACACTTAAGGGGACTATTGCTTTGAATCCGTTTTATGAAAATGTATTTGGTAGTTCATATGAAGGTTACCGTTTTGAAAAAATTAAACTTACAAAAGTTGGGAGTTAAATCATGAATGAAATAACGATAACTATAGACGGCAAAGAGGTACAAACGCAAGAAGGTGAATTTATCCTTAACGCGGCACGTGCCAATGGGATATTTATCCCCGCCATCTGTTATCTAACACGCTGCTCGCCAACTTTGGCGTGCCGTATCTGTTTGGTAGAAGCCGATGGAAAACAGGTTTATGCATGTAATGCGAAAGCCAAAATGGGGATGGAGATCAATACCAAAACTCCTGTAATCGATGAGGAAAAGCGTGCCATTATGGAAGTGTATGATGTTAATCATCCTCTGGAGTGTGGCGTATGCGACCAATCTGGAGAGTGTGAGCTTCAAAATTACACTCTAGAAATCGGTGTAGATAAGCAACATTACTCAATTGCCGATACCCATAAGCCAGCACAGGACTGGGGCCTTATTAAGTATGATCCTGCATTGTGTATTATGTGTGAGCGATGTATTACCGTGTGCAAAGACATGATCGGTGATGCGGCCTTATCAACAGTAGCACGTGGTGGAGAGAATATTGAGGCTGCCTTCAAAGAGTCAATGCCTAAAGATGCCTACGCAATGTGGAATAAGCTTAATAAATCACTCATTGCTCCTAATGCAGGGGATACGCTTGATTGTACGAATTGTGGCGAATGCACATCTGTTTGTCCGGTTGGCGCATTGGTAAGCAGTGATTATCAATATACATCAAATGCATGGGAACATACTCAAGTTCCTGCGACA
>JAYVLH010000019.1:0-11123 GCA_043759555.1 Sulfuricurvum sp. | reverse complement strand
TTCAAATTGCTGTTTAAAATCCAAGGCAACGGGGATACTTTTAACTCCATGCGCGTATTCTCTAAGCCCTTTGATAAAATCAGGAAAAAAGGTACGACTGCCGGTAGAAAGGATAAGTTGATCATAGGTAACCGTTTGTGTTGGTGTGATAATACGATGATGTTCAGTTTCGATTTTCATGACTTCTTCACAAATAAATTGCACCGCAGCAAAACTTTTACACAATGAAGGAAGATCAATCATAATATGAGAAATATCGACTTTATTGGCAATAAAATCATACACATCCGTTTGAAGATTATGATAAGGATTTTTATCGATCAGCGTGAGTATAATAGATGTATGTTTGGCAAGTGACTCGAGCGCACGTATGCCGCCATATCCGCCGCCGATGATCACTATATGGGTCGAATTCACTGAAAATCCCTTGATTTTTTTGCAATATTAGCGCAAATTTAATCCATTCTCAATTGCATAGTGGAGATTCAAGGTATAATTTTAGATATTTAAAAAGATTACGAATGTTAATCTTTCTGTGGTTATACAGATTTTGAGGGAAAAAAATGCGTCTTGATAGTTATTTAGTAGAAATAGGCTTAGTGGAAAGTCGCAACAAAGCGCAGCAGCTGATTAAAGAGCACGCGGTAAGCGTGGATGGAAAAATTATTGATAAAGTTTCGTTTGAAACCGATAACACCATGAAAGTTGAGCTTTCTGATGTTGCTTTGTATGTCAGCCGTGCTGCTATTAAGCTCAAAGGCTTTTTACCTTTTACTGAATGGGACTTAAAGGGACTGAATGCACTGGATATTGGGTCGAGCACGGGAGGTTTTACGCAAGTACTTCTCGAAGAGGGTGTGGCGCATGTAACGTGTGTCGATGTAGGAAGCGATCAGTTGCATCCATCATTGAGAGGAGACTCACGCGTAAGTGTTCATGAAAATACCGATATTCGTGAGTTTGTTTCTGAACAACCTTTTAATATTGTGACATGCGATGTTGCCTTTATCCCTCTTGAGCTTATTCTTGCATCGATAGACGCTCTTGCTTCACGTTACATCATCATACTGTTTAAACCGCAATTTCAAGTGGGTCGTGAAGTGAAACGGGATAAAAACGGGGTAGTCAAAGACAACAGTGCCATTGGTAAAGCAATGATACGTTTCGAAGATGCGTGTGCCCTGATAGGTTGGAAAATGGTCGCTAAAGAAATAGCCCATATAGCGGGTAAAGAGGGAAATCAGGAGACATGTTATGGCTTTGTCAAAAGTTGATAGTATTGCCATCGGCGGTTTTGATGGGATGCACATCGGACATCAGCATCTTTTTGATGAATTAGGTGACCATGGTGCTATCGTTGTCATCGAGACAGGATATGCGAATCTAACTCCTGGACACGTGCGTGAGCACTATACACATTATCCCATTCTCTATTATTCATTGGATGATATTCGTCATTTAGAAGGGGAAGAATTTGTTGCCATGCTTCAAAAGAAATTTCCTCATTTGGCAAAAATTGTCGTCGGATACGATTTTCATTTTGGAAAGAATCGTCGTTATTCACATGCTTCTTTGGGTGAGTTATTTAGCGGTGAAGTAAAAGTTGTTGAACAAGTCTGCATCGAGGATGATTCGGTTCACTCCCATAAAATCAGAGCAAAGCTTCAAATCGGCGATATAAACGGAGCAAACCGTTTTTTAGGGCATAACTATCAAATCAAAGGACCTGTTGTTAAAGGGCAGGGAATTGGGAAAACGGATCTTGTTCCCACGATTAATCTCGAATGCCCCGGATTTTTAATTCCTGCTGAAGGAGTTTATGCTGCATTGACGCGCATTGATGATGAAGAACATTTTCATCCTTCTGTTGTCTTTATCGGTCATAGAATCAGCACGGACGGAAAATATGCTATCGAATCCCATATTTTGGGCGAAACAGTTGAAGCTTGCAATAAAGCATCGATAAGTTTTGTAAAATTTTTACGCAAAAATCAACAATTTGAATCACTTGAAAGCTTGAAAAAAGCAATTGATGATGATGTTTTAAACGCAAAACGTGAATTACGTCATCTGAGTTTATAGGAATAAAGGCTACTTTGAGTCAATAATTTATTCATTTTTTTCTCATTTAATTGGTATACAATATTCAAATATCAATTTGGAGGTCTTTTATGAAAATACGTGGATTGCTCATTGCTGGTTTTGCATCTTTGTTAATGTCGAGTTACTGTGCCGCAAAAGATTTGGAATCGCCCAGTACAATTTATAAGAACAATTGCGCTAATTGTCACGGTATGAAAGCTGACGGAGTTAAACAACTCAAAGGACAGCCGGGTATAACGGCGAAACAGGTGGCTGCCCTTGGTGTGGCATCGCACGGAAAAGCAAACATCTGCGGCGTACCGTTGAACACTTTAACTGAAGAAGATCTTGTCCGTAAATTGAGTGATATCAGAAACAAAAATTTTGACGGCAAGTCATATCACGCTGTTATGCATAGAAATATGAAGAAGGTCGAAGAGCGTGAAGGTGAAATTACCGATGAAAAAATGGCCAAATACATTTTTACAACTTTCGGTTTTGGTAGCAAATAGTTTTCTACGTATTCCCAACTACTCGGTTGGGAATTTCCTGCTCTAATGTCTGCATTCATCAGTTCTGTTAAATTTTTACGCAAAAATCAACAATTTGAATCACTTAAAAGCTTGCAAAAAGCATGTGATGATGATATTTTAAACGCAAAACGAGAATTACGTCATTTGAATTTATAGGAATTTAATCTCAAAAGCGGTAAAATCCGCTCATTAATACCAACCAAAGGAACACACCAAATGGGCGAGTTGTTTACTTTCTTCGGGCTTTTAAGTCACGAGCACACTTTTATCTATCTTACACACATGCTTCTTGCAGCGGCAATTGTTCTTCTTATTGCTAAAATGGCTACAACCAATATGCGTCTTGTTCCTAGTGGATGTCAAAATGTTATGGAAGCTTATTTAAGCGGTGTATTGGCAATGGGTGCTGATGTTATGGGTAAAACGGAAGCACGTCGTTATCTTCCTCTTGTAGCTACCATCGGTCTTTTTGTCGGTATCGCAAACATTATCGGTGTTATTCCAGGATTTGAAGCACCGAGTGCCTTTTTGGATTTCACGTTAGCATTGGCTTTGGTTGTTTTCGCATACTATAACTTCGAAGGTATTCGTCGTAATGGTCTTATCACGTACTTTAAACACTTTATGGGTCCTGTATGGTGGTTGGCGTGGTTGATGTTCCCAATCGAAATCGTTTCTCATATCTCTCGTATTATCTCTTTGAGCTTCCGATTATTCGGTAATGTCAAAGGGGACGATATGTTTTTGATGGTCATCTTGATGTTGGCCCCATGGTTGTTGCCAATGATTCCATTTGCATTATTGACCTTTATGGCATTTTTACAAGCGTTCATTTTTATGATGCTTACCTACGTTTACCTTGGCGGTGCCGTACTTCTTAGCGACGATCATTAATAGCCTATGAAGCGTAATACTCACGATCTCCTTTTGAGCTTTCTCAGCGGTTCTTCGTGGGCATTTACGATTATCGGATCGTGGGTAACATTTCAATCGTTCGTTTTTTTAGGTCTTCTGACCGCTCTACTTTTTACATTTCTTTTTCTATTTATAGCATTATTGGTTATTGTTGTGTTAGAGAACCTTTCGCTCTCTCGTGATCGTTATGATGAATCGTTGAAACAGACGGTTCTTCTCGAAGAAATACGGGATACGCTTCATATTAATACGCCTTCTGAGTGAAATCGTATCTTATTACTAATCCTGCATATTATGGCAGTGATTCTGTCTCCCTTGTCTCTAGTCTCACGGATATATTTGCTCGTATAATTCCTGATTTTATCCTTTTTCGTGACAAACAAACAGCTATTTATCCTGAACTTGCAGGTGTTTTTATGGATACGTGCCGGAAACATAATATCAGTAAAGTGCTATTGCACAGTGATCCTTTAATTGCGCATAGATTTGGTGCGGATGGTGTTCATCTTACCTCACACCAATTTGCAGAGATTATTCATGCAAAATCATTAGGATTGTATGTGATTATCAGCACACATACCCATATGGAAGCACTAATGGCTCAAGAAATAGGGGCAGATGCAATTACGTATAGTCCAATATTTGCATCACCAAACAAGGGCGAGCCAAAAGGTTTAGAGGATTTAAAAGAAATAGTGGATAAAATAAGAGTACCTATTTTTGCATTGGGCGGGATTACGACCCAAGAGCAAATACATGCGGTACAAGAGGCTGGAGCTTACGGGTTCGCTTCTATCCGCTATTTTATATAAATCAAGGAATAAATCACTATGTTTGAAACCATTATCGGTTTGGAAGTTCATGTCCAGCTCAATACCCAGTCTAAACTTTTTTGCTCATGCCCAACGAGTTTTAATCATGAACAAAACACCAATACATGTCCGACATGTTTAGGCCTTCCCGGTGCATTGCCGGTTCTTAACAAAGAAGCAGTGCGCAAATCTGGTATGTTTGGAACAGCAGTTGGTGCAACGATTAACCGTACCTCTTTTTTCGATCGTAAAAGTTATTTTTATCCTGACAGCCCAAGTGCTTACCAAATCACTCAGCTTTATACACCGATTGTAGAACACGGGAATCTGATCGTTGATTTTGAAGATGGAAGCCATAAAAATATTCGTATCAACCGTGCACACATCGAAGCAGATGCGGGAAAAAATATCCATGAAGGTGCTATTTCCAAAGTGGATCTTAACCGTGCGGGAACGCCATTACTTGAAATCGTTTCTGAACCCGATATGCGTTCTGGAGACGAGGCTATTTTATACCTTAAAAAGCTTCATTCTATTGTCCGTTACATCGATATCAGTGATGCTAATATGCAAGAAGGGTCGTTTCGTGTAGACGTAAATGTCTCTATTCGTCCTAAAGGTGATGAGAAACTGTATACCCGTGTTGAGATCAAAAATATCAACAGTTTCCGATTTATTCAAAAAGCGATTGAACTGGAAGTCGCGCGTCAAAGAGAAGCATGGGAAGATGGTGTTTACGAGAGCGAGATAGTGCAAGAAACACGTCTTTTTGATCAGGCTAAACAAGAAACCCGTTCTATGCGTGGCAAAGAAGAAGCAGCAGATTATCGTTATTTTCCGGAACCTGATCTATTAAAAGTGGTTGTGGATGATGGTATGTATGCGGATATTATTACAATACCTGAACTTCCTGATGCGAAAAAAGAGCGTTTTGTCAGCCAATTTGGACTTCGTGAATACGATGCAGTGGTTATTACAGCTTCGCTTGAAACAGCTCACTATTTTGAATCGATGCTGACGTGCGGTATAACTCCTAAAAATGCAGTGACATGGCTAACAGTAGAGTTACAAGGACGATTAAAGGGTGGTATTACTTTAGAAAATTCCCCCGTAGATGCAAAAGTTCTTGGCAGTTTAGTCAAAAGAATTGAAGAAAATGTTATCAGCGCAAAAGCAGGTAAAGAAATTTTGGATTATTTGTTGGAAAATGGCGGAGATATTGATGACGTAATCGATAAATTGGGTCTCAAGCAAGTAAGTGATACAGGAGCGCTAGAAGCACTTATTGATGAAGTGCTTAATGCAAATCCTGAAAAACTTGCGGAGTACAAGTCGGGCAAAGATAAGTTGTTTGGCTTTTTTGTGGGTCAAGCAATGAAAGCATCTAAAGGCTCAGCTAATCCTCAAACGCTTAATGATCTTCTCGTTGCAAAATTAGCACAGTAGGAAATTGCATGTTGGGTCGATGGGTTGTTGCGTTTGCATTTTTTCTCCATTCGTCCACACTCTATCGCAGTGCTAAAAATACAACGTATAACCTCTTAGAAAATAGCAATTTCTCATACAAAAAATATTTTGATTTTATGATGATCTTGATGATCTTTTTAAGTGTTTATATTTTGATTCGACAAGTAAAACATGAAATGTCATTGAGCTGGCTTTTTTTCAATAATTACATTATTTCATTGATTTTTTTGACGGAATATTTACTTCGTCTATGGATTTATAGCGACAGTACCAAAATGATTATCGATCAGTATGAACACGATCTTTTCTTACATCGTCCCTTTTCTCTTGGGAAATCGTTGAAAACCATTATTAAGCATAAATTTGAATTTATACTTTCCCCTGCAGCTATCGTTGATTTACTGGCGATTATGCCATTTTTCCATGAGTTTAGGCTTTTGCGTGTATTTATCCTCTTCCGCGTTTTAAAACTGTTCCGATATGCAAAGAGCTTGCGACGATTGATCTCTATTCTTGCCTCGAAAAAGTTTGAACTTTTAACCCTTGCATTGTTTGCCATGATTATGATTATGATTTCATCTATCTTGATTTACGTTATGGAAGCGCATAACCCTGCATCGAAGATTAATACTCTTTTTGATGCTATTTATTGGTCGGTTGTGACAATATTTACCGTAGGATACGGTGATCTTGTTCCAGTTACCCATGAAGGACGTGTGGTGGCCATGGTCATTATCGTTTCGGGTATTGCGGTCATTTCATTTGCAACTTCTATCATCGTGAGTGCTTTTACTGAAAAGTTGGATGTAATCAAAGAAGAAAAGCTCATTGATGATGTCAGTAAGTTAGAAACTTTTTATTTAATTTGTGGCTATTCATCATTGACCCATGAAGTGATTCATCGATTGAAAAAAATCTTCAAGCATATCGTGATATTGGAAAAAGATCCAGTGAAATCAAAAGAGGCACAAAGTGAGGGCTTTATTGTCCTGAATGCTGATCCTTCATCACTAAATACTTATATTACAACACAAATCAAGTTTGACAGCCAGGTAATTGCAGTGATTTTATTGGAAGACAGCGATGTCGCCAATATTTACACGGCGTTAACGATACGGGAACTCAACAAAAAAATTCCCCTCTATTCCATTTTACATGATCCTGATAATCGTAAAAAACTTTCATTAGCAGGGATTGATGAAATGGTTAATCCACATCATTTGGTCGGATTGATGAGTCGACGCATCAGCCATCAGCCCATCGCCTTTGATGTTATTCATGCATTGCGCTTGGGGCATGGGGGAACGGTCATAGAAGAGATTGTTCTAGATAGCGGAATGTCAGAACGATTTTTTGAGTTATTATTTCATCCATTATTTCATCAGCGTCTGAGCATGCTTGGAATTTACCAAACTAGGATGCAAATATTTGCTTTTAATCCTCAACCTGCTTATGAAATTCAAGCAGGGGATGTTGCGATAGTTGTGGCCAATAAAGCATTGTGCAGTGAGTTCCGTGGTCTCTTGCATCGAAAGAAGAGTATATGATTGCACGTTCCGCGGCTATTTTTGGATTTAATGAATATTCGCAGCAGATTGCACGGCATGTTCGTAGTATATATCAGGATTTTGCTCTTTTTGTTATGACAAAGGAGGAAGAAAAAGCGGCGTCTGAAGCCGGTTTTTTGGTGGAACTGGTTGATCTAAGTGATGACTGGAGCCGTATAGAACAGCATTTTGATGTAAAATCACTGATCGTTTTTTGTGCTTTGGCCAATGATTCGGAAAATGTATTTTTGACTATTTCTTTGCGAGCTCAATTTGATAAATTAAATATTGTGGCTTTAGCGCAAGATAACGAAAGTGCAATTAAAATGAAAAGTGCAGGAGCGAATAAAGTATTGCCAAGCTTGGAAATTGCTGCTAATGTTATTTCTGATATGCTTGAAAAACCGATTGTGACTAAAGTGCTGCATGATGTATTATATCAAGACGGATTATTGAATATTATAGAAATAGAAGTACCGTCACATTCGATTTTTGTGGGTAAGTATCTTCATGATATTCATTTTAAAAGCCAATATGATGTTATTTTACTAGCGATTGTTGATCATGAAATGGGGACTACGTTTAGTTTTGCATCCAAAGGGCACAATCATCATATCGACCCATACGATGTGTTTGTGGTTATCGGCTATCAAGATAGACTTGATGCACTGATGCATGCGGTAAAGAGACGTCATGCCTAAGGTAGGAATTATCGGTGCAGGTAAATGGGGTGAGGCGCTTGCCTTTGCTATGAGTGAAAAAAATGAGGTGATTATCACATCCCGCACCAAGAGAGATTGGATAAATTTCCGCAATTTGGAAGAAGTGCTGACGTGTGATTATCTCATTATTACTGTACCGGCTCAGCAAGTATCGCAGTGGCTCAAAGAACATTTTGTTTTTAGCGGTCAAAAGATTTTAGTAGCAGCAAAAGGGATTGAGGCCTCTAGTGGACGATTTTTGAATGAAATCTATGCGCAGTATGTTCCTGAAGAAAACTTGGCGTTTTTATCGGGTCCTTCGTTTGCATCCGAAGTTCTGCAATCGCTTCCGACGGCATTAGTGGTTAACTCTGCCTGTGCGCAGACTGCGGATGAACTGGCGGCATTGTTCCCAAAATTCATCCGTACCTATGTGAGTGATGATGTCATCGGAGCCGAGATTACGGGTGCGTATAAAAATGTTATCGCAATCGCAGCGGGTATCTGTGAGGGGCTTGGCTTAGGTAAAAATGCGGCGGCATCTCTTATTTCTAGAGGGTTGGTAGAAATGCAACGGTTTGGTAAAGTGTATGGGGCACAGGAGGATACATTTTTGGGTCTTAGCGGAGCGGGGGACCTCTTTTTGACAGCAAGTTCGTCAATGTCGCGAAATTATCGTGTAGGGCTTGGACTGGCATTAGGAAAATCCAAAGAGATTGTATGTGATGAGATTGGCGAAGTGAGTGAGGGAATCGGTACGGCGTACGCGCTTCATGAAATTGCCCTGTCTAAAAATATTTACCTTCCCATCGCAGCAGAAGTCTATGCGATTCTCGAGGGAAAGTCCCCGAAGCAAAGTTTAAAAGATTTGATATCAAGATAAAGGAAAATAAATGTTAGTGCACATCGTCATGTTTCAATTTAAAGATGAAAATAAAAAGGTTAATCTAGAACGGGTTAAAAGCATGCTTGAAGCTCTCCCGTCCAAAATAAATGAGCTTAAAAATATGGAAGTAGGGATTGATATTAGTAAAAGCGAACGTTCCTTTGATCTGATACTAACATCGCTTTTTGAAAATCAAGAAGGTTTAAATGCATACGCAGTTCACCCGGCACATTTAGAAGTAGTACGTGTTATCAAAGAGGTGACAAGTCTCTCAAAAGTGGTTGATTATATTGCCTAAGCGTTTTTAAGCGCTTCAATATCTTCGGCTTTTTCTTCGATTGTTAGTAGTTCTTCTACTTTTTCTTCATAAAGTATTTTGATTTTTTGGAGTTCATCGGCTAAGGTACGGATCCCTTTTTCTTCATAACATTTCGGGTTGGCTAAACAGGCGTTAATCTCATCCATTTTGGCTTCAATGGCATCGATCTCTTTGGGCAGGCTCTCTAAAGCACGTGTTTCATTATAAGTGAGTTTGAGTGCTTTTGGTTTTTCGATTATGGTTTGAGTGGAAGTTGCGGATTTTGAAAATTCTAATGCCATGGCATCTATTTCCTGCAGCTCTTTTTCATCATCGAGGTATTCGCTATAGGGCTTAAGACTTTCTTCGATTGTTCCATCGCCTTTGAATATAAAGAGCTTTTTAGCGATCTTATCAACGAAATAGCGGTCATGGCTTACCAAAATGACTGCACCGGAAAAGTTTTGAAGCTTTTCTTCGAGGATATTAATCGTAGGGATGTCCAAATCATTGGTAGGCTCATCGAGGATGAGACAGTCCACTTTTTTGGTGAAGAGCAGCGCCAAAGCAACACGGTTTTTTTCTCCGCCGCTGAGTGAACCTATTTTTTTATCCAAAAACTCTCTGGGAAAGAGGAAGTTCTTGAGATAGCCATAGACATGATAATCTGTTCCCTGTGCATCGACACGGTCGCCGCCATGTGGGCAAAAGGTTTCGATAAGGTTGAGATTGTCATCAAGCATTTCGCGGTGTTGGTCGAAATAGCCAACGGTGAGCTCCCCCATTTTGATAATACCTGATGTCGGTTTTAGACGCCCTAACAGTGCTTTTAGGAGCGTTGATTTTCCGCTTCCATTAGGTCCTACGACAGCAATAACATCTTTTTGCAGGATGCGGGTTGAAAAATCTTTGATGAGTGCTTTATCGCCAAGGGTGAGGCCAAGATGTTCTATTTCAAAAAGCATTTTTTGACGATTCACCCCTTCTCCTCTATTAAAGTGTTTGGCTTCACGTTCGAGTTCAAGACGCATTTTGTGGATTTTACTGGGATTATTTTTTGCGTCTTCCCGCAAAGCCAATACCCGCTGTTTTCTACCTTCATTGCGTTTTAGACGTGCTTTTACTCCACGTGAGAGCCACTCATTCTCGGTTTTTAGAAGTTTGAGTAGATTATCATGCTGTTGTGCCATGGTACGCAGCAGCTCTTGTTTTTGTGTCAGATAATTGCTATAGCCGCCGGTAAATTCACGTAGCGCACAATCTTCTACCTCTATGGTCTTGGTAGCGATTTGATCGATAAAATAACGGTCATGAGAAATAAAGAGGAGGGTGAAACGCTCTTTTAGGATCAGTTCTTCGAGAAACTCGACCATGTAAACATCAAGATGATTGGTAGGTTCATCGAGAAGAAGGATGTCTGGTTTTAGTAGCAGCAGTGAGGCAAGGGCAACGCGTCGCTGTTCTCCTCCGCTTAATAAATCTACACTTTTATTCTCATACTCTTTGAGCATAAAATGGTGCATGATACGTTCGATTTTATCGTCTAGATTCCATGCGTTATGATGATCCAAAAAATTGCTCAGTTTGGCTTGCTCATCCAGTAATTGTGTATTTTCATAGTCGTGTGCTAAAAGAACGGATATCTCGTCAAAACGGACGCGCGCAGATTTTAGCTCGCCAAGACCTGCTTCCACAGCTTCGCGTACTGTGTGGCTTGGGTCAAATTTTGGAACTTGAGAGAGCATCTTGATTTCTATGCCTTGTCGCGTCATACGCTCACCATCATCTGCATCGAGTGAACCGTGAACGATTTTCATCAGAGTTGATTTTCCGCTGCCGTTTTTACCGACGATAACGACACGCTCTCCCTCATCGATATGGA
>JAYVLH010000018.1:0-2662 GCA_043759555.1 Sulfuricurvum sp. | reverse complement strand
TATTCATCATCTCATAGAGCGTGTACATACTGTTCGTCAAAATGAGAAGGCAGGGAAAGAAAGGCAGACTAAAATCATCGGCATATGCCGTGATTTTTTCGCTGGGGCTACGAAAGGGCGTTGATACGCGCGTTCACCATATTCCAGTTGATGTTTTTGAAGAATGCCTCGATGTATCCTTTTGCATTAGCGCCAAAGTCCATTTGATATGAGTGCTCATACATATCCAGGGCAAGGATGATTTTGGAATCCCATAGACCGTGTAAATGATCCCACATCCATACGTTTTCGAGGCGTTTAATACGCTCATTGTACACCAGCAGTATCCATCCTGATCCGCCGCCCAGTGAAAGACCCATTTTTTTGTACTCAGCTTCCCATTCCTCTACACTGCGAAATGATGCTTCGATCATTGTTTTGAGTTTAGCATTCATGGCTCCAGCGGCACCCAAGGCATCAAAATAATATTCGTGGATTACCATAGAATTTAGAGCAACCATTTGTTCACGCTTGAGAGAACCCAATTCGAACGGGTTGGCAGAACCTGCAAGGCCCACTATTTTTTCTTCAATCAACTTGGCACGTTTGACTGCACCTACGTAGTTATTGTCATGATGGGATACGATCATTTTTTCGGAGATACCATCGAGGGTTTTGGGATCAAAGACAAGCGGTTTTTGTGTCAGCGTCTCAGGGTGAGTAGCTCTTGGAGTAGTCACTGTATCAGCAGCTGAAGCCGTTAAACCGCTAGCTAAGGTTGCAGCACCCAATGCCATAAAATCTCGTCTTTTCATTGTGTTATCCTTTATTTTTTAAAATTGTAGGCGAAGGTTCTCCAAAATAGTATCCCTGCAAATTTGTCAACGAAAGCGTTTGAAGATAATCGTGAACACTCTGGGAGTGGACAAATTCAGCAACAGTTTTGATATTAAGCTGAGCTGCAAAATCGATAATGGTTTTGGTAATGATTTGTGATGTAATATCTGTATCAATATTACGAATGATAGAGCCGTCAATTTTAATGTAGTCAATATCCAGCTTGGTAATATAAACAAAATTGGAGTATCCCGCACCGAAATCATCAATGGCAACTTTGACACCGTATTTTTTTATTTCGGTAATAAATGTATTGATTGTTTCGTAGTTTTCTATTCCCTCGGATTCCAAGATTTCAAAAATAATACGATCGCTGTAAGGGCACTGTTTGATTTTATCAATGATGTAGGTGCGTATATGGGTATCTTGAATATCTTCTATTGACAAGTTGATAGAACATTGAAGAGACGGATGGTGGATCATCTCTGCAAATACTTTGTCAATCATAACCTTGGTGATTTGATGATACAGTCTGACTTTTTTTGAAATTTCTAAAAATTGAATGGGAGGGATTACCGTGCCATCCTCTTCGATTATACGGACCAACGCTTCGTATTTTTCTATTTTGAGGGTACTGGCGTTGACAATTGGTTGATAAAAGGGAACAACCCGATCACTTGCTAGGGCATCTCTGAGGCGCTTGATCCATAATAAATTGTTTTCGTAGCTTTCTTTTATATGGAATGATTCATTATAATAAAGATAATTTTTCCGTGTTTTTTTTGCTAATTTCAGAGCCATATGAGCATGAGCCATGACGTCTTTATTGGCATAAGATGGGTTGTCTCCGTTATTTGAGCTGGCAATTCCAATGGTTACATTCAAGCTTATGGCTTGATCTGCGACAGGATATATTTTTTTATTCAAGGTAAGGGATAAATCGTCAATACACTCTGTTATCTCTTCAGGGTTACATGTACTCTGGATTAAAATGACATATTCATCAACGGGTAGCTTATAAACAGTAGCATTTTTCATGTTTTTTGCGTAATGAACCAATTCATTAGCAAATACACATAGAAGCTGATCTGCAATGTGATGCCCATAAAAGGTATTGACCTCTTTGAAACTGTCAATATTAATCACAATAATATTGAAAGGTGAGCTTATGTTATCAATATCGCTCAACAACTTTCTTCGATTTTGGAGATTGGTGAGTACATCTGATTTGGATTCTAAAAGCTCTTTGTTGAGTTTGTGCAGTGCAGTCATGTCCCGGATAGTGATGAGAATACTATGTATATCTCCATTCTCACTGTACAGGGCTTGGACATTTTTTGAAATATGGACGATAGAACCGTCTTTTCGTTTGAAAATCGTTTCTTGATCTTTGCAGTGGCCAGAATCTTGCACTTGAGTCATACAGTTGCTCAAGATGCTTAAATCACCCAGGTGCTCTGTTATGGACGTTCCGTAGAGTTCATCGGGAGAATAGCCTAAGAGTTTACAGAATGCAGGGTTTAGATATTGAATGCTCATATCCATACCGATGGTGAATATACCATCAGGGGAGTGCTCAAGAATTTCGTGAATTTGTGCACTTTGTAAATTACTTCGAATCATTCTAACACCTTGTAAAAACCCTTATAGTGCAACATGATAAACATATTTTGATTAAAAGAATATGTGAAAATCACTCGATTATAAGTAATAGAGCTATATAAGGTGAAATCTACTCCATTTGACATGCTAATATGCTGAAGAGTCCCCTAAGTTCCAAACGCTAAAATGCGTACATGCAAAAAATCATTATTAATCAAAAATATTATGGCGCTATAGAATTGGC
>JAYVLH010000017.1:0-11804 GCA_043759555.1 Sulfuricurvum sp. | reverse complement strand
TCCATATGATCTGCAAAAAAACGAGTCAACCAAATGCGATTCGTTTGAATTTTTTGTAATACGAGCGTATCTTCTTTGTCAATGACTTCAGTGTGATAGCAACCAATAGCAATCGTTAGTTTTTGCGTCTCACCTTCAGGAAACAAAATAAAATTAAGTGTTTTGTTCTTCGTATCTACGGTAACGTTTTCAACTTTACCGTATCCTTTAGAGCTAAAATACATCGATACTGCAGACGTCAAAAGCTTGGAACGAAAAGAGTCCAGCGAAGAGCTTTCGGCCAAACCCGATACACTTAATAAAATACACAATATGACTATTCGAAACATAATTAAAGCACCTTTTTTTCTTGAAATTATACTTTAATCAACGTTAAATGGCATCTACGTTAAAATCACTTAATTTTTCTATTGGAGATCTCTCACCATGAACGAAGCCAAAAATATTTGGATGAACGGTAAACTAGTACCTTGGAATGACGCGAAGATTCACGTCCTTTCGCACACGCTTCACTACGGTAACGGTGCTATCGAAGGAACAAAAGTGTATAAAACCCCAAAAGGGTATGCTATTTTCCGTCTCAATGACCATACAAAGCGTTTGATCGAATCGGCTAAAATGACCCTCATCACTGTCCCTTATACCCTTGAAGAACTCAATAAAGCACAAATTGATCTTATTAAATCGAACGATTTTACGGGTGAAAATGTTTATCTGCGCCCTATTGTGTATCTCGGATACGGTGTTATGGGAATTTATCACAAAGAAGCACCGGTGGAAGTTGCCGTTGCTGCATGGGAATGGGGTGCCTATTTGGGTGAAGAGGGGATGAAACGTGGTATTCGTCTCAAAATCTCTTCTTTTAGCCGTCCAAACAACAAATCCAATATGGGTAAAGCTAAAGCAGTAGCCAACTATCTCAACTCTCAAATGGCAAAATTTGAAGCAGTAGAAGCAGGATACGATGAGGCACTGCTTCTGGATGATGAGGGATACGTGGCGGAAGCAAGCGGTGCCTCTTTTTTCATGATAAAAGAGGGTGAGATTATCACCCCTCCAAATGACAACTCCTTAGCATCCATTACCCAAAAAACGGTCATCGAAATGGCAGAAAAGATGGGAATGAAAGTAACGCGCAGACGTATAAGCCGTGAAGAAATCTACATCGCCGATGAAGCATTTCTCACAGGAACTGCAGCAGAGCTTACCCCTGTTCGTGAAGTAGATGCTCGTATTTTAGGCGCAGGCGGACGCGGCCCAATTACTGAAAAACTGCAAAGCGGTTATTTTGATATCGTGTATGGCCGTAATCCTGATTATGATCACTACTTGACTTATATTAACTAAAAAGACTTAAGCATTCTACACAAGGGTATTCTGCCCTTGATGGTAAACTGAAGCATCACAGTAGCCAATCGGGATTTATTCCCATGGCGCTCTCGTACCCGTCAGGGTCTATATAAAAGGAAATATTTATGGCAAGCGACATGAACGACTATTTTAATAAAAAGAAAAATGAAGAAAAAAAAAGCACTGGGGGATTTACTCCGCCTAAGCCTCCAAAATTTGATTTTAATCTGAGCCCGAAAAATACGGGAATGCTTTGGGTTGTCGGCGGATTTGTACTCCTTATGATTTTGGCAAAACCATTTATCATTATCAATGAAGGGGAGCGCGGTATCCTTTCTACAAATGGTAAATACAGTACCAATTCATTGCTCCCTGGTTTACATTTTTTAATTCCAGGCATCCAACAAGTTTATATTGTTGATACCAAAGTACGTATTATCAACTATGCTGATAAAATCGATCGCGCTTCAACTGCAGGGGATGGGATTTTACTCAAACCAGCTATCACTGTTTTGGATAAACGAGGTCTTCCTGTATCAATCGATATGACGGTCCAATACCGACTTAATGCGCAGCTTGCAGCACAAACCGTCTCTAACTGGGGATTTAGCTGGGAAGATAAAATCATCGATCCGGTTGCTCGTGATGTTGTTCGTAATGTTATCGGTCAATACGATGCAGAAACACTTCCGATTATGCGTAATGTCATCGCTCAAAAAATTGATGCCGGTATACGCAGCAACATTAATCGCCAAAAAAATGGTCCTGCCGATCTCGAATCGATTCAATTGCGTGAAATAGGTCTACCTCAAAAAGTAAAAGACCAAATTGAACGTGTTCAAGTCGCCAAACAAGAAGTTGAAAAAGCACAGCAAGATGTAGAACGTGCAAAACAAGAAGCATTCAAAAAAGAGACAGAAGCGCAAGGTACAGCCAATGCCCTCACAATCGAAGCTAAAGCACAAGCACAAGCCAACCATCTAGTGGGCCAATCACTCACACCGGGATTACTCAAACTCGAGCAAATCAAAGTACAAGGTAAATTTAACGATGCGCTCAAAGAAAATAAAGATGCTAAAATTTTCTTAACGCCAGGGGGGTCGACTCCGAATATTTGGCTCGATACCAAAAGCGGTGATAATCAAAAAATAAGTTCTACAGGAAAATAATCCATGAACTTAAATCAAATCGACTGGACAAAATCTGCACTTCTTCCTGTTATTGTCCAAGACTCTACAACACTGGAAGTCTTGATGATGGCGTATATGAACCGTGAATCACTTGAACTTTCCCTCTCTACAAAAATGGCTCACTACTATTCTCGCTCTAAGCAGCGATTATGGAAAAAAGGGGAATCCAGCGGACATTTTCAACATATCGAACGTTTTTTACTCGATTGCGACAATGACACACTGCTTATAATGGTCAATCAAGAGGGAGTTGCATGCCATACAGGGCGCAAGTCATGCTTCTTTACCGACATAGAATCAGGTGAGATTATCAGTGAACCTCAAATCGATACCATAAGTACATATGGAATTATCGATGAACTTTATCACACGATCCTTTCTCGCAAAAACAGTGATCCTAATACATCATGGACAGCCAAACTCCTCTCTAAGGGTGACAATGCGATTCTTAAGAAAGTAGTTGAAGAGGCCGGTGAGTTTGCATTCGCCGTAAAAGATGACAATGAAGATGAAATTATTTACGAATGTGCCGATTTAGTCTATCATGTCTTAGTTACACTGGGACACAAAAATATCTCTCCTGATCGTATAAAGCAAGAACTTGCTCGACGAGTTGGGGTAAGCGGAATAGCAGAGAAAAATTCTAGGACCAAATGAAAACAAAGATTCTTGATTTTATTCAACTACTCTCTTTATACGACTACCTCCTTTTTGGAGGGATCCTTTTTTTCTTTTTATTTTTTTTAATTTTAGCCATTTTATTACACCACAAACTCAAAACAGCTATTATCTTTATCCTTATGGCTTTTTTGATGATTACAGTAGCTCCTGTTGCTGGCTACATGCTCTTACACAAATACTTCTACAAACACACTATCGTCCTAACTACTGTCCAAGATCTCGAATTTAGTGAGGCTTTACTTCTACGAGGAGATATTGATAACACATCTACTCAAATCTTCAAAGAGTGCACTATCACCTTTGCTGTATCAAAAACGTCCACTATTAAACCACTCAATGCAATCTATGCGTATGTTCCTTTTCGAACTCAGCAGCTGATTATACAAGGGCCGTTAAAACCTCAAGAATCCCGTAACTTTAAGATCATCATCGAGCCTTTTAACTATCCAAAAAAATTTAGCGTAATCGCAAGAGGACAATGCAGATGACTACTTATTTTACGCTCTGGCACTACAGTGCCATTTTTCTTATTACTTTAGCATTAATAGCAGCAAGCATTGCAACACTTCTGAATCCAAAAACATCTTCAAAAGCTTCAATAATTTTTACCTATGTTACTGCAGCTCTGGTACTAATGTTTACCTCTATTTTAGTAATAGACAGTTACACTAAAAAAATAACCTTGTCTAATGTGGATAATCATCGCATTTACAGAACAGAAAAGATCATGTTTACGGGTTCCGTGAAAAATTCTGGTGATTATACGATAGGTGAGGTAAGTGTCGAAGTCAAGATTATCAATAAGGACACCATTGCCAAAGAAGGAGGCTCATATCAATCCACGGCCTTCGCTGAGCTGGTTGGGGATAAGAAAGTGAAACCATCCTTTCTTGTTGTAACCGAGGTAGTGGCAACTGATCTGAAACCAGGGCAGCGAAACAATTTCGTAATAATGATACCCTATCCCTCTTATTTCAAAGGCTTTACAGGTTACGTCAGAGCTTTTGGACAATAAATACTCTAGTATTTCAATCCTATTTGCTTTAAAGCTTTATTAATAGCACGTATCTGTGTATTTTTATCTCGACACCACTCTGGTGCAATCAGCGATGTATCATCTATTCCAGCGGTCAAACGCTGAACGCTAATATGACGAGGTTTCATTTGTAGCGCTTCACATAGTACTTCTAAATACAGCTCTTGGGAAATAGGAGTGAATTCACCGCGTCCGTATTCATTCGCCAGTGCCGTTCGTTTCACAACATAAAGGGAATGATACTTAAGAGAGTCTACTCCTAAATCGTAGGCTGCTTGCGCTGTCTGAAGCATCATAGCTTTATCTTCTCCCGGAAGCCCAAAGATAAGATGGCCACACACATTCAATCCGTACTTTTTAGCTTTTAGGATTGCATTTTTGACACTTTCACTATCATGCCCTCGATTGATTTTATCCAGTGTCTCATCAAAAATAGATTGGATCCCAAATTCTATCCATACTTCAGTTCTTTGTGCAAGCTCACTCAAATATTCAAAGGTTTCCTCGCTTATGCTGTCCGAACGGGTTCCGATACTCAGACCAACCACATTATTAAAACTGAGTGCTCTTTCATAGAGTGCTTTTAATGTTTCCAAGGGTGCATAGGTATTCGTAAAACTTTGAAAATAAACCAAATATTTTTGCGTATTATTCTCAGCAGTGAGTTTTTTCGAGAGAGCATCAAACTGCCACTGGAGCTGTTCAAGCTGTTTTTCTAAATAGGGATTTTCGCGTGATTCAAGATTAAGAAAAAAACCTTTGAGGGGCTTTGCTTTATCCAGACTGGGGCTAAAAGAGTCATTTTCACAAAAGGTGCATCCCCCTTTTGCAACACTTCCATCAATATTTGGACAGGTAAATCCTGAAATAGAGATAGGGACTTTAGAGACTTTACATCCGAATTTATCATTCAAATATTGTCCGAATGTAAAAATCTGTTCACGCATAAAAATGTCTTAAATAATATAATTGCCGGTAAAACAAGCCGTACAATAATTTTCTTCTTTGCCATTTACACTCAATAACAATCCATCATTGCTTAAATATCCAAGAGAATCTGCTTCAATA
Organism: Sulfuricurvum sp.; assembly: GCA_043759555.1. GTDB lineage: Bacteria > Campylobacterota > Campylobacteria > Campylobacterales > Sulfurimonadaceae > Sulfuricurvum. Next base: position 6,479 of record JAYVLH010000017.1, on the reverse strand, counting down.
AATGCACAAATCTCTGCATTGGTCATATTTGAAGCAATTAACTTATCTTTATCCGGCGTATCGACACCGTAAAAACATGGATCGGTTGTCGGAGGGCTGGAAATACGCATATGGACTTCAAGAGCACCCGCTTCTTTGAGCATACGGACAATTCGACGGCTTGTAGTGCCGCGTACGATAGAATCATCGACGACAATTAATCGCTTACCCTTAATAAGGTGCTCTATCGGAGAAAGTTTCATTTTGACTTTCAAATCACGCATCTCTTGTGTTGGCTCAATAAATGTACGTCCGATATAGTGGTTACGCATAATCGCCATTTCAAAAGGGATTCCGCTTTCTTGAGAATATCCAATTGCGGCAGGGACTCCGCCATCAGGAACAGGCACAACCATATCCGCCATTATCGGTTGTTCAATAGCCAGCTTTTTACCCATAGCTTTACGCATTTCATAGACATTTTGATTATAAACATTGGAATCAGGACGGGCGAAATAAACATACTCAAAAATACAGTGCTTTGGTGTCGGTTCGAACACTTTGATCGACTGAGGAGCTTTTCCTTTTTCAAAAATCAACAGCTCGCCCGGCTCTACATCACGAATGTACTCCGCTCCGATAAGATCAAATGCACATGTTTCAGATGCTACTACATAACCATCCCCAACACGACCAAGGCTAAGAGGACGAAATCCAAAGCGGTCACGCATCGCAAACATTTTGGAACGACTCAAAAAGACGAGCGAATAGGCCCCCTCAATTTTTTTGACCGCATCTACAATACGATCAGTAAGATGATGCTGATCACTTTTAGCGATTAGATGGATTAAGTTTTCTGTATCCATAAAGGTTTGAAAAATTGCCCCTTTTTTGATAAGGGCATCACGTACTTCTTTCGCATTGGTAAGATTACCGTTGTGAACGATTGCCATTTCTCCTAGATCATAGCGAGCAAACACGGGCTGAGCATCAAGAATAGAGTCATCTCCAGCAGTCGAATAGCGGGTATGGCCTATCGCCATCTGCCCTTTTAGCGTTGCAAGTTTTTGGTTATCAAAAACCTGCGTTACTAGTCCTCTGTCTTTAATGGTATAAAGCTTTGCGCCATCACTGGTACTAATACCCGCTGCTTCTTGCCCTCTATGCTGTTGTGCATGGAGCGAAAAATAGGCTAATTTTGAAGCCTCCGGATGATCAAAAATTCCAACAACAGCACATTTTTCATTCATACTACGCATTTATGCTCCTAATTCCAAACAATCACTAATCGTGAATAATCCATTCTCTTTGCCTGCTAACCACTTAGCGGCTCGAATGGAACCTTTTGAAAACGTATTTCGGCTTGTTGCCGTATGATGAAGCTCTACAAACTCCCCTTCATTGTAAAAACCAACTGTATGCCGACCCACAATGTCGCCACCGCGTAGTGCCATCACAGCAATTTCGTCTTTGGTGCGTTCGCCAATATTTCCATCTCTGCCGCTTACGCGTACTTTATCCAAATCCAAATCTCGCGCTTGGGCTGCTGAATGAGCGAGCGTCAACGCTGTACCGCTTGGGGCATCTTTTTTATAACGATGATGATGCTCTACAATTTCGATGTCAAAATCTCTAAGCGTTTTTGACGCGTCAAAAACCAGCTTATTTAAGAGTGCAACACCTAATGACATATTCGTTGCATATAAAATCGGCATTAACTCACTTGCCGATTTCAGGAGATTAAGCTGATGGGCATCCATTCCTGTTGTCCCTATTACGAGGGGACGAGGATTTTGTATCGCACACTCTAATAGTTTTTGTGTTGCTTCCGGAAGTGAAAAGTCAATAATAACATCCGAACTCTTCAGAAACACATTCATATCATTGGTGACTAATACAGAAGGGTCAATAGAAAAGTTAAGTTCATTTCGAACATATACTGCACCCAGAGATATCTCACTCTCATGATGCAAATCTTCGATAATCAACTTTCCAACACGTCCGCCTGCTCCAAATACACCTACTCTAATCATGGTCATCTCCCGTTCACAATAGTAAAACGTATTGTATCGCTTTCGTGTTTAAGTGCCACTTTGAATAATTATTATTCGTCCTTCACACTTATGCGTGAAAATGCTCATCCACATACGAAATCGCTTGAAGAGCTGCAACTGCACCATCGCCTGCAGCACTCACCACTTGCTTTGGTGCGGCAATGCGCATATCGCCAGTTGCATACAATCCAGCTACAGATGTATTCATACTGATATCTACAATCACTTCACCAGCACTGTTCATGTCACATAAAAAGCTTCCGTCTTCTTGGATAAGCACCTGATTATTAACGTTGTTTCCAATAAATACAAAAACACCCGGAGCATCAATTTGACGAGTAGATCCATCCTTAAAGACAACACGAACTCCCGTCACACCCATAGCATCACCAAGCACTTCTTCAGGAGAAGCATTCAACACCAATTCAATATTCGGTGTAGTTTTCACACGTTCAATGGTACTTGGAGCGGAACGGAAGGTATCACGACGGTGGATCAGATACACCTTGGAGCAGATTTTAGCCAAATAAAGAGCCTCTTCGAGGGCTGTGTCACCACCGCCAATCACGGCTACTTCTTTACCTTTGTAAAAAAAGCCATCGCATGTTGCACAGGTACTGACACCACGGCCAAAATATTTGTCTTCACCGATAAATCCGGCACGTTTAGGCGTCGAACCAGTACCAACAATCACACTTTTGGCAGTGTTGGTGGACCCATCGGATTTATGAATAACAAAAGTCCCATCTTCACTGCGAGAAACACGTGTCACTTCAGACATTTCATGTTTTAATCCAAAACGCTGACATTGTTCTGGCCATGGAATCATTAAATCCATTCCGCTAAGATTATGTGCAGCAACACCTGGGTAGTTTTCTATTTCGGAACTCATAGTGATTTGACCACCAGGCATCCCTTTTTCAAACATAATTACATCATCCAACCCGCCGCGTGTTGCGTATAAACCTGCTGTCAAGCCCGCAGGTCCTCCTCCAATAATTGCACAATCCAACATAGTAACACCTCATAGTATGATTCATTTCAAATTGTACGTATGGTACTGTATTGCTGTTAAAGGGCGCTACAAATTGATAAAAGGGAAAATGGTTTTAGAAAACTTTTAGGCTGAAAATCGGAGGGATTAAAAACAAGATTAACAGAATTTTAATTTGTTATAATCATGGGGTAAAAACGGAAACAATATTACTCGGAATTATTGTAGGACTACTCACATATTATGTTTTTAGCCTCAACAAGCGTATTGAAAAGCTCGAAGCAAAGGAGCTGTAATAATCCAATCAAAAGTCAAGAATCCGTCACAAAAGCTTATTCAAACAAACTCTCCCATTCATCCGAACTTTCATAGCTATAAATTTCTTTTGAGTTTAATATCCAGTTTGGGTGTTGAAAAATTACAATTCCGCCAATTATCTTAAAATCATATTTCTCTTGATTATCTTTTATCCATTTTTGTAGAGCTTGCGCTTTGTCTTTTGTTTCAACTGATTTTGCTGTAGCATCTTTTTTTGTATCTACTAAATAGATTTTATTGTCTGTAGTGCTAATAATGAAATCAGGATAAAAGAGTCTCTTTTTTTTCTCTTGGGTATCAAGATATTCTACTGCAAAATTATCTTTCCCACTATCCGTTTGTTTATGCCACCATACTATATTTTTTTGTATTTCCAAAAAATTTATAAACTTCTCTTCGTTTTCTTTACCAAGATATTTTTTGCGATTATAAAATTTATTATAAACATTTTTTGATACCGCTAGCTCTTCAAAATCATCCGTAAATCCAAGCTCTTTTTGAGGTAAGGTAACCAATAAAGATTCTTTTCCATCTGTATCTTTGAGTTTTAGTGAATATTCTTCTCTAAAGCCGACCAATGCTTTATGAATAACTTCTTTCAGATAGCTATCGCTCTTCAATAAATCGTTCACAATAATAGTGTAGATTTTTTCTCTATGAAATCCTAGCTTTTTATGAAACCAGACATTAAGAGCCTTTTTTAATGCACTCCAAGACCTTGAGGGATTGTATTTTGCTACATCCCTATCTTGTGCCTCCAATTCCTCAAAACATAGGAGATTATAGAGTTTTTCAATATCGTTTCTACTAAAATGAAATTCTGTCTCGTTTGCCTTGTTTTTCAACTGCACCATAAATCCGTCAAAGCTATTTATTGTGGCATCAACAACTATTTTATTTGCTATAACTTCAACGTTTAAATCAATTTTATGACGAATATTTTGTTCGTTGTCATCAAGTGTTTGTAGCATATAGCGTTGCCATAGTGTCTCAGGGCTCAGCGTATTGAAATCCACTCGATTATGATAAATGCTTTCCAAGATTATTGGCTCTATGTCCTCTCGTAGTTTTGAAAAATAGAGGGGGATTTTATTTTCAACACCCTCTTTTATATCTCTGATATGCGATTTGTTATAGTTCGTATAGATATAAGCTTTGTTAAGCTCTTCAGTAGCATAATGTGTTGCCTCTGGCATTCTTTTAACTCTGCCAATAATCTGCGTATGAAATGAGGGGGATTTTATCTCTCTAAACATCACCAATACACTAGCTCTTGGACAATCCCAACCTGTCGCAGGAGCGACTTTAAAAAGCATAAAATTAATTTCATTATTATTCATAGTGATAAAATCCAAATTCACTTTTTCACCTGAGAGCCAAATGGCTATATGCTCATCCAAAACACCTCTGTTTTGTAAATAGTTTAAAACAACCATTTTTTTGCTGGCAACAACCTCTTCTTTTTCGTTCATATCGCTTGGTAGCTGTATTAAAACAAGCGGATTTATATCAAGTCCCAAAGTTTCATACAGCTTTTTTAGCTCAATTCTTCTCTGGATAGCTAACTCTATCATCATCTCATCTTCGCTTAAATCGTGAGACTCGATAGCATTAATTTCTTCTTGTGTTTGGATGATGAGAGATTTTTTGATAAGACCACTTTCAATGACATCCTCTTCTAGTACCTCGACAAATCCGGCTTTATGCTGGGTGACGTCACTAATATCGGGCAATAATTTTGGAGTAGCGGTTACTTTGATAATTATTCTTGGATTTATAAGCTCGATGACTTCACTAGCCAAAGCTGTACTTGTCTCTGTATGTGCCTCATCTATGATAAGTACCAAATCCCGCTTGGCCCTTGTGTTATGGATATATTCGTCAAAAACACCATAATCACCGCTCGTGAGCTCGCAATCTTTGCGTAAAACTCTCCCATCTTTACTGCTTGATTTGATCTTTGACCAATTGATAAAAAAGATATTATTTTTGGATAACTCTTTGGATGATAAATCATTTTTATCTTTGAGCGCCATATCCGTACCGTTGTTAAAATAGGTATATAGCTTGTCTTTCGACTGCATATACGAATCATCCCCACCAAAAGAGATCCAAATATAAGCCTTATCATCATCAAAGTGATAATTGCCATCCAGTGTCCGCAAAAATTCTGCCATCATGATAGTTTTTCCCGCACCCGTAGGTGCTTTAAAAACAAGAGGAAGATGATAATTCCCCGTTTTCCAAAGATCAAAAAAACTTTTTGAGAGGGCATCAACCGCTCTTTTTTGAAAATTCATCAATATCATAAAACGCCCTCTTTATTTATCTCTTTGTATATTTCGATAATCGGCTCTGGGATGTCTTCTATCTCAAAATTTTTACCTAGATATTTGTAGGATGATTTATCAATTTTGCCAAACGAAAAAATATACAGCTTTGTTTTGTACTTTTTAATTTTTTCTATAAGCTCATCAAAATGGCTTAAATCCTCGGTGAAATAAATCGCTGTTTGTTTAGAAGTGGTTTCATTTTTAAATATTTGGTAGTGTTCGTTTAGTTCCATCATAGCGTGAGTATTTTCTTTGATAGCTATCATATTCCCCGCTTTTTTGGTGAGCTCTTCTCGTGTGGTATCGGATATATTTGCGATGCCGTCTGTGGGTACTAAGTCGGTTTTATAGTAGTCTAAATTTCCACCAAGTCCGTCTATATCTACACCTTTTGGCGTGGTATAACCGTTTATCACTTTACTGAGCCGAGGGTAGGTTACATCGGTGCAAATATCATTTTCATTGTTTGTGCAGAGGATGAATTGTCTGTTACCACCATCTTCTTGATTTAACGCAAAAACTGCATGACCTGTTGTTCCTGAACCTGCGAAGAAGTCCAAGATTATCGGTTTTTTTGATAATTCTAGATTGGCAATCCATTTTATATACTCAATATTTTTTGGATACATTCCTACTATTTTTTTGCCCATAATAGTATTAAGCACAGTGCCACCACCAGCTGAATGTTCTGGAATAAACGACGACCAAGGTAACTCAGAGATAGTCCCTTTTGGCATAATGACATGAATATCATATTTAACATCTCCAAAATCATCTTGTGTTTCAACAAGCTTTAATTTT
>JAYVLH010000016.1:0-6967 GCA_043759555.1 Sulfuricurvum sp. | reverse complement strand
AATGATGTCGGACGTGTTGCTGCGACGGGTACGGTACGAGTTGAAGAGATGATGCATGTTGAGCGCTATTCGCACGTTATGCATATTGTCTCTGACGTTCATGCAACCTTGCGTGACGATAAAGACATGTTTGATCTGCTTGCTGCCACTTTTACAGCTGGTACCATGACCGGTGCACCAAAAATTCGTTCCATGGAACTTATTGCGCGGTTTGAAGGGGTTAAAAGAGGTTTTTACAGTGGCACCATCGGCTATTTTGGTTTTGATGGGAATATGGACAGTGCTATTACCATCCGAACAGCTTTGATCCAGCCCAATCAAATCATCCTACAAGCAGGTGCCGGAATTGTCGCCGATTCCGTACATGAACTCGAATATCTCGAAGTGACCAATAAACTCGGGGCACTTACGAGCACACTTGAAGATTTAATTGATCCTTCGTGATAAAAGCTTTCACAATCTTCGGTGACCCCGTCAGTCATTCCCGTTCACCGCTTATGCATAACCATGTTTTCAATACATTAAAAATCAATGCATGCTATACACGTACTCATCTTAGTGATGGGGCAAAACTGCGTGAAGTTTTCTTCTCAAAAGCTTTAAATGGAGCCAATGTAACCGTTCCCCACAAAGAAGCCGCATATGCTTTGTGTGATGAAGTTCGTGGCATTGCCAAAGAAATTGGTGCTGTCAACACGCTCGTTCTCGAAAACAATCGTTTGATTGGGTATAACACTGATGCTGATGGATTTTTAGCGGCAATTCAATCGTTTGGAAAGCTGTCAAACGCACTAATCATTGGAGCAGGTGGTACAGCTAGAGCATTGGCCATAGTTTTACGGTCCCATAACATTGCCCCAACCATTCTTAACCGCTCTAACGGACGGCTGACATACTTTAAAGAAAATGGATTTAAAGCCTACGACTGGAGTACATTTACCCCAAGTTCTTTTGACCTCATCATCAATACTACCTCTGCTGGATTAAGCGATTCAGAATTACCAGTACCGCTGAAAATGCTGACTGGTTTATTACTAACAGCCAAAGGTGCCATTGACGTGATTTACGGTAAAGAAACCCCATTTTTATCTGAAGTAAAAAAAGTGGATCTTCCGTATAAAGACGGTTCTCATATGTTATTAGAGCAAGGAGTCCTCGCCAATCATCTTTTTTTAAACACTACTGTTTCTCTACAGACCATTCGTCCTATCATGCAAGAAAGTTTTTTATTTTAAAAGCACCCTCTCAATACCGCTATAATGTCATATCTTAATACAAAGGCTTTGCTTATGTGCCATTTTCATCAACTTAGTGATGCTGAAAAAATTCTCCTTCGTGATCAACTTCTTGCTTATGCAGCATCTATTGGCGGAAAAAATTCATTTTTAAAACTTTTAGAAACCATTCGAAAGACTTCTCCTCATCCGTTGATCTCTAAAACCTCCCTTTTACGATTTCCAAAAGGAATCATGAAATGGAATAAAAATGTTCACCGTGACAATCTTGCACTTCTGAGTATACAAATGAATAACCGTACAGAAGAAAATCAAAATTTAATGGCTCCAAAAGAACATAAAACCTATAAAAATGTCACCAATATGCTCCGTGCACTGGGAACATTGACTTTTACGGTTTCTATGAGCCAAGAAGCAGACGGAAAAGGATTTGAGATTAAAGCCTTTGATATCCCTGATGCCGAAACCACATTGATGAATCCTTTTTTTGAAATTCTTTTTTTCTGTCCTCTCAACACAGTTAAAAAGGTACTTAATTTTGAGCTAAAAGACAATGCTGAACTCCAAGAAGAGAATGAAGAGAGCTAACAACTATGAAAATTGACGGTCGTTTTTGGCTCACAAAAGAAAATCAAAACTTTTTGGGGACTGGGCGAGTAGAACTTTTGGAACTCATCGATAAAACAGGTTCTATAAATGCTGCCGCCAAAGAGATGAAAATGAGCTACAAAGCTGCATGGGAAAGAATCAATGGGATGAATGTTCTTGCAAGTCAACCTCTCATCGATCGAACAACCGGAGGACGTGGCGGTGGAGGAACAACTCTCACCCCTTATGCCCGTGAGCTCATTGCTACTTTTCATCGTTTAGCCCAACTTCATCGTCAATTTATCGACCGTTTTTCAGAAGCCGGCAGTGATCCAGAACGTCTTGCACGAATACTCAGTCGTACGTTTCTCACTACCAGTGCACGCAATCAGTTCCCAGCAACTCTCTCATCAATTGAGACGAATGGTCTGCATACTACATTAACCCTTGCTTTAACCGGAACAGACACACTTCGCTCCACTATTACTACCAAGTCAGTCCATAATATGGGACTGGAAATCGGATGCGATCTTTACGCAATCATCAAATCCAGTGATATTAAAATCAGTCAAACACCCTCATATGACGATGATAATGTTCTTCCAGGCATTATCGAAGCAATCGAGATATCAGAGAATAACTGTGAGATCAGCTTTCGACTCGTCGGAGGAACGCTGCTAATTGCAGTAGAACAACAAGGTTCATCTCAAGCCTTTCATATAGGTATGTATGTCTTTGCCCTTATTTCACCTTTGCATATCATTATCGGGTTATAGGGAAATCTTTAAAACAAGCTACAATTCTAAAAAAATAGGAACCTGATCATGACAAAAAAACAAATAACCAATGTGCTTTACACTATTGCCTTCGCAGGTATTGCAATCTATCTAGCCTATATAAAAGGGTGGATACTCAGTGATTTTGAGTCTATTTCTCCTCAACAAGCCTACTCAATTTTGAAGAATGACACCAATGTCCCTTTGTTAGATGTACGAACACCCGAAGAGTTTTCACAAGGACATATCGAGGGAGCAACACTGATTCCGGTACAGGTATTAAGTGAAAACCTCTCAGAACTTTCCAGTATGAAAGATAAAAAGATCATTGTTTATTGTCACAGCGGTACACGAAGTGTTATTGCTTCACGTATTTTGGTAAAAAATGGATTTGTACCTCTCAATGTCAAAGGAGGGATAAGCGCTTGGCAGAGTGAAGGCCTTAGTGTTGTCCGCTAATCCGCCCTATACCCTTTATATTGTCCGATGCAGCGATACTACTCTCTACACCGGTATCGCTTTGGATGTTGAAAAAAGGGTGATTGAGCATAATACGTCCGATAAAGGGGCAAAGTACACCCGCTATCGCCGTCCGGTAACGCTGATTTATCAAGAATCCTGTATCGACAAAAGCACTGCCCTCAAACGTGAGCTTGCCATCAAAAAAATGAGTCGCAAACAAAAAGAGTCATTAACCGTTTAACGCATATACTTTCATTTCTATTTTGACTCAAGGATACTTATGACCCAATTTATAATTTTAGCTTTTGTGATTTTCATGATCTACTGGCTTAGTAAAGGATATGCAAAAAATGAGCATACCTATTCTAAAAAACAATTTCAAAGCTTTGTAATTACCAAAGAACACCTTGCCCAAAGTGAACTTGGGCTATTCATCGCACTAAGTGCCAAAGTAGCCAAAGCAGATGGAAGAGTTGATGAGCTAGAAGCAGAGCTGATCGGAAATATGTTGAATGACATAAGCACACTTTTCCCAGAACCTGAAAAAACAAAAAAATTACTCAAAGAGATTTTTGATCATGAAAAACAGCTGTCTAACAATCTTCATGATGTAGCTAATGCTCTTTATAATGTTCTTCGCGGTGATCACCATAAACGTCTTAGAATGATGCAGTTTCTTGTCAATCTAGCGTATATTGACGGTGTGCTAAGTAACAGTGAAGAGGTCATGCTTAAACACATTGCTGCCGGGATACGTCTAAGCGACAATGAGCTCTCTTCTATGATGGAACAGTTTGGATCTCTCAATCGTAATAGTATTAAAGAGAGTTCTCTCAATCAAGCATACGCTTTGCTTGGGATAGCATCCAATGCTCAAAACGATGACGTTAAAAAAGCCTACCGTACCAAAGTACGTGAGTTTCACCCTGATATCATCAAATCACAAGGGGCAACGGATGACTATCTCAAAGAGGCAACCATCAAAGTCCAAGAAATTAATGCAGCCTATGAAATGATCAAAAAAAATAGGGGTATCGGCTAAATAGACTATTTTATAGTTTTCTTAAGTTTATTTTTCTATAATTCATTATATCTTACAAAACATAACGAAAATGTCGCTCTTTGGCTAGAATATTTTTTGCAATATCGGCTTTGTGGATATCGTTATATCAAAAAAGAAATAAAGGAATTTTTATGAAGCTGTTAGAAATTACCCTCGCTTCATTGGCACTTGTCTCAACGTTGAGTGCACAAACCATCACTGTTGCCACTGCGGCCAATATGAAATATGCGGCTACAGATATTGCTAAAGCATTTACCAAAGAAAGTGGTATCGATGTGAAAATCATCACCGGCGCTTCTGGGAAACTGGCACAGCAAATCATGAGTGGTGCACCCTATGATGCTTTTTTGTCAGCAGATATCGAATATCCTGCAAAACTGGCACAAGGGGGGTTTACGACGACTCCATCTCAAACTTATGCTTATGGAAGACTTATACTTTGGAGTGATACAGGCGTCAATTTATCCAAAGGTATCACAATACTGACTGATCCAAGCGTTAAAAAAATCGCGATTGCTAATCCAAAAACTGCTCCTTATGGAGTAGAAGCCATGAATGCAATACGCTATTACAAAGTAGACATTGCTGCCGTAACACCTAAACTGGTCATTGCTGAATCAATCTCACAAGTAGGTGCTTATGTCACGACCAAGGCTGTCGATGTCGGGTTTATGGCAAAATCTATCGTACTCACTCCAGAGATGAAAAATGTCGGACAATGGACAGAAGTGGATCCAAAATCGTATAATACGATCGACCAAGCAATGGTCGGACTTAAAAATGGTTCGCCAGAAAATCAAATCGCAGCTAAAAAATTCCTAAAATTCATGAGTTCAGTTAAAGCACAAGAAATTTTAAAAGCGAGCGGGTATGGATTACCTGCTAAAAAATAAGGAATGATAATGACAAAATTGAGTCTTGCTGCAGCACTTTTATTAGGAACATGTATTTTTGCTGAAGCAGCGGATGATTTAGCCAGTGCATTTAAAGAGGGCAAACTTGATGGTCGTATCCGTATGCAGTATTTTAATACTGACTGGGTCGATAATGATGGATGGGCTATACCCAATAAGCCAAATCTTGATAGTGAAGGGATGGCAATCGGTGGAAGTTTAATCTATAAAACTGCCCCGTTATACGGAATCAGTGCAGGAGCAGGATTTTATGTTACTCACGGTACAGGTATTGCAACTGATGATACAAATGGTATTACAAAAGGATATGCCAAAAATACTACTGCATCCGATCTATTTGCTCGCGGACCGGGAGCGGCAACTGATTTTGGAAGTGGCTATGCAGTACTTGCTGAATCGTATCTTCAATATGATATTGAGAATACAAAAATCAAAGGTGGACGTTTTTTGATGACGAATCCATTTATCGCTCCGAATGATACAAAAATGATTCCAGTAGCTGTTCAAGGAGCTGAAACTATTTCAAATGATATTGCTAACACCACTATCCAACTTGATTATGCCAATAAAATCAAAGAGCGAGGGATGACTTATTTCGGTTCTATGGCGGATACTGGTGATACCCCTGATGCAATTAAGAACTATTATCGTACTCACTACACGACTTCAGGGATTACTACTCCAGCTGGTTCTGTTGCAGATCAAGCTAAATTTGGTCAAAATGATGCACCTGCAGTTGTTATTTTAGGAGCTAAAAATAAATCAATTGATTCTCTTGAGCTACAAGCATGGGGAATGCATTGGACAGATATTATTGATCAGGGAATGTTGGAAGCTAACTATGCTATCGAGGCAGGAGATGCCATCATCACTTTTGGTGCTCGCTATATGCAGCAATTCGATAAAGGAGCAGGTACCATTATCACACCACATGATGGATTATCTCCATATGCAACAGGTGCGGTGACAGCTACATCACCTGCTGGAGCCGTTTCTAAAGTACAAATCAAGGGAGATAATGACAACAGCGTCAATACTTATATGTATGCATTGCGTGCTGTTACGAACTATGGGCCTGCAAAACTACTCCTTGCTTATTCACATACTGATGATGGTGGAGATTTGATCGCCCCATGGCGTGCATTTCCAACCTACGACTACACTCGTTCTATGACGATTACTGATTGGAATGCAAACACCTATGCCTATAAAGCACAGTTTGATTATGATTTTAATGCTCTAATATCAGGGGCAAGTGCACTTGTCAGCTATAGCTACTATAACCGTGATCCATCCAAAGTAGGATACCAAGGAGCAACAGATCGTTATTACAATAATGGCGACACTAGACAATGGAACATCGATGCGCTATATAAAGTTCCTAGTGTTAAAGGTCTGGAGTTAAAAGCTCGTTATATGATTCAAAATAACCAAGTTTTAGCAACCAATATCGTTGTAGGTAACACACCTACTGCCTCAGAAGGGTATGGTAATGATACCTCGAACCATGAATTACGTTTGGAAGCAAACTACCGTTTCTAATCATCACACTTTAGGAGAACCCATGTTTTTAGAATCCATCGATTTCGCACGTATGTATCGTGACCATAAATCCGCTACCGATTTTAAAGGCAAAACCTGTAGTGATTGGGATGAAAAGTCAAGCGATATGGCAAAATCTACCATTAACAGTCCTTATGTAGAAGATTTTATCTCTCGAATGAATATACAAGGGGACGAAATCATTTTGGACATAGGATGTGGCCCTGGAGCACTCAGCATCCCATTAGCAAAAAAAGTGAAAGAAGTAATCGCCATCGACTTCTCTGCACAAATGCTCTGTGAACTTGAAGCGTATGCAGTACGCGAAGGTGTGACCAATATCCGTACATTTCATCTAAGCTGGGAAGATGACTGGAGTGTTTTACC
>JAYVLH010000015.1:0-5584 GCA_043759555.1 Sulfuricurvum sp. | reverse complement strand
AGCGGCTATATTATCGAAAGACTCAATGTTAATGAACAAAAATGGGCTGAAATTAAAACCATTGATGGACGTCTAAATGCAGAATACATTGATCATGATCTCAAAGACGGCCAAGTGTATTATTATCGTGTGCGTGCTATTACCTTTGATAAACTCTCAACCGAGCCTAGTGAAACAGCCAAGGTAGTCACCAAGCCGCTGCCTAAAGAAATACAAGGGATTACGGCTACTACACATCTGCCAAAAGCGATTGCTCTTAAATGGGAACCAAGCGCACTTCAAGACCTAAGTCATTACAACATTTATCGTTCTGCAAGTTCGAATGGGAACTATGTATATCATGTAAAACTTACAGAAACAGCCTTTACGGATACCACAAAAGAAGATGGCGAACTCTTTTACTATAAAATCACGGCAGTAGACAAAGATGGATTGGAAAGTCCTATGGGTTCTCCTATCACGCAAGGAATGAGCTTAGCAAAACCTCGCACACCTATTGGCTATGATGGCAAAATTAATGCCGCAGGTGTTGATTTGCAGTGGAACAATAACGATTCACGAATTGTTAACTATACCATCATTAAAACAACCAAAACAAGCTGGATTGGGCGTGAATCACTAGAAATTAACAATGTCAAAGAGACAACTTTTCATGATAGTGATATCAAACCAAACATAGGATACATCTATGAAGTCGTAGGTGTTGATAAAGACGGTATCCGCTCACTTCCGACATCCGGTATTGAACTTAATTTTGAGAACAAGTAAACCATGCCTCATCTCCATTTAGACTCATTTAAATTTATTACCGTTCCTGCCACAAGCGGGGATGTAGCCTTTGATTTCATTGCGACTTCCCGTGGTGAAGGAAAAGAATCCCTCATTGCAACACGCTATAAAGAACGTGAATTTTTTATTTTACACAAGAAAAGCGGCGAAAAAAATCTCCTAAAAAGTGATAAAATCACCCGTCCAAGCCCTAATTTTCTTGTCAAGCATGCCCTTTTGGCTTACGCCAATACTTCAGGAAGTACCATATTAACCTCCAATGTTGATACAGCAGGTGAAAATGTCCACCTAAAAGTCCACGATGCACTAAAATCGGTAGATTTTTTCGTTAATAATTTTCCAACCAATAAAGAAGTACGTCTTGAAGTCGGTTTTGGCTCAGCACGTCACTTGCTTCATCAAGCTGCCGCGAATCCTGATGTTCTTTTTATTGGATTAGAAATTCATAAACCCTCCATCGAACAGGCCCTCAAGCAAATAACCATTCAAAGCCTTAGTAATTTACTTATTTTAGACTATGATGCAAGACTCTTTTTGGAGTTTGTTCCCTCAAATATTCTATCACGCATATATGTCCATTTTCCTGTTCCATGGGACAAAAAGCCCCATCGACGTGTCATAGGTGATGCCTTCGTCAACGAAGCTATACGTACACTAAAACCGCAAGGACGTCTTGAGCTGCGTACTGACAGTGAAAACTATTATCGCTTTGCGCTAGAGACGTACTCTCATCCGCTTTATGTAAGTTTCGAAGTTCACAAAAATCGTGATATTGCTATTACCAGCAAGTACGAAGACCGCTGGAAGAGAATGGAAAAAAACATCTACGACGTCACACTCATCAATCATGAAAAAAGTGATGAAAAAAAACTTGACGGTGACTTTATTTTCACCAAAACAATGATTAATGATGCTATACTTCCGGCGCTAGAGCGTCAAACATTTCGCCGTGACTGGGGATTTTTAAACACTGAAGCTAGTTTTGATATAAATGGAGGTGGCTGGATGATTCGACTTGCAATGGGAAGTTTTGATCGCCCCGAACATTTGTATCTCATCGTTCAAAATGGCGAAGCGCGTTATTTTCCAACGCTGCCCATACGATCAAGTGCCAATTTGGCAGCACATATTTTATTAAACGAGTTGCTTCATGGATAATGTAATCACCGCAGACAATCTTTCACTCTCTTACAAAGATTTTGAAACTATTATTTCAAAAGCAACTTTTAGCATCCAATCCGGAAGTTTTGTCTTTATTACCGGGGCAAGCGGAAGCGGAAAATCGACCCTCCTTAAATCTTTTTACGGTGCCATTGAGCCTCGGCAAGGAAGTTTGATTGTAGGCGGCGTCAAGATGAACCGTATTGGCACCTCAAAGCTCAACTTTTTACGTCGTCATATCGGAATTGTTTTTCAAGACTACAAGCTTATAAAAGAGTGGACAATTGAAAAAAATGTGATGCTTCCGCTTATTATTTCAGGCTATACCGGCGATGTAAGCGGTGCTCAGGTACAAAAACTCTTAGGACACGTCAAACTAAGCCACCAAGCAGGAAAATATCCGCCTGAGCTCAGCGGAGGCGAACAGCAACGCGTTGCAATGGCACGCGCACTTGCTCATAATCCTATTCTTATTCTTGCGGATGAGCCTACTGGTAACCTTGATGATTACTCCTCCTCTGTTATCTGGAGTCTGCTGGAGGGGGCAAACACTCAGCTCAAAACAACTGTAGTCGTGGTCACCCATCACATACCGGACGGACTGAGTATCCCTTATAAGCACTATCATATTGAGTTTGGAACTATCAATGAAATCGTTTAAAAATCACTTTTCACTTATTATTGCTCTTTTTACCGTCCTTGCATCGGTCCAAATTTATGTAGCAGTTGATCGTACTATCGCAGCATATGAATCTCATCTCAAAAATGATTATTCCGTCATTGTTGTTGCCAACAAAGCGTTTACAGAAACAGAGTTTAAATCTATGAGTTCCATGATCGATCGCACAGAACCCATAAGCACTTCACAAGTGCTCGAACGTCTTAAAGGTGAAATGAGTCCTAAAAATCTTGAACTCTTAAAACTGACACTCCCTAAATTTTTTCGTCTTTATCTCAATCGATTTCCAACTCCTAATGAAATCAATCAACTCCAAAAGAAGCTAGAAAAAAATCCAGCTATAGAACGTGTCGAAGGTTTTTCTCAAACACATGATACGGTTTACAAATTGATGCTGCTTTTCAAAGATGTTGTTCAGATTTTTTCAATAGCTATCGCCGCTGTTACCTCACTTTTGATACTCAAAGAGATGCGTTTATGGCAGTTTCAACATGCTGAACGAATGAGCATCATGGCCCTTTTTGGAGCGCCGGTTTGGCTTCGTTCTGCAGTTTTATTTCGTCTTGCCATTGTCGATGCAATCATCGCCACTCTCGTTTTATGTTTGGCATTTTTTCTAATCGATTATTACGGATTTTTAACCGCTCAACTCAAAACAATCGGCATCAGTGTCGAGCTTTTCAACTTTATTGATGATGCCCTTAGATCTTTAGCTATTGCTTTGGGAATTTCTGTAGCGCTTACATTTACCATTGTTATGTTTCAGAATGAAGAAGACTAAATGCTTCATCGTTCTTACCACTCATTTTTACTTGCTTCGCTTTTAATTCTGCCTCTTCAGGCTGCAAAAATCGATGAGCGAATCAAGAACACCTCTTCTAAACTTCAAGAAGCCAAACAGACCTACACATCACTCAACACAAAACTCGAAGTAACCGCCAGTAAAATACTTAAACAAAAAGAGGCTGTTGGCGCTCAACAGGAACGTATCAATTCTCTTGTAAACGAACTGCATACGAAAGAGAATGTTTATCAATCAAATAAACAAAATCTTCAAGGGCTTCAAGTACAGCAAGACAGTTTAGTAAAGACACAAAATGAGATCGAGCAGCGCCTCGTATTCGCTATAGCACGTAATACATCACTCTCACTTCTTATTAATGACGATCGAGCAAAAGAAGCAAACAGTATTATTACCGAAGAAGCATTGAAACTTCATCTCAAACAAATCAATGCAGAGATTAAAGATCTTAATGTCGTTTTTGGTGAGAATAGTATCAAGATTGAATCCCTTTCACACCAAACTACAGTTCTCAAACAATCCATAGCTGTTATTGATAAACAAAAACAAAGCGTTGTTGCAACCAAAACACAAAATGAAAAAGCTATTTTGGCTCTTGAAAAAGAAAAAGAGGAATATAAACGCTCACTTGGTCATATTCTTAATCAGCAGCGCTCACTTCAAAATACCCTAGCAAGCCTAAACATTATCAGACTTGAAGCAATGAAACCAAAAAAAGCTCCGCCTTCACTCGTTGCTCCAAAATCTGGGTCTAAACCGCTCCCAGAGGGAACACGAGAAGCCGTTTCTAAATATCAGCCTTCAAAAACGGCTACTTACAGCGGTGAGCGAACCATTGCACCTCTCGATGGTTATATCGTTACCAAACGTTTTGGTCCCTATACTGACCCTATTTACGGCATTCGTATCGATAATGAATCGGTATCGCTTCGCCCAACCGATTCAGATGCCAAAGTCAAAGCCATATTTAACGGTAAGATTATTTTCGCCAAACCTACAGCTATGCTTGAAAATGTTATTATTATTGAACATGACAATGGTCTTCATACTATCTATGCCCATCTCGATAAAATTGCGCCAACTGTTGTCGTAGGGCAACGGCTCAAGCAAGGGGCTATTATCGGTCGAGTTGCTCGTGAACTTATGTTTGAAGTCACGCAACGCAATGCGCACATTAATCCACTTGAAGTTTTTCGTTAACCATTTTCAAGCTTGTTATTTTTCCAATTTTGTGGAAAAATATTGAACTAAAACGGCCAAACGGCTTGCACTATTTTACTGCCCCATCCCTGATTGGTAGCACGATTAACATCTCCTTCATTAGCATAGAGAATTTTTGCATCAGACATTTTCGCAGAATTGATTTGATTGTTTTGATCAATATCGTACGGACGAATCACACCGCTTAATTGCATAATTTGCTTTTGATCATCTACCATAATCTCACGACGCCCGACAATAAAATAATTTCCATTAGACATCACCTTGACAATACGTGCCGATACGGTTGTGGTAAAAGAGGCGTCTTTCGTTGCTGATCCGGACCCTGCATAATTGGATTTCGATCCAGCCGTAAATCCAATATTTGCAACACCATTGAGCTGGCTTACAGCAGCATTAACAGTAGAATTAGCATTAGGTCCACCTGCGAATACTCCACCATTAAGTCCCAAGGTATCCGATTCTGCAAGAGCCTTATTCCCCTTACTTGAACTGGTTGCTTTTTCAGAAATCACAACCGTAACAATATCATTCACATGCATCGCTTTATGATCAGAAAATAAAGGTGCATCTCCTTGACCGAAGAGTGAACCGCTCGCAGAAAAACTGCTCTCTTCTTCACGTGACGGCATTTCCTCGACATATTTTGGAGGAGTAAAACTCATCTCTGGCTCAGTAAGTCTGGCAGTACATCCACTTAGGAGTAAAGATGCGGCGAGTACAGAAAAATAGAGTGATTGTCGCATAGTCCATCCTGATAATTATTTAGCTATAATAAGCAAAAAGAGTTCCAAAGGGTATTTATGTCATTAAAAGAACAAATCAGTAACGATATTAAAACAGCAATGAAAGAAAAAAATAACGCCGTCCGCGATGCGCTTCGTCTTTTAAGCAGTGCAATGAAACAAATTGAAATCGATGAGCGTAAAGAA
>JAYVLH010000014.1:0-7816 GCA_043759555.1 Sulfuricurvum sp. | reverse complement strand
CCATGCACCGCTCTTATCGATGATATCAAGTTTGACACCGTAATCGACGAGTTCCCCTTCTTTAGAGATTCCTTCTCCGAACATGATGTCAAATTCTGCCTGACGAAATGGCGGAGCCACTTTATTTTTGATGACTTTTGCTTTTACGCGGTTTCCGATTTGGCTTTCACCTTGTTTAAGGGTTGCAATTTTACGTATATCGATACGAACCGATGCGTAAAATTTTAGGGCATTTCCCCCCGTCGTTGTTTCTGGTGATCCATAGCCCATTGTTCCGATTTTCATACGGATTTGATTGATAAAAATAACCGTACAATTCATTTTGTGCATAACAGCAGTGAGCTTGCGCAATGCTTTGGACATGAGACGCGCTTGAACACCTACTTGCTGATCACCCATCTCCCCTTCGATCTCTACTTTTGGGGTAAGTGCTGCTACCGAGTCGATAACAATCAAATCTACGGCACCGCTGCGCGCAATGGTTTCGACAATATCAAGTGCCTGCTCACCGTAATCTGGTTGTGAAACAAGCAAATTTTCGACATCTACTCCCAGATTTTTAGCATATCCCACATCCAGTGCGTGTTCCGCATCGATAAAGGCGCAAATACTTCCTTTTCTTTGTGCTTCGGCAATAATATGGAGGGTTAGTGTTGTTTTACCTGAACTTTCTGGCCCATATATTTCAACTACACGCCCTTCAGGTACACCGCCGATTCCCAATGCCAGATCAAGTCCAAGGGACCCTGTACTTATGGATCCAATAGGTTCGATAACTTTGTCGCCAAGACGCATAAGCGTCCCTTTTCCAAATGTTTTATCGATTTGCTTCATTGCCAGTTCGAGCGATTTAAGTTTGTTTGGATCGATCATGTGCGTATTCTCCTAAGGTGAATTAAAATTAAGCAAATAATATGACAAAAAGAAATATTTTATCATTAATATGGCAAATTGCAATATTATAAATTCATTCGAATATTTATGAAGATATTTTAGCGTTATTTCGTTAAAATTTACTATTGATACGTGTAGTAGAGGAAAAATATTGTGAAAAAAATGGTGATTGCCCACTCCCCCGATGCGGATGATATTTTTATGTATTACGCGATCAAATTTGGATGGGTAGGACGTGAAAATACCGTATTTGAAAACATTCCCCTTGATATCGAAACGCTGAATACTGAAGCGCTGAAAGGGACATACGATATTAGTGCCATCAGTTTCGGGCTTTATCCTCATATACGAAACGACTATGCTCTTCTTCGAACTGCCGTCAGCTTTGGCAGCGGTTATGGGCCAAAGCTCATTCGTAAAAAAGAGACCCTTCTTAAAAAGAAATTTAAAGTCGCTTTGAGCGGAAAATATACTACCAATGCCTTGCTGTTTCGAATTGCTTATCCCGATGCTAAAGTGGTTTATATGAATTTCCTCGAAATTGAACAAGCGGTTTTAGATGGAACTGTTGATGCAGGTGTCTTAATCCACGAAAGTATTTTGGGATATGACAATTCTTTGGTTGTAGAACGAGAATTGTGGGATATATGGTGTGAGCTTAGCGGCGGATCTCTGCCTCTTCCTTTGGGCGGTATGGCTATACGACGATCATTACCATTGACGACTGCTCTTTCGTATGAAAATCTTTTAACCAAAGCGGTACAGGTAGCACGGGATCACAAAGAAGTGCTCTCAAAAATGCTTATAGAACGCTCGCTTGTACGAATAGATGCACAAACACTTGAAAAATATCTCGAATTATACGCCAACGATGAGTCGATCAGTCTGAGCAACGTGCAGTTTGAAGCGATTAACAAGCTTTTTGAGATAGGACACAATCACCACTTTTTTGATCAAAAAATGGATGCACGCGATTTTTGTATCCCTCAAGAGTACACCTCATTGAGGAATTCGTAATGAGTGCGGTTGACTGCACGTGCACTTTGCGCCGAGTAAAACTTAGCGTTTGCATAGCCAAACAGAGCTTTGCTCTGTTGGCGTCAGGAAATTAAAATGATACAAGAAGAACTCGTCGGTCTTGGGATCGAAACTTTTAAAATCGCGTTGATTTTGTCATTGCCAGCATTATTGGTAGGGATGTTTTTGGGTCTTGCTGTGAGTATTTTTCAAGCGACGACGCAGATCAATGAAATGACGCTGAGTTTTATTCCAAAGATTATCGGTATTGTTATTGTCATTATCCTCACCATGCCATGGATGATGAATGAGATGCAAGACTTTACAATCCGTATGTTCAATATGATCCCTACGTTTATGCAATGAACTTTAAAACTATCGATTTTTCTAAATTTAGCTCCATTCGTATTGGTCCGATTGTAGAGGTCGCTCTTATCGAAGATGACATTGTACCCGAGGGCAGAAGGATTGTTGGGAGTGCTAATAATCTTCTCGTTTCACCCACTCCGCCACCGCTTATGATTCTATCCAAACACTATGACTTTATTCGTATAGAAGACAATCAGCTTATTATTGGGGCAGCGACTCCAGGAGGGCGCGTGGTATCGTTTTGTAAAAAAAACAATATCGCTCATTTTGAATATCTCTCTAAACTTCCAGGCACGCTTGGTGGCATGCTGAAGATGAATGCCGGACTTAAAGAATATGAAATTTTCAACCATTTAATTGCGATTCGTACGCAAAGCGGATGGATACCCAAAGGAGAAATTCAATACGGGTATCGGACAACATCTATAAATGAAGTAGTTTTTGAAGCAGCTTTTGAGCGGGCAGAGGGATTTTCATTTGAGAACCTTGAGATGTTTGCCAAAATGCGCTCCAATCAACCTAATGATCCAAGCGCAGGGAGCTGTTTTAAAAATCCGCCGAATGACTATGCGGGACGATTGATTGAGGCTGTAGGATTAAAAGGACAGCATGTAGGGGCGATGGCATTTAGTGAAGTGCATGCTAACTTTCTCGTTAACTACGGTGGGGGAACTTTTGAGGATGCCTTTTATTTGATACGTGAAGCACAGAGGCGGGTGCTTGAAGCATTTGCCATTGAGCTTCAATGCGAAGTTGTTATCTTAAGTGATGTAATTGTGACGAAATAAAGACTTTTTTTATTGACTTAAAGCGTCGATATGGGCTATTATGACGATTAAATTCTACGTATAAAGAGATTTAACCGCAATGACTGTTAGTTATATTCGCCCTGATAAAGATTTTGATAACGTTTATGAGCAATTAAAATTGATCAATGCTTACAGTGGTCAAATGGAACTTCCTATTGATAAAGAGATGATTGATCAATTATCCCAAAATAAACGGATAAGTGAACGCAATAATGTTGTAGAACTGTTTCGTTCTTTAAATGCTGATACGTTATTGATATACGATGTATGGGTATTAAGTACAAATATTGAAGATGTGGTGCAAATGACAAGCTGCCTGCTTAAGAATGGCAATACAGTTCATTGTGTCAAACAAGGTATTATAATCAATGCCCAGAGTGATATAATGGTTGTTTTAGGCCTTATTGATCAGCTACGACAAATGGTACAGACTGATGATAAAAAGGGAATAGGCCGTCCACGAGGGTCTAAATCAGTATCTAAATTCGATGCTCACCTTGATGAGATTATTACTCTGTTAAAAAAAGGTCACAGTGTCAGCGAGATTGCACGTCAAATGAATGTGAGCCGCAGTTCATTGAAAGACTATGTGGAATCGCGAGAGCTAAAAACATTAGTGCAGGGCGTTGTTCTTTCAATCAACAGTCTAAATACGCGAGCAATAATGATTGAAACTATTCAGTGCCCAGCATTGAATCAATTATAAAGGATAAAAAATGAGTACAGAGACAGTAGCCCCGAAAGGGAAAGCGTATCTAAAAGGATGGATTCCCTATCGTATTAAACGATATTGGTTTTTTGTATTTGTGACTGCTTTTACATTGGTAGTTCCATGGATACGAATTGATGGCAATCATCTCTTTTTACTTAGTTTTGACAAGCTAAAACTTCACTTAATGTTTGTTCAATTTGACATGCAAGAGCTCTATTTGATGCCTTTTCTCCTGATGTTTCTTTTTATCGGAGTATTTGGTATTACGGCATTGGGCGGTCGATTTTTCTGCGGATGGATGTGTCCTCAGACTATTTTTCGCGTAGCGTTCCGTGATTTGATCGAGACAAAAATTTTTGGTCTTCGAAAGCGAATTAAAAATAAACAGCAAGAGCCTGATTATTCCAAAACAGCAAATAAGGTCAAGCGCGTTGTCGTTCTTTTGATCGCGTTGGGATTAGCACTTCTTGCTGCGACAGATTTAATGTGGTTCTTTGTCCCTCCTGAAGATTTTTTGGTGTACATGCAAAATCCGGAAAAACATTTTGTTTTATTGGGAACTATCGCGGGAATAGCTGCCTTTTTAGTCTATGATATTGTTTTCTTGAAAGAAAATTTTTGTGTTTATGTATGCCCATATTCACGTATCCAATCCGTTTTGTATGATGACGATACTGTTATGGCGATTTATAACCCTAATCGCGGCGGTGAGATTTACAGCGATCAGCACGTCAAGAATTTTACGACACAAAAAGATCTTTTAAAAATTAATCCAAGTGCTGAGTGTACCACCTGTGAAAGCTGTGTTACCGTATGTCCTACCCATATAGATATTCGTAAAGGACTTCAGCTGGAGTGTATTAACTGCTTAGAATGTGTTGATGCATGTACAGAAGTAATGGGCAAACTAGGCAAACCATCCCTGGTTGAGTGGTCGAGTGAAAAAGAGACTTTATTTATGAAAGGGAAAACGAACTATTTCCGCCCAAAAATTATGGGATATATGATTATATTGCTTATTACTACGGCTATTATAGTAATGATGGGAAGCGAAAAAGAGTATATGCTTCTTAATATTAACAAAGAAAATCGTCTCTATTCGATTACTCATACCGATGAGGGTAAAGTACGTGTTGATAATGCCTATACGTTCTTGTTGCAAAATACGCTTAATGAAGATCATAAATACTATTTCGAGGTTATAGCACCTAAAGGGTTAGAAGGAAAAATTAAAATTGCACAACCAGCAGGACCGTTTAACGTGAAGCCGGGTGTTGTTAAGAAAAAAGTTGTTGTTTTATATGCTGATGAGATGTTAGTGAAAGATGATCGTAAAGATACAGTTATTCCTATTACGATTAAAGCGTATGCTATGGATGATAAAATGAAGGTAATGGTCGTCCGTCAGTCAACGTTTACATTCCCGCGAGAAGATTTATTAGAAGAAGACAAGGATAAGAAAGAAGAGGATTGAACCTCTTCTATCGCTAAGAAGAGAAGAGATAATTATTTTTCTTCTTCTTCCGCTTCTGCTTTCCCAAAGGTTTGTTCTAAACCGCTTATGAGCTCTTGTTTCTGAACATCAGTAAGCTTGGCTTCTGGATGAGTCGGGAGATAAAACCATGGCGGCATTTCTCCTTCACGCACTTCCTTCGCGGCATCTTTACCTTTATTTTTTTTCTGAGCACCCCATGCCGAAACATTGAAGTGTTCACGTCCTTCGTCTATGTCACGCTGAAGGAGCCATGAAACTGGAGCTATATCGCTATACCATGGATAGGTAGTTTGATTGGAGTGACAGTTGGCACAGGCATTATTAAAGAGCTCTTTGGTTCGAGGGGAATCCCATTGGGGTTCACTGATAATAGGGGGATTAGTATGGTTTTTGCCGTAGGGAATGAACTGTATTGCTACAGCAGTCACTACAACGCCAAGTAGAAGTTTACCTATCATGAATACGTCCTTTTAGTCTGGAGTTAATAGGACGATTATATCAAATGATTATACTAATATTGCTTCTTTATCACCAGTTTCAAGATGCCCGATAATATATCCGTCAGTTGCGCTCAAAACATCGGCAACATTTTCTTCTTTAACGACCAAAATCATTCCTACCCCCATGTTGAATGCACGGAACATTTCACTGCGCTCTACATGCTGCCCGATAAGTTCAAAAATCGGCAATACACGAATAGACGATTCGGTAATAACAGCACGCAGTCCATCAGGAAGGACCCGTGGAAGGTTTTCAACGATTCCTCCACCGGTGATGTGTGCTAATGCTTGGATCTTCTCTTTAAGCGCTTTAAAGGTTTTGACGTAAATACGTGTAGGTGTAAGCAAAGTATCAATGAGAGGTTTTCCTTCGAAGTCATCCTCAAATTTCATTCCCATTTTTTCAAATAATACTTTACGCGCCAATGAAAATCCGTTGGAATGCAACCCTGAGCTAGGAAGTGCGATGAGAACATCACCGGCCTTGACGTGACTTGTCCGATCGAGTTCGCTTTTTTCTCCGACGCCAACAGCGAATCCAGCCAGATCGTAATCATCACTGTGATACATACCCGGCATTTCTGCTGTTTCGCCGCCGATAAGAGCACATTCTGCCTGGATACACCCTTGCGCAATACCGCCGACAACTGCTGTGGCGGCTTTTACATCAAGCTTTCCTGTTGCATAGTAATCGAGAAAGAAAGAAGGAGTCCCGAAATTGCAGATGAGGTCATTGACGCACATAGCCACGAGATCAATACCAACGGTATTATGGATACCTGAATCGATGGCAAGTTTAAGTTTGGTTCCTACGCCATCGGTTGCGGCGAGCATAACAGGTTCGCGGTATCCGGCAGGGAGTTCAAAAGCACCTGCAAACGAACCGATTCCGCCTAGTACTCCAGGAATTTTGGTTGATTTGACAAGAGGTTTGATGTTTTCGACGAAGTTGTTGCCTGCGTCAATATCGACACCGGCATCTTTGTAGCTGATATTGCTCATTGGGTTACCTTATCTGGTTTAATAACGCAATTATAACTAATCTTTTTTTTAGAACAGATTACTTAGATGGGCACTTACCAAAGAGTTTTGAAAATATCCACAATGATGGACAAAAATCTTTAATAGCCCAGACTACAATCATTGCAATAACAAATCCTTGAAGGATCATTCCGTAAAGTGTAAATCCTTGGAAAAAGAGAACCATAGAGATGGTTAAGACGATTGCCATTAAAAAGCGTTGAATTTTTTCTGCGCACATATTTGATTTCCAACTTATAATAAAAATATTATGTGATTATAATGAGATGAGTTTCATTTAGTCTTAAGTCGTATCGTATTGCCTTTGGCTTTCAATGAGGTTTAATCTGCGCGTGTTACAATCGCTTTGAAAATTAACCACAAAAGAGCTTTAGCCAAATGAAAACATTTATTTACCCTGAAATGATGGTACACGTAGCGTTGTGTACGCACAAACTTCCGACATCGGTATTGCTCGTAAGCGATAATCAGCAATTGCTTATGGGAGAGCTTGGTCGTTACCGTGATTCAGCTGTCGTGACGACAGAAGCCGCTGATCTTCTTGCGTCATTTCGTAACACACAAGATAAAAGTGCGGATGTGGTCTTGTTGGATGCTCTAAGCAGTGACAGCGCTGTTATGGCTCATATTAATCGTACACTAAAAGATGATGGCTTGCTGGTGGCACAGCACCCTCATTTGGACGATGTGGATGGAAATACAACATTGATGCAGATTTTAGGGAAGTATTTTAAAATTATTATGCCCTATCATCTCGAAGACGGGTCAACGTTACTGTTATGTTCCAAAGAGTATCATCCGACTGCGGATATCATCTTGCAGCGCAGTGATTTGCTTGAAGGGCATAGCTATTACAATTGTGATGTTCAAACTGCTTCTTTCGCAATGCCTCAATATGTGCGTAAAAACTATTTGGGCATTATCCGTAATTAATGGCATACGAATACGCTATTGCATTGACAGGCGGGATAGCAACAGG
>JAYVLH010000013.1:0-6193 GCA_043759555.1 Sulfuricurvum sp. | reverse complement strand
TCCATCAAATTAAAATTCGAGGATACACCAAGTTATAAAGCCACCATCTTAACGGAGCAAGATAGGGTGATCGCCGGTAAGCGAATCGAAACCTTTGATGTTCTTATCACTCCTAAAATACCGGGTGCTATTAAAATCAATACGGAGGCAGTGATTCGGTTTACGGGATTGGGTGCGGTCGAAAATACGGTATTGGGGCGTGATAATCTCAGTAAAAATGATATTGTCGAAGAAAAAGCAACCCTTCCCTACGTCACATTGGTTGCGAATAAAAACACGATGGCACTTACCGGAAAGTTGACGTTTGAGGTAAGGCCTGATGTTAGGAGTGTTCGCGCACATGAGCCATTGCATTTGAGTATTATCGTACGAGGAGAGGGAAATCTGGATGAGATGACCCCTTATGAGCTCAATATTAGCGGGGTAAAAGTCTTTGCACAATTGCCTCAAAAATCATTGACTCCATCGGCGCAGGGGTTTGAGGGGGAAGTTTCCCAAGAGTTTGCGTTAGTCGCCAGTGAGTCGTATACGATCAAGCCTTTGCAGCTGAGCTATTTTGATACGGTAAAAAATCAAACTGTAACGCTCACAAGTAAACCTATTTATGTTGAAGTAGGGGAAGGATATGCGTTTTCATCTTTGCTTGATGTCCCTGAGATTAGTGATTATGGAAGACTCAAGCGGTATGCTTTGTATCTGTTTTTTATTGGGTTGGGAATAGGGTTAAATGAAGCAGTCCGATGGTTATGGAAACGTCGCCCCGTGAGAAAAAGACGTACCTTCTGGGAGTCTGCATCCACCCGCAGCGAATTGGTGCGAATATTATCTTTGAGCGGAGAAAAACGTTTTGATGAGGTAATTCGAGCATTGGAAGAGGGAAAAATGGATGTACGTGAAGCGAAAAAGAAATTAATTATGCAAGAGGAAAAATAATGATAACGACTATAAATGCCATACGCTCTGAAGTTGCAAAAGTCGTTGTCGGTCACGAAAAAATGATCGATGGCTTGCTGATTGGATTACTGTGTGAGGGACATATCCTGATCGAAGGAATCCCTGGACTGGCAAAAACAACAACTGTCAAAGCTCTCTCAAAATCGCTTGGTTTAGGATTTAAACGCGTACAGTTTACCCCCGATCTGTTACCAAGCGATATTTTGGGTGCAGAGGTCTATGACCCTCAAAACAATGGGTTCAAAATCAAAAAAGGGCCTATTTTTACCAATCTTCTCCTCGCAGATGAGATAAATCGCGCTCCAGCAAAAGTACAATCGGCATTGTTGGAAGTGATGCAAGAACATCAAGTAACATTGGGGGATGAGAGTTTTAAACTTTCTTCGCCGTTTTTGGTTATGGCAACACAAAATCCGATTGAAAACGAGGGGGTTTATCCGCTTCCAGAAGCACAGCTGGATCGTTTTATGTTGAAACTGCGCGTCGGATACAATACACTTGAAGAGGAGCTCGCTATTGCACGGCGTGTGGCTTCATTCGCACACGAAGAGATAGAAGCGGTAATTGATAAGCAGATGTTGGAAAAACTCAAAGAGACGGTGAGGGAAATCCATATCGACGAAGAAGTAGAACGCTATATGATTGCGCTGGTACAAGCGACGCGTACCCCTGAGACAGTTGGATTGGGAGAGATTCAAAAATACATACAATTCGGGGCAAGTCCTCGTGTGAGTATTGATTTATTTAAAGCATCCCGTGCAGTTGCATTTTTACGCGGTAAAGAGTTTGTGACCCCAAGCGACGTAATGAGTATTCTCAAAGATATTATGCGTCACCGTATTATTCTCTCGTATGAAGCAGAAGCCGAAAATATCGATGTCGATATGCTTATAGAGCAAATTGCTAAAGCTGTACCCATACCATAATCAATGAAAAAGACCAAAGAAATTCTCATCCGTGCCCGCCGTCAAATCGTGGGAGATCGTATTGGCAACAATCCTTCGATATTTCGGGGTGAAGGATATGATTTTATTGAACTTCGAGAATACATAAGTGGCGATGATACGCGTCATATTGATTGGAATGTTACCGCAAAACTGCAGTGCCCCTATGTCAAAGTATTTCGTGAAGAGCGTGAACTGCATATTGTCACAGTAGCAATGCTAGGAGGAGCACTCTCTTTTGGAAGGGTCAGATCTAAAATTGATAGTGTGGCAGAAGCGGTAGCTTTGATTGGATATTCTGCGATTGGAAATGGGGATATGTTTACGCATTATAATTTTCGTGAAGATTTACTAGATGAGGTACGGGGAAGCAAAAAACGTTTTGTCGTGGCCATGAGTGTTGAGAAGGTGATGAACGCAGACTTAATAGGGCATCATGCTTCTTACAGTGTGATGGCACAGACGCTGACGAAACGACTGAAACGTAAATCGCTGATTGTCATTATCGGCGATTTTTTCGATATTCCGCAATTGCGTCTGTTGGCGAAAAAACATGAAGTAGTCGCGGTTGTGGTACGCGATAGATTTGAAGAAAAACCGGAAGCTTTTGGATTTGGTACGTTGAGTGATCCGGAGAGCGGGGCAGTGCTAGAAGGGGATTTTAATAGCTCCAGTGTTGAAAAATATGCACAAAAAGTACGTGCACACGATGCGCAATTGTTTGACACCTTTCGCTCTTCAGGGATACGGGCGGTAAAGCTTTATACAGATTCTAATGCTTCGGTGGTACTCCGCCGCTTATTTGAGGGGAGATCATGAATCAGCAGTCTATCGATATTCCGCTTCACGATATTATGCCGCTGGTTGACGTTCCTGATATGTCTATTTATTGGTTTAGCGCTCTTGTGGTTATTTCGCTACTCATTTTTACGGGCGGTATGATGTGGTTTACACAATGGAAGCGAGCTAAAAACATAAACAAGCGACAAGCGCATTACGAAATATTGCAAAACATTGATTTAGAAAATCCAAAACAAAGTGCTTACATCATCAGTAAAGAGGCCCTCTTTTTCGCTTATGATAATGAACAAATGCTCAATGGGTATAAAAACCTTTTTACGCGGTTAGAACCGTACAAATATGCTCCGACAGTAGAAAAAATTGATGAGGAAACGATAGGGTATTATTATCAATATCTTGAGATGATTGACGTTTAAAAGTTATGTAAAAATCTCAGAAAGTTTATTGGCATCTTTCATCTCTTTGTGCAGTGTCGTGTAGTCTTTCTCTTCTAGTGCTTCTTTGAGCGTGGCAAGTTCACGTTGAAAAAGTTCTACTGCTGCGAGAACGTTGGCCCGATTTTGGCGAAAAATATCTTCCCACATGGTTGGAGAACTTTTGGCCAAACGGCTCATAGAACGAAATCCTCCCGCTGCAAGTGCCAAAATATTTTCTTTTTCTTCTTGTGCCAATACGGTATTAGCAAGTGCGTAAGAGATGATGTGGGGCATATGACTGATAATTGCGGCATGGCGGTCATGCTGCGCGGCACCCATGGTATGGATTTGCATTCCTATCGCACGGAAAAGTTTGAGGGCAACGTCTCGCTGTTTTTTACCACTGTGTTCGAGATCACACAAAACGACGACTTTGTCGGTATAAAGTCCTTCGAACGCGGCTTTTGGTCCAAATTGTTCTGTTCCCGTCATTGGGTGGGCGGCGACGACATTTTCGCGAATTTCTGGTGGGATCGCACTGACAATAAGCGCTTTGGTACTTCCCAAATCAATAAGAGTCTTATCGCTGCCTGCCAAATCAATGGATTGGTTTAAAAGCGCGATGACCCCATCAACAGGGACTGCAAAAAAGATCACATCACATCGTTCTTTGAGGATTTCGAAAGGGACAATCGCATGAACTAATCCAAGTTCAAGTGCTGTTTGTTGATGCTCAAGATTGTGATCGCTACCGATAACTGAAGTGACGAAAGGGAGCTTTTTTAGCGAAAGAGCGATCGATCCACCCATAAGTCCCAGTCCGACGATTCCAATCTCCATAGTTTAACCCTTATTTAGCTTCTTCTTTAGCGTATTCTAGCAGATTTACAGAAATATTAACCAATAGGGTGGTAAAATAAGTGATAATTTAACGCAATGGATTTTAATTTGAAAAAAATCACCCTCTCTTTATTACTCTGTTCAGCCCTAGTGCACGCGTCTACCCAAAATGTTGAAGCCATTCATTATGATGGTATGGTTCATATCTCAGAGGCCGTTGCTAAGCAACTTAACTCCGTAAAGATTGGCGAGCCTCTCGATCCTGTAGTTGTGGATAAAACAGTCAAAACTTTTTTTGATCAAGGATACTTTGAGGATGTATGGGCAGATGAAGACAATGGAATCGTTACCTTTCACTTTAAAGAAAAACCGATTATCTCTAAGATCGAGCTAAAAGGATATAAAGACAACGATGAAGAGGCCAAAAAAACTCTTTTGCAAATTGAAAAAGGTTCTCTTTATGATCCTGCACGACTCGAAACTGCGCGCAAACGCATTGTTGAAGCATTAAATCAAGATGGAAAGATTGATTCGGTCGTAGAAGTGGAAAGTGAGAAACTTGAAAACGGAAGTATGCATGTTACCTTTATTGCCAATGAAGGAGAAGAGATTATTATTAAAGATCTCAAATATTATGGCGTAGTCGACGGTGATAGAGATGTATTTGAGAAAACGACAGCCAATAAAGAAAAAGAGTTCATGGGATGGATGTGGGGTCGCAATGACGGTAAGATGAAACTTGCCGAATTACAGTACGATCCAATGCGTATTCGTGATTACTATATGCAAAATGGATATTTGGATGCCAAAATAGATCAGCCTTTTGTTGCGGTAGATTTCAATCACTATGAAGCGTCAATGTCGTACAACGTTTTTGAAGGAGATATTTTTCGCGTTTCCGATATCCTTATTTTTCAAGATAACGCAGTGATTGATGATAAAGCACTGTTGGAGGTCATAAAGCTTGAAAAAAATAAACCTTTTAATATCAAAACATTTCGAGACGATGCGGAGCGGATTAAAACGAAAATTGCCGATTTGGGATACGCTTTTGTGCAGGTTCAGCCTGATTTGAAAAAAGACAAAGAGGCAAAAACGGTCGATGTTGTGTATCGAATCATTCCTGGTAAAAAGGTACATATCAATAACGTCATCATCGCAGGAAATAATCGTACACTTGACCGTGTGACACGGCGAGAACTCTTTTTAGCACCGGGAGATTTGTACAGTTTGACAAATCTTAAAGATTCACGCAATGCGCTAGGGCGCACAGGCTATTTTGAGAGTACAACGATCGAAGAGAAGCGTATCGATGATGAAACGATGGACTTGATTGTCCAGACCAAAGAGGCACCTACTGGCAATATTCAACTGGGTGGAGGATATGGAAGTTTTGGCGGTGTTATGGTCAGTGTCGCAGTGAGTGACCGTAATATTTTCGGTTCAGGGATCAATGTCGGACTTAACTTAGAAAAATCGCAACGTACAAAAAACTATGCCTTTAATATCTCAAATCCTCGTCTAAACGACAGTGATTTTAGCGGTAATTTCTCTATTTTTAATACGTCAACTCAATATACTACTTATACGACTAACTCAACTGGTCTTAGTCTTGGTGCTGGGCATCGCTTTAGCCGTTATGTGAGCGGATATACAGGATATAGCTATTCAAAAAATCAATATAGTGATGTTAACACTACAGCTTTATATCCTGGAGCATATGAGAGCTATTCTAAAAGTTCTCTGAGTCTATCCGGTACATTTGATAATACAGATGACTATTATGTTCCACGTGAGGGAATGGCATTCTCTCAAAGTATTGAAAAAGCAGGATTAGGCGGAAGCGCAAATTTTTGGAAAAGCCGTACTAGCTTTGGGATTTATCAGGGACTTCAAAAGCTAATAGATGCAGATTTAATTCTCCGTTACAAGGCACGATTTAATTATGTTCAAGACACCGGGACAAGTCTTCCAATTGCAGAAAAATTTTATATGGGAGGCATCGGATCCGTTAGAGGATATCAAAGCTATTCGTTATCTCCTAACAGTGGTCATGATGCTAATGGAGATGGAAAGTTAGATTTGATTGGCGGAACAGAAACATTTTCAAACTCTCTTGAATTAAGTATGCCGCTTGTCCCTGAAGCAAAAATGCGCGCTACGGCATTTATTGACTATGGGATGATTGGCTCTAGCAGTTTAAATGAAATAAAGCGTGGGGGATATGGAGTTTCTTTA
>JAYVLH010000012.1:0-10751 GCA_043759555.1 Sulfuricurvum sp. | reverse complement strand
CGCTTTGATGCAGAGTAAATTCATACACATAGGTCTCTCCAGGTGCGATCTGTGGTTGTGTCAGCCCCCCTACCCCATCCATACCGTTAGGCAAGATCAATCCATGCCAATGAATCGTTGTATGTTCAGGCAGTTTATTGGTCACAATAAGCCGTACCCGATCACCTTCCACCGCTTCGATTGTGGGTCCTGGTGATGTACCATTATATCCCCAGCAGTTCACCACCATCCCGGGAGAAAATTCGCGTACTACAGGTTCGGCAATGAGATGAAACTCTTTTACCCCCTCTTTCATCTCATACGGTAATGTCCACCCGTTGAGAGTGACAACAGGATTATAATTTTTCCCTTTTTTCGGAGTAATAATCGTGGATGGAGACAAAACACGTTCAGGGTCTTTGACAAGGGTGAGCTGTCGTTTAGTCTCAGGTATTTCGCAATGATTTGTTTCATCCGCTTTTACTACTGAAGTAAGGGCTGCAGAAGCTAAAAGTGTTGCGCCAAGTCCCAAAAAATTGCGTCTGTTATTGTGTTGCATTGTTTTCTCCACCTAAAATATAAATCAAATCTGCTTGCGATTTTTGATATTCCCCAATCGCATCCAATGATTCCCTCTGAGCTTCACCAAAACGACGCTGATCTTCAAGAAGCTCATAAATACCGTCCAACATACCATTATAAAAGAGCTGTGTTTCCTCCAAGATTTGCTTATTCACAGGGACAATCACTTCAGATGTTTCATGCGCTCTATCGTAGGCATAACGCGACGATGTATATGCTTCACGCACTTCAGAACGAATATTTACCGCGACTTCATAAAGATGATGAACGCTTTGATTGTAGAGCGCTTCCGCTTTACTCACATGCCCTTGCCCAAAATCAAAAATCGGAATGGGGATTTTTACCCCAAAAGTATTAAAACGATCTATATTAGTTGTTTTTTCACTTTGGCCCGAAAGTTCCAATCCACTCAATAATCGCGTACTTTTCGCATATCCTGCTTGTACGGCTGCTGCATCTACCTCTTTTATCGCTGTATACATATCAAGACGATTGGCGATAGCTCTAGCTTCCAATCCATCTGAATCTGCCAGTGGAACCGAAAGTGTTAACGGCTGCATATCTAGCGTATAATTCGTCTGCGTTCCATATAACCCAAGTATCCGATTAAGATCTTCCCTTGCAATCACATTATCACGGTGAAGCCTTATAGATTCCAGACGTGCATGGGAATAAGTGTCTTGGATTTTCAATAAACTTCGTTTTGAGAGATTACCCGCTGTATATTGACGCATTGCCAACTGTACCGATACTTCATAGGATTTAAGTTGACTTTCATACAACAAAACCTGTTCTTGGGATACACGTGCGTCAATATAGGTTTTTTTAACATTCCGAACCGTTTTTAGAACCTCATTACCAACACGTAACTTTGTCTCCTCTAGTGCCAAGCCGCTCAATTCACGTCGAAGCGGTATCCATAGCAGATCTAAAAATGCCACATCAAGACTCAATGTAGACGTCGTAACTCCGCCACCATGCCCAAGTGAATAACCCAACAGTGGATTAGTCATAAGCCCAGCTTGAACCAATTCACTTTGAGAAATACCAATTTGCTCATACTTTTGCTGCAAAGAACGATTATTGATTAATGCGATACGTACTGCATTCTCTTGACTTAAAGGTTGTGACAGAAAATCATGCACACTCTTATCTACAAGGTCTGCTTCTTCTGGTGTCTTAATCCATTGAAGATTACTCGCTCCACGTAAAGATATTGTTTGATTCAGGTCACTAAAAACATCTTTTTGCGAGATAGTCGAACACCCAGTAAAAGCTACCAATGCACCCAAACATAAGCAAAGCTTTTTTTTCATTTTGCTCCACCTAATTTTGTACTATTTTGATCTTCTTTTTGAATCCGTACTTCTTCGTAAAAATCAACAGGTTTCATTATGGGGACGTAAAGTATTTTTCCTTGAGTTGCCTTAGGTGAAGCAGGGGCTATTTCCTGTGCATGAAGAGCGACCATCCCTAAAAGTAAGAGATAGACACTACGACTCATTGCTTTTTCATCCGAACAATAGTATTTTTGCCCTCTTTTTGGATAAATTCAAAATCCACTTTATCCCCTACTTCAAGCGAATGAGTCAGCTCATGATCAACCACTTCAAAAGGCATATTCATAGAAGGCCATCCCAGAGAGGGGATCGGATCGTGAAAAATACGCAGACTTTCATGATTCTCTGCAATCGATTTTACCGTTCCCTTAGCATGAATCACTTGCACTGAGGAAATAGAAGCATGCTCATGGTATTCATCTCCCATCGCAAAAAGAGGTAGAGATAAAAAGGCTGTTAAAACCAATGAAGAATGAAATAAACGCATATAAACCCCTTAAAAATAGTATCTTATATGAAGTTTAACACATGGGTGTTAAATCGCTATTAATATAATATTAACAATATTAATAGATACAGCTCTTAAAATCTCTAAAACTTAAGTAACATTTTGCACTCCGATGCTATACTTTTTGAATATAAACTTTTTTGAAATACAATCGATAATAGGAATTTTTAAATGAAACTTACATATTCAGGTCCAAAAGCATTGATTTCTGCACATGGGATATCTTTCGATGTAGCTAAAGATGATAAATACATTTATCTTAGTATGCTTGCTGAATTGATTCTAGCCCTCAATCATGATTATATTGAAGATAAACGCTACACTTTTCTTGCCTCAGACAAACCCTTGAATTCAGATGAAATACTTTCACAAATACGTGCTTGTGACACTACTTTGGATGAGGATATCACACAACAAAAATATATTGCTGAAAATGAGATTACTGATGAGCTTGAGAGAGCGCGAAATAATCATCTCTTAAGTGGAGCAGAACGTGAAGTTCTTACCAAAAACATTACTATGATGAAAGACTATAGAATCAATCGCGCTATTAATAAAGCCATCTATTACAGTGGGCTTAATTCACTGGCTATGATTATTAAAAAAGGGCATGTAAACACTCTTTCAGCGCCCATGATTCCAAAATTTATGCATGTCCTTCATTCTTTGCAAGGAACATTACAAAAACTCCATCCTTCTATAAATAGTACCATCGATATTTACGAGCACCAAGGACAAATAACTGTTAATTTATTAATAAAATTTACATGAACTGTAGAATTTAACAGTATTATCTGACAATAACACTATCAAAGGAAAATAGACCATGAAAATATTGCTCATCATTATTGGGATAACAATTCTTATTGCCATCCTTATCTACAACACATTAATTGCCAAAAAAAATCAGGTTGAAAATATTTTTGCAGGAGTAGACGCCATCTTAAAAAAAAGGTTCGACCTTATTCCAAACCTGGTTGCATCGGTTTCACAATACATGGAACATGAAAAATCAACACTTGAAAAAGTAACCGAGCTTAGGGCGCTTGCAATGAAGCCAGGAATCAATCCGGATCAAAAAATTTCTCTCGATGCCAAACTCACCTCTGCGCTGGGTGCTATCACTATTGCGATGGAATCGTATCCTGATTTAAAAGCCAATGAGAACGTTATCCATCTACAACGCTCTTTAAATGAAATTGAAGAGCAGATCTCCGCTGCACGCCGTACTTATAATCAAGCCGTCACTGATCTCAATAACGCCATCGAAATGTTTCCAACCAACATCATGGCCGAATGGATGAAACTTTCACGCCGAGCTGTTTTTGAAATCACCACGACTGAACGTCAGAATGTCGATGTCGATTCGCTCTTTAATAAATGACAGTATACACCCATCGAGACTGAGAATACCAATTATTATGAGTGCAGCTGGACCTATACATTGTTAAAAGTAACCAATCATGAAATCACTCTCTGACCTTACTGATTTTTATTATCAAGAGCTTTATCCTTCATTAACTGAGCTTGAAAAAACACGGACACATATTGTTTCTAAGTTAAAATGGTACGGAGGTATGGGGGTCATTATTTTATTGCTAATGGCCATTTATATGGGTAAAAACTTTGGCTTATTTAATCCATTTTTTATCACTATTTTGATTGCTTTTGTTGCCATTGCAGGAATCGTCTATCGTTTTATGGTTCAAGGATATATCAAAGATTTTAAAAGCAAGATTATTACCCCTCTCATTATCGCCATCGATCCTAATCTTCTCTACAACCCTGATTTTATGATCTCACAGCATCTTTTTGAACGGTCAAAACTCTTTAATCACACTGTTGACCGCTACACTGGAAATGATTACGTAAAAGGCACTATCAATAATGTTCCTCTGGAGTTTTCCGACATTCATGTTGAATATCAGACCAAAAATTCCAAAGGACGTACCCAATGGCATACACTTTTCCGTGGACTTTTTCTCGTCGCTGAATTTAACAAGTACTTTAAAAACCGCACCATAATTCTCCCTGATTTCGCAGAAAAAACATTTGGTAATTTGATTGGCGGATGGCTTCAATCTAAAAATATGTCACGTGACACTGTTGTCCAGCTTGATGATCCTGAGTTTGAAAGACATTTTGTGGTTTACGGAAACAATCCGATAGAAGCCCGCTATATACTCAGTCATTCCATGATGAAACGGATTTTAGATTTTCAAAAAAAACTCAGCCATCCCCTGTTCATCTCGTTTGTTCATAACCATATTCACATCGGTATTGGAACAAAAAAAGACCTTTTTGAGGCTACCATTTTTACTTCTTTACTGGATTTCAAACAGGCGATGGAATACATCAACACATTGCGATATACAATTGGAATTGTCGAAGAGCTCAAACTAAATGAAAAGCTATGGAGTAAAGAATAGTTACACTTTGAGAATCGTTCTCCCAAGAGCACTGTAAAACCGTTCTAAATTTTCCAAAGTCCCCTCGACTTCAAACATCGCACCGCGCTCATCGAAGTTTTTAGTAATAATGTGAATATGATGTCCAGTGCACTCATATTCAACCATCGATACATGCGAATAGTCACACGTAATTTTTTGACGTAAAAGTTTTTCGTAGGGAAGCAAGATTGCAGTTGTCAACGCAGCATTAGCTGCTTGAGCATAGGCACGTACCAATCCTCCGGGGCCCAATTTCGTCCCGCCAAAATAACGCACGGTAATGATTGCAACATTAATCATCCCATGTCCTTGCAAAACTGAGAGTGTCGGCTTACCCGATGTCCCCTTGGGCTCACCGTCATCACCGCTGTATTCAACAATCTGATCATATTCATTAAGACTTCGAAAAGCACTGACAAAATGAACTGCTTTGGGATGTTCTTCACGCAAACGTTTCATTTGTATCTCATACAATGAAATAGGCATTAAAAACGCACTAAATTTTGATCCTTTAATCTCTATGGAGTGTGTAAAGATTTCGCTGACACTGATCATCACACACTCCTTCGTAAAATGGTTCTCTATTTGTACACACAAATTACCTAAATTGTCTTAAAAACTCAAGGTTGACTAACAATTAATGATTTAAACAATATAAAATATGATAGAATCATTTTGATGAGATTTTGGGTCTGCTAATGAGAGCAGGTAATACCAAAGTACTCATTGTCATATCTTTTTGTAAATACAATTATCTTGATAAAAGCTACTCGCGACACATAATCTTATTACTTACCAAAAACATATAAGCTGCGGTTTAATCCAACAAAAATACACTTTTCTCCGGACGATAGAAATTTTACGAATCCGAAAAATCATCAGATAACCTATTGAATCTTTGAAGAATGACTACACGATAAAAAGAAGAGATATTACTGAGAGATTAGGATGATTTATCCTTGATGAGATTATATACCTGTCATTTTATCGTGCTGATAATAAGTGGTTAAATTTATATATTAAATCGCTGCGGATCAAAAAATGTATCATCACTGATATGACCAAATGCTGAATTGATCGAAACAAATAAATTGGGATATTTCTCTTCCATCTCTCCAAGCATAACTTTCATAGAAGCACGGGCATGAGGCATTTTAACATCAAATCGCATAGATGGGCACATCTCGTCCCCTATCGTAGGCATTTCATTCTCCAGCGCACATGCAGCGAGCTGACGCTCTCGCAGCTGAATAAGAGGTCGTATAACAATAAGACCATTCCCAGCTTTGTATTTCGGTGCAAGCGCTCGCATGTGGCCATTGTAAATCATATTCATAAAAAAACTCTCTGCCGCATCATCAAGATGGTGACCAAGAGCAACTTTATTGCATTTATGCTCCAATGCCGCAGCATAAAGTGCACCGCGTCGCATACGGGAAAAAAAACTGCAAAATGAGGAGTTTTGACGGATTTTTACCTCTGCTAAGGCATACGTCTTGGTTTCATGAATAATATGAGGTATTCCATATGCGGCACAATGTTCACTCAGCTTTGATAAATCTTCTCCCATCCCGTACGTGACCGTTACCGCGATGAGTTCGAATTTAAAAGGTGCACGCCGTTGCTGTTCTCTTAGAGCGTGTATCATCGTCAACGAATCTTTACCGCCACTTAATCCAACAAGGATCTTATCCCCCTCTTCGATGAGATTAAACTCAGCGTTCGTTTGACCGATACGACGCATAATTTTTTTGTTTAGTTTAATGCCCAATATGTTTTACCATCTCTAAAACAAACGTTGCACTCACTTGCGCAGAAGTTTTCAAAAATGCATCAAAATCATCACTTGCACCACCATCAGCCGTATCGCTGATCGCACGAAGTACAAAAAATGGAATATTAAAGTTTTGGCATACACAAGCAACACTCGCACCCTCCATTTCCAGCGCATCAGCATTAAACTCAGATTCTATCCATAGTTTACGCTCACTGCTTGCCACAAACTGATCGCCGGTCGCAATTATCCCCTCTTTCAGAGTAATCCCCATATCAGATGCTACTACTTTGGCAATTGATCGCAAAGACTCATCTGCTTCACTCATAAGAGTCCCCTCAGGGATAAATCCGAAGGGGTGACCAAAAGCCGTAATATCAACATCATGCTGACATAATGCCCTCGCCATGATCAAATCGCCAATATTCAAATCTTTTGAAATTCCTCCCGCAACACCACTAAATAAGAGCGTTTGTGCACCAAAACGCTCTATCATAACCGTTGCTGTAATCGCCGAAAAAACTTTACCGATTTTTGAATACGCAATGATCAATTCATGCCCGCTATATGAACACGTATAAAACACATTTCCGGCATGTTCATTCGTTTGATATGCATCCATACGCTCTAATATTGGGTCGATTTCTTCGCGCATAGCGCCCATAATGGCTATTTTCATTCTAATTCCTTCTATTATGTATATTTGGCAATATATCGCTCTAATTTTTGAAGCCTATGATCCAGTGAAACAATCTGGGCTTCTTCTTCCAAAAGTGATAGCGCATGCTCTGTTATCCCTAACGGAGTAATCACACGGCTGCCCCCCCAAAATCCAAGTCCATCTTCAAATCCAACACGATTCACAAAGATCACATACGCTTTAGTCAGTAACGAGAGTGATTTTAACAATGCATCCCATTGGGATTCAATTAACAAGCCATCGTCACTAAAGTCACGCGCAGGTGAAGCCGCCAATACATAAATAACATCTGCATCTAATAAACTAAGCACAGCAAAAGTCTGAGCTCTCCACACGTCTTCACATACGACTATAGCAACATGGCCATACTCCGTTTGAAAGCTCTTAATTTCATTACCAGCAGCAAAATAACGCCCCTCTTCAAACATTCCGTACGTAGGAAGATGATTTTTATGATGAATATGCAGCAACTCGCCTTTTGAGAAATATAATGCGCTATTATATACTTTTCCATTATCCCATAAGGCTGCGCCAATGACAATGTCACACATTCTACTTGCATTTGCCAACGGTGTCAGTTCGTCAATATTCCACGCATCTTCAAACAATTTATCTTGAAGCATATAGCCACTAAGTGCCAATTCAGGAAATACTACAACATCGGCATCTGAATTAGCATCAATGAGCTTCAAGACGCTTTCAAGATTGGAGCGGTTAAGCTTAGGCGAAGATTGAATTAAAGCAATGTTCATGATAGTGCTTCGCATACCTTTGCAAGTGATTCCATATCGGATATACCCATTGTCTCTACATTAGGGGCATTACGCTTGTTCAACCCTTTAAGAACGGCT
This sequence comes from Sulfuricurvum sp., assembly GCA_043759555.1. GTDB lineage: Bacteria > Campylobacterota > Campylobacteria > Campylobacterales > Sulfurimonadaceae > Sulfuricurvum. The sequence continues at coordinate 2,567 of JAYVLH010000012.1, read as the reverse complement.
CCATTTCCAAATTCTATCATCATATCGATTTCACTGGCAATAGATTCAATAGATTGCTTGTATTTCACAGGCTGAATCAACTGAACTTTTAACAGATCAATCGCCTCTTTTTTAGTCGCATATTTTTGCATGGACGCATTTGAAATAATAGGGGCACTAAAAGTATCCTTCAACGCAAGTTCCATAGCCTCACCTAATGGATCCATAGCCGATGAAAGCAGTGGACAGTGACTTGCAATGGACATATTAAGCAATAATGCCCGTTTTGCACCGGCTTCTTTAAATACGCTTTCCATTGACTGCAAATCTTCTTTGATACCTGCAACGACCAATTGCCCATTTTGATTAAAATTAGCAGGCCAAATTTGTTTTCCCTCTGCGTTAGCTTTTGTACAAATCTCTTCAACAATGGCATCATCCAAACCTAAAACGGCCATCATTCCGGCATTGATCTTTGAGCAGGCTTTTTGCATCAACATCCCGCGCTTATGAACCAATTCCACGGCATCCACATAATCGAGTGCACCCGATGCACACAAGGCACTGAATTCACCCAACGAGTGACCTAAAAAGTATACGACATCTGTTGGACATGATTCTTGAAATAATTTATAAGCAATGACTGAAACGAGTAAAATAGCAGGTTGTGTATACGCAGTCTCATTTATTTGTTCATTCTCTTCAAACAACAGCTTGGCAAAATCAACACCAATACGTTCTCCTGCTTTAGTGAACATTTCACGAGCAAGCTCACTGTTTTCATAAAATGATTTTCCCATACCAATACTTTGAGACCCTTGACCTGGGAAAATCATTACCAGTTTTTTTGACATTATTATTCCTTGATTTCTATATGATAAGCAGAGTGTTCTGCTATTTTTTTACGTAAAGTATTACGATTCAATCCCAATTTATCAGCAAGCTGTAATTGCGATTTAAAACGTTTAATACCCGCACGAATAAGCGGTACCTCAAATAGATGTAAAAATTTTCGATAATCGTTATTACTTCCTAGTTTTTGAACCAGAAAGTTTTCGGTAATATCCATTAAGTTTTTTTCACTAATACTGCTCAACAAACAATTCAAATACACTTGTCGTCGAAGAGATAATGCATTTTCACTTACATCAGGAAAAAATTCTTTAGATTGAAAAAAATCAGATTTACCAAAGGTTATTTCTGCTTCTTTCATAAAGATATTACTTAATAATTCTATATCTTCAGGTCTCTCGCGTAGAGGAGGAATAACAAATCGAATTGTAAAAATATCTTCCAATTGCTCCGAAGAGTAGCGAAATCCACCAGTTGCAATTACTCTGGTGTGAGTGCGACACAGTGTTTCTTCAAAACGTTTTAAATTTGCAATATCATCAAGCCGGTAAATAATAAGTTCATCGTGCTTTTCCAATGCGCTTAAAAGCTCATCAAAATTACTGCCATTAACAATAGGTGCATTGGGTAATATATAGCGTGCCAGAGTGAGTTTACCAGTTCCATGCTCACCAATAATCATGGCATTGACGGATAGACCTTTTAAAAGATTGGCAGTTTTAAACGCCTCGAGTGAGGCGTTTGATGCGGTTAGAAAATTAGTGACAACCACAACCGTGATTGCCGCCACTTCCACAACATCCGCTGTCATCAACAGCATTTTCAGCAGGGATACCGCTCATAACTTCATCAGCAGATGCCTCACGTACACTATTGATTGTAACGGTAAATATAAGATCTTTTCCAGCCAAAGGATGGTTAAAGTCAATAATAACATTATCATCTTTTACTTCTTTAACAGTTACTTGAACTGTACCGCCATCTTCACCTTGACCGTACAATGTCATACCAGGATTCAAATCAATACCTGCAAATTGTTCACGTGGAAGTTCTTGCTGTGCCTCAGCATTGTAATCACCATAAGCATCAACAGCTTTAACCAATACATCACTTTTTTCGCCCATAGACATATGAGCAATTCCATTTTCTAAACCAGGGATAACTTGTCCTTTTCCGAACATAAATACCAAAGGTTGTCCGCCAACATTACTGTCAACAACGTTTTCGCCATCACGAACTTCATATTCGATTGAAACGATTTGATTTGATTCAATTGCCATTTCATAATCCTTATTTTTTAATTATGCGATTTTATCATACTTAGCTATAGATACGCTGAAAACGCTCATATAGCTATTTTAGTTTAGAGAGTTTCTCTTTCGCTTCTATTGCAGCACCCGATCCAGAAAATCGAGATATTGTAGCATTGTAAAATGCTTTTGCATTTGTTTTATCCCCATTTTGCTCCATAGAGATACCCGTATGCAATAAAAGTGTTGGCATAACCGATGATTTTTCATTGAAAGATGCGCTTTGTTTATAATATCCGACAGCTTCTTTATATTTCTTTTGGACAAAATAACATTCAGCAATCCAAAAATTGGCTTCATCAACTTTGTACTTTTTTTGGAGCATCATTTCAAAATAAACTTGTGCATCAGCATAATTTTTTTGTGAAAAAAGTTTTTTTGCCTCTTTCTCTATTGCACTATTATCCATTTTCTTTGGTATCACTG
>JAYVLH010000011.1:0-6290 GCA_043759555.1 Sulfuricurvum sp. | reverse complement strand
AAAAGCACACCCGCAAAGCGCCAAAGCTCATTTCGTCAATGCAGAAATAGTATTACGGCAAGGTGATGTTGCAAAAGCCAAAAGTGAGTTGGCAATAGCGCAACAACTGGCTCCGGGACTGCCGTTTGCGAAACCATCAGCTGTTGATAGTCTAAAACGTCACCTCACACAAAATGCTGTAGCCATTCCATCCGTACAAAAACAGTTTCCATGGATGATGCTGATTGCTGGAATAGCAGTCGCCGTATTGATCTGGCTGATTATGCGCTCGCTTTTCGCACGCCCAGCAGTTTATAACAGTGCTTCGCCTTACAGCGGATACGGCACAGTTCCTCAACCACAAAACAACAATGGACCATATGGGCCCTCAGGATATGGAGGTGGACAGTCTTACCCTCAACAAAGTGGCGGGTTAGGAGGCGGAATCATGTCGGGTCTCGCAACAGGTGCTGCAGCAGGAGTAGGTATTGTCGCTGGAGAAGCGCTCATGCACCATTTTATGGATGGATCTTCAGAATCCAATAATGCTGTGAATCATTCCTCTGATAATCAAAGTTATCAGCAATCAAATAACGATATGGGCGGTGAAGATTTCGGGATGAATGACAGTTCTTCTTGGGACAGCGGCTCATCGGATGATATCTCTAGCGATGACAGCTGGTAAAACATGCAGGACATTGGAATAAAAAATAAAGTTAACAAGGTATAAAAAATGTCAGGACACGAATTTCACGTACACGGAGCACATGATCATGCAGTAGAGCATGCAGGTGAAGAAAAAGGTTTAGGGCAATATGTTGCTATTTTTACCGCTATTTTAGCCTCAATCGGGGCAATCGTCAGTTATCAAGGCGGCGCAACGCAAAATGAAGCGATGCTTTACAAAAATGAAGCTGTATTAAAAAAAGCGCAAGCATCGGATCAATGGAATTTTTTCCAATCCAAAAGCAGTAAAATGCATTTAATGGAGCTTGCAGAAGATATTGCACCTCCGGCAAAGCAAGCTTATTACAAAGACCAACTCGCAAAGTATGATAAAGATAAAAAAGAGATCAAACAAAAAGCAGAAAGTCTTGAAGCAGAATCAGAAAAAGCGAACAGTCAAAGTGAACAAGCAATGATACCCCATGAACATCTGGCACAATCAATGACCCTGATTCAAATCGCTATTTCACTTGCATCTATCACGATATTGACGCGCAAAAAATGGCTGTTTGCGCTTGCTATTGGAGCAGCTATTGGCGGTGTAGTTTTATGGGTGCAAATATTGTTATGAAGTGGTATTTGTATGATTGGGGTGGATTAAACGTTTGGCTTTTTCATTTTATCAATAACATTCGTTCTGAAATATTAGATCAGACAATGCTCGCCCTAACAGCATTGGGAGCGCATCAACTGTTTAATGTTTACATCACTCTGCTCATTTTGACAGCCTTTACTGCTATCCTCAAAACTCCTGTAGCAAATCACCATGCCTATCAAGAACAAAGTGTGCGTTGGATGAGTGTTATTGCCGTATTTGGCGTCGCCTATCTTCTCGATGGATTATTTCTTGGTATCATCAAACCGTTACTGGATTTTCCAAGACCCCCTTTAGCATTACCTATAGAGACCATCTATATCATCGGACAGGCGCAATACCATCATAGTTTTCCAAGCGGCCACTCTTCATTTGCCATGCTGATTGTCGCTAGTATTTGGCCTATTCTTCATTCATGGCAAAAAGGGGTGGGTATAGCATTCGTTTTACTGGTAGGTCTTTCACGTATCAGTTTAGGAGCACATTTTCCTGCGGATGTTATGGCTGGCTGGATTTCAAGCTTGATTATCGTCCTTGCCATGCGTCTCATTATTAGCAAATGGACGCTATACTCTTTAAAATCAATCTAACACACCGTCTAGGATACTTTTTTAAATGAATTGGCTACGTCAACTACTGCAGCGCATCCGAGATTTAGTCCTCTCCTTCATCATTTTGATCTATATCTTATTTGAAGATTTCATCTGGAAAAAGGCGGTTAATCCGCTTATTAGATATCTATCAGCATTTCATATTTATCAGAAATTTTTAGAATACGTTCATCTGCGTGCAGGACGAAGCACTATTTTTATCCTCTTTATCATTCCCTTTGTCATCGGAGAAGGGATAGGGATTCTTTCGGGTGTTTTAGCGGCTAAACTCTACGTAGTAAGTGCTGTACTTCTCTATCTTTGCAAGATTCCTCTTATCGTTATGGCTCTGGCAATCCTCAACAGCGGCAAAGAACAGCTGCTTTCATATTGGTGGTTTTCACTCATCTATACGTGGATAATGGACAAGCTTGATCGATTGCATCGCACAGCTATCTATATTAAAACAGTTTCATTGATAACACATATTCGAATAGAAGTAGGCAAATTAGTGATGCTTTTTAAAAAGAATTAGGAAAACAGCATCGGCACATCAAACAACAGCAGATGCGCATCCGTACTAGCAGAGATTTCAAAAGGCTCATCTGAGACCACTTGCAGTTCATCACGGCGTCCAAGAACATATCCACATGACTCAATTACTCCCTCTATCACCAGTAGCAGCCTACCGTGCCCCGCTTTAATCGGTTCACTGACAAGTGTTTTCCCTGCTTCCACACGCGCTGTCAAAATAGACGCATCTTGACGTATGAGCATAGAGCCCTCCCGTCCGTCACCGCTGACAATGATTGCCCAGCGATTTTTGCTGTCAAGATCGCGAAAATCACGCTGTTCGTATCGTGGCGGAAGTCCTTTCGAATGAGGATGAATCCATATTTGAAACAGTTCAACCGGCTCATCGCTCGATGGATTAAACTCCGAATGATGTACACCGCTTCCCGCCGACATGTACTGGATCTGCCCTGCGCTAATAATACCGTGGTTTCCTTCGGAGTCTTTATGCTCAAGTGAGCCTTTGGTGACCATTGTGATAATTTCCATGTCGCTGTGCGGATGCATCCCAAAACCGCCAGCAGGCTCGACGATATCATCATTAATGACACGCAATACCCCAAAACCCATCCGTTCACGATTATGATAATCGGCAAAACTAAAACTAAACCGGCTATGCAGCCACCCATGCTCTGCTATCCCTCGTTCATTGGCTCTATGGATAAAAGTTTTCATAATATATCCTTTTTGTGACATTATAAATTGTATCACAGAACGTTTTAACTAATCTGCTTCATTCGGTCAACTATAAAAAGTATCAATGCGAGAAAAAGCAACCCGATCCCGACAACCGAAAACAGATGCTGTACGCCAATGATACGGACAATAGGCTGCGTGAGCAGAGGAGAGCAAAACTGTCCGAAAAAAAGAGCCGATGTCAGTGCCCCGGCAGCCTTTCCACGTCTCGACTGGTGAGCCCGCGATAAAAGCCACGCATTGGTCGTTGTCATCATAAGTCCGCTGCCAAGCCCCATCATGGCAGCCGTTGCAAAGAGGTACACAAAAGAGGGAACAATCCCTATTCCGCTAAATCCTATACCAATCAGAGCAAACAGAAGAATATACATTTGACGAAAACTCAAATGTTTTTTCAATCGGCCAAAATTAAATGCCATTAGGGCATTAAAAGCCATCGCAGTCGATATAACGGCACCGACATAGACCCCTTTAGCATGAAAATGATCAATCATCAAAAACGGCATTTGCGTCGGTAGCATATAAAAAACGACCATAAGACCAAAGGCACTTACATAGATCGGATACAAGCGGGGAGTAATCTCCTGTTCATCGGCATTACTGAGGTATACATGGCGTTCAGGCTCATTAAGGTAAAAATATGCGAGTACAAAAACAGCCAAACCGATCAGATATATCAAAAAAGGGTTATGCCAGTCAAAATCTGCCAGATAACTCCCTCCGCTGATAAAAATAATTCCCCCTAATGCACTAAACGCTCCCTGAAAACTCATAAAACGATGACGATCCTGCTCATGATAATAATCAGCGACCAAAGCCGTAGCAACCGTCATCATCATAGCAACGGCCAAACCAAGAAACGCGCGTCCAATCAGAATAAGGCCTAAGTGATCAAAAAAATAGCCGCTTGTTCCACCCACAGAAAACAATACCAGCGAAAAAAGAAGCAAAGTTCTTCGCCCAATCCGATCAGACAATATCCCAAAATACGGTGCAGTTATCGCTATCACAAGCGAAGGGAGCGTCAAAATTAAGCGGGCGATAATGTCAATATGTGCGGTATCGGCAAATGCCTTGCTGATAGTAGGAAGCGATGCTACAATAACAGTTCCTGAGAGCATGGTCAACATAGTAACAAGCAACAACGTGAGCGTGCGCATCGGTGCAGGTGTAGATAAAGGTGAAATCTTAGCTCCCTTGGATAACACATATACAATGTGTAATTGTACTCCAAAGAGTTAATGAATCTTACTATAGGTGATTACGAAAACAGCAGTGCCGTATCAATCTGATAAAAATCTTCAAACTCTGCATAAAGTTCAGGAAAGTGGTGCTTCAAAGATACCGGTGATTCAAAAAAGCGTTCCGTAACCACCGCAAAAAACTCTGCTTCATTGCTGGCCGCATACGCTCCAAGCAACTCATATTTTCCCCACTTTCGATTTTTGAGAACAATGGTGCCAAGTGTATTGAATTCTTTATACAGTACCCTCACCCACTCATCGTATTTAGAGTGTTCAATCGGCGGTACACCATCAATCTCTCCATCCATAAAATTGATCTCATGCGCAAATTCATGGATAATAACATTGTTATGACGCATGTGATAGGACTCTCTTTTGGCTTCGTGCCATGTGATGACAACGGTATCATTTGCTGACTGTCCCTGAATCATAAACTCTTCTTTGGTATAAATACCGCCATATGATTTGATCTGCTTGGTCATAATCGAGTGTGGATAGAGGACAATGGTCTTGAGATTATCATAGCAGTTTTCGGTATTTTTATGAATCATAAGCAAGCAGGCATAAAAGGCAATGAGCACTTTCATCTCCACACTTACATCCAGCCCAACCCCAATAAACTGTTTCGTATGGATGAAAAAGACAATAGAGTCCTGAAGCTTTAACTTATCCTCGGCATTCAGTCTATGGTAATGCGGTGTTTTTTCCAGTATGTCTTCATACTGCTTGGTGAAGGGAAGTTTTTTAATTTTCTTAAAAAGACTTTTTTTATACAGTTCGCTAAGGACCAAAACGGTAAAACCCGTTATTCCTAAACCACCTAATAAAAGAAGAAGCGCTAAATGATAATCCATTGCTAATGTTCCTGATACATTTTTTTAAACATAGAGTTACTTATAAAACGCTACCGTACAATCACGCTCATAATATTGCCGTCTAAAAATGATACGTGCCCCCAATTGTTTTCCAAATTTTTCTATTTCTGGGGAGCTTAAATAATTGAAAGTACGAGAATATTCTTCTTCTTCTTCTAAAAAGTTAAAGATAAAGCCTCTAGAAGAGGCATCATAACACCGTTTGATAAAACGATATGATTCCTTTTTACTCATGATATTTAAAGCACCGCTGCACACATAAAACTCTTCCTCTACCAGCGGATCCGTCAGAATATCACATTGATGAATGTTCTGAGCCGTTCGTTTACGCGCTTCGATTACCATCATTTCCAAAGCGTCCAATCCTGTATACCGAATCGATGTTTTTCCGGATTTTTGAAGATAGCTGTACAAGTCGCCAAAGCCGCATCCAGCATCGACAATCGATGTGATATTAGAAGGTAACAAAGAAAGAATTTGGTGAAACCGTACCTCTTGTGAAGTTTTGGAGTGCCATCTCAAACCTTGCGGCGTGAGACCGTGTTTTATAATTGCACTATGATAAAATTGCGTATTCGTTATTCGAGACATTAATCTGCTTTATTAAAAGATTTAGGAACTAAATGGGTGGTATTTAAATCACTTGAAAGTACTTGCTTGAGTATGTTCCGCATTGTAGCACCAAAGTCCCGCAAACACACTTGTTTAAATGTTTTAGGGAAATTGTTTGAATAATTTCAATCCATTTTGGATTGTAAATAATCGTTCATTTCTAATAAGAAACTTTGTTTTTACCGCTGTTCTTCGATTTGTAAAGTAACGCATCTGCTCTTTTAAAGATTGTATCTTCACTATCGCTTTCGTTTACTTCTGAAAGTCCAATACTAATCGTAATAGCTTTATTGGTAATATGTGGCGAATTCGCATCATTAACGAATACCCATTGCCAACATTCTACCATCCAAACCTGTTAATTCACTAAAAACCTCATAAGGCGTTTTAAACCCTAAAC
>JAYVLH010000010.1:0-4002 GCA_043759555.1 Sulfuricurvum sp. | reverse complement strand
ACCTTTAACATCGGTGTCAATCAAGATTTAGCCGCAGTAGATGTACAAAATCGGATCAATTCAGTTATATCACAGCTCCCTCAAACTACTCGTGATCTTGGTGTAACAGTACAGAAAAAAACCTCCGACATTTTGTTACTTGTCGCCGTTACTTCGCCTGATGGCAGTTATGATTCGACCCAAATCAGTAACTATATTTCTGCTAATCTTCTCGATGAGATCAAAAAAACTCCGGGTGCCGGGCGTTCACAAATTTTTGGCCAACGTGACTATGCAATGCGAATATGGCTCAATCCTGACAAGATGGCTTCTTTAGGTGTGAGTACAACCGATATTGCGAGCGCAATCAAAGACCAAAATCTACAAGTCTCTCCAGGGCGTTTAGGACAAGGGCCTACGAACGATGCACAGATGTGGACGATGCAACTCACCTCTAAAGGGCGTTTTTCAACTCCTGAAGAGTTTCAAAATATTATTGTTCGCGCCAAAGGTAACGGTTCCATGCTCCGTCTCAAAGATGTTGCCCGCGTCGAGCTTGGAAGCCAAAACTACGAATTTTTTGGACGGGTAAACGGCAAGCCTGCGGCTATGATCGGTATTTTTGCTGATACCAATGCAAATGCACTGGATACCTCTGCCGCCGTTGCCGCTAAAATGGAAAAACTCTCCAAAAAATTCCCTAAAGGAATTGAATACAACATCCCTTATGACACGACGGACTTCGTCAAGATTTCGATTGAAGAGGTTGTCTTTACCCTTCTCGCCTCCATCATATTGGTAAGTTTGGTTATTTACCTCTTCTTGCAAAGTTACCGCGCCGCGATGATCCCGATCCTCTCGATCCCTATCTCTCTCACCGGTGCTTTTATCGGAATGTACCTTTTAGGCTATTCGATCAATACCCTCACCCTCTTCGGACTGGTTCTCGCTATCGGTATTGTCGTGGATGATGCCATCGTCGTTATTGAAAACATGGAGAGAATACTCCAGCATGAGAAACTCTCTCCTCGCGAAGCAGCTATCAAGGCCATGAGCCAAATCTCCGGCCCAGTCGTAGCAATCGTCCTCGTTATGTGTGCTGTTTTCGTCCCTGCTACCTTCCTCGGAGGAATGACAGGACAACTCTATAAACAATTTGCGGCAACAATCGCAATTTCCGTAGTATTTTCAGGCTTTATGGCATTAACATTTGCTCCTGCAATCGGCGCCCTTATTCTTAGACACCATGAGAACGAACCTGCTCGTTTTTTCCGCTGGTTTAACCGTGTTTTTGCAAAAATGACCGACAATTATGTCCGCCGTTCAGGATGGATGATTCAAAAATCATTTATCTTTTTCATCATCTATTTATCAACCTACTTCTTTATCGGATTTTTTCATAAAACTCTTCCAAGTGCCTTTTTACCAATGGAAGACCAAGGGTATTTCATTACCAGTGTTAACCTCCCAGACGGTGCTACCGCCAATCGAACTTTAGAGGTAGTAAAACAAGTCGAAGCTATTTTGAGCAAACAAGAGGGAGTGTACAAATACACCGCCATTACAGGACTTAATATCCTTACCTTCTCTCAAGAGCCCAATTCAGCGGTTATCTTCACTCGACTTAAACCGTGGTCTGAGCGAACTGCGAAGGAGCTAAAAGTATTTGGTATTCTCGGATCCTTAGGACCAAAACTGGGCAGTATCAAAGAGGCAAAAGTATTTGCTATGCCTCCGCCACCGATACGTGGTATGGGGCCATCAGATATGTTCAGCTTACGTCTACTCCAACCGGGAGACAACGATTTCAACAAGCTGGCACAAGCAACCAATGCCTTTGTCGGTGAACTTCGTAATGATCCAAGCATTAAAAATCCGATGAGTACGATGAACATTAATACCCCGACTCTGAGCGTCGAAGTGGATCGTGAGAAAGCAAAAATGATGGGTCTTTCTATCAGTGATGTATTCCAAACGCTTCAAGCAACTATAGGAAGTATGTACGTCAACCAGTTTGATAAAAATGGAAAAACCTACTGGGTACAGATGCAATCGGATTCACCATACCGTGTAACTCCCGAAGATATCGGCAGAGCATGGGTTCGTTCATCCGCTGGGCAACTCGTTCCGCTCTCTTCTGTGGTACATGTGAGTATGTCAAGCGCACCATCATCCATTGAACATTTTAACGGTGTTCTCTGTACCACTGTTATGGGCTCTCCCGCACCAGGCTACAGTTCAGGGGATTTGATTAAGATTTTGGAAGCAAAAGGGGATTCTGTCTTACCTGCTAGTGTTACATACGATTGGGACGGTTTATATCTCCAAGAAAAACTGGTCGGGTCTAAAGCACTTATGATTATGGCATTTGCCTTGGTGCTGGTTTATTTGATTCTTGCAGCATTGTATGAGCGCTGGACATTACCAATCTCCATTATGCTTGCGGTCCCATATGGTATTATGGGAGCATATACAGTTGTATGGCTAATCCCGTTTTTGAATAACAATGTCTTTTTCCAAATCGGTTTACTCACCCTCATAGCCCTCTCGGCAAAAAATGCGATTTTGGTCGTAGAGTTTGCCGAAGAACAGCGACAAATGGGTAAAAGTATCTATGATGCGGCGATGGAAGCAGCACGTCTTCGTTACCGTCCGATGATGATGACCTCATTTGCATTTTTGGCGGGAATGGTACCACTCATCTTAAGCTCAGGAGCCGGAGCAATGGGACGATTTTCAATCGGTGTTGCAATGTTTGGTGGCATGCTGGCCGCTACATTTATTGAACGGTATTTCATCCCCTTCTTATACTATTGGGTTTCAACCATCAAAGAAAAAATAGCCCCAGAAAAAGGAGTTACACATGAGTAACTATACCTACCTCTTTGGTTCATTGGTTCTCATTCTCCTCATCGGAGGCTGCAGTACTATTGGCCCTGATTATGCCAAACCGTCTGCTGTTGCTCCTGTAAAATTTCGCTTTAGCGATACCAACGAGAGTGCTAAAGACACTATTAATACGAAATGGTGGGAGACATTTGAGGATGCAGAGCTTTCTCATAACATTGATCTAGCCCTTGCCAACAATCAAGATCTCCTAAGCTCTCAAGCATCCGTTGATTCACTCCTTGGAAAGTTTGATCAGGCTAAATCGTATTTGTATCCTCAAATCAATGGCAATGGTTCACTCGATAAAAAAGGGGTTACCAATGCATCGGTTGGAGGACGTAATCTAATACAAGGTGTCACCTCAACCTATGCAGCATCCCTTTCACTTGTCAGCTATGAAATCGATCTTTTTGGGAAAGTACGCCGTGCTAACGAAGCAGCACGATCATTGCTGCTTTCTAGCGAATACGCACGACAGACTCTGAGAATTTCTATCGCGTCTAGTGTAGCTGCTTCCTATATCCATTTAGCATCATTAGACGGTCAAATAGCGCTAGCAAAAGAAAATCTTCATGCCTCTAGTGATATTGAGCAGCAAAGTGCTTTAAAATACCGCTATGGCTCTATCAATGAAACAATCTATCTCCAATCCAAATCGGCCTTGGAGAATGCAAAAGCGACATTATCACAACTACAAGCAGCCAAACTATCTGAAGAGGCTAACTTCAATATTCTTTTAGCCCGCAATCCGCAAGAAGTAATAACGACAAATTTAGAGTTACTGCACATTCCCGTAGTTCCTGCTGCATTACCAAGCAGTATTCTTATCAACCGCCCCGATATTGCTGTGGCAGAACAAAACCTCATCGCGGCTAATGCACAAATTGGAATAGCACGTGCCGCCTACTACCCTAGTATTAAACTCACAGGAATGCTAGGGATACAAAGTTTGGAATTAAGTAATTTTATTTCCAATCCTGCTAAAATTTGGGAAATAACCCCTTCGATAACCCTTCCAATTTTTACGGCTGGACTGATAGCAGGTGAAGTTAAAACAGCAGAAGCTGAACACACCAAAACTTTGTTGCAATACCAAAAAGCAATTGTTTCAGCATTTAATGATACTGATAATGC
>JAYVLH010000009.1:0-7983 GCA_043759555.1 Sulfuricurvum sp. | reverse complement strand
GCGTTGATGGAGGGGGGGATTTTTGTTATGGAAGTCACGCTTCGTACCTCTGCAGGATTAGCGTCGATCGAAGCCATCGCGAAAGCTTTGCCTCAGATGCATGTGGGTGCGGGGACAGTCTTAAATCGTGTTTCTTTTACTCAAGCCGTCGATCATGGTGCACAGTTTGTTTTTAGTCCCGGTATCAGCGAAGAGTTGATGCAAAGTTCTCGTGACCTGCATTGTCCGTTGATCCCTGGAGTGGCTACGGCATCAGAGGTAATGCTTGCTTACAATAACGGCTTTGAGCAGTGTAAACTGTTTCCGGCGACGGTTGCCGGAGGAATTGAGGCGCTGAAAGCATTTTCGGGTCCGTTTGGCTCAATGCAGTTTTGTCCTACAGGTGGTGTCAATGGGGACAATTTTACCGACTTTTTAGCTGTTGGCAATGTTGTGTGTGTCGGCGGAAGCTGGATTGTTCCTAAAGATGCGATTGAACAAAAAAACTTTCACGTAATTACGCGGTTATGTAAAGAGGCATTTACACGGATTGGGAATAGATAATGGATTTAGAGATGCTTCACTCTTTGCTTAACCGCCATTTTGAGTCGATCGATAAAATCATTCTTTCACGCCAAGATCCTGTAACGGGATTACTGCCTGCAAGCACAGCGGTGACAGCTCATGGTGATTATACTGATGCCTGGGTTCGTGACAATGTATACAGTATTCTCAGTGTTTGGGGACTTGCCTTGTCGTATCGAAAACATAGCCCAAATCATCCTCGAAACTATATTTTGAGTCAAAGTGTTGTTAAGCTGATGCGTGGACTTTTGGTTGCGATGATGCGTCAAAGTAATCGTATCGAAGCCTTTAAATACTCTTTGAACCCTATCGATGCATTGCATGCAAAGTATGGCACACATACCGGTTTGGCAGTCGTAGGTGATGATGAATGGGGGCATTTGCAGCTGGATGCTACGTCGCTGTATTTGTTGATGATGGCACAGATGATTGCGTCAGGTTTAAGTCTTATTTACACAGTGGACGAGGTGAATTTCGTCCAAAATCTGGTCCACTACATCAGCCGAACCTATTGTACCCCTGATTACGGTATCTGGGAACGAGGCAATAAGATCAATCATGGCGCTACGGAGATCAATTGCAGCTCTGTTGGGATGGCGAAAGCGGCACTTGAAGCGATGGATGGGTTTAATCTGTTTGGAAAAGTTCAAAGTCAAGAGTCGGTTATTCATGTTGTCCCCAGCGATATTGCGCGATCACGTCTGACACTGGAAAGTCTTCTTCCCAGAGAATCTAATTCCAAAGAAACCGATGCCTCATTGCTTAGTATTATCGGTTATCCTGCCTACGCAGTGGAAGATGAAAGTTTGGTCAAGACTACGAAAGACAAGATACTCAAAAAGCTTGCCGGCCCTTATGGATGTAAGCGTTTCTTGCTCGATGGCCACCAAAGCAGTATTGAAGATACTACCCGCTTGCATTATGAATCTTCAGAATTGCGTGAATTTGAACATATTGAGTCGCAGTGGCCTCTGTTTTTCACCTATTTTCTGCTGGATGCTGTGATACGCGGGGATAATGATGAGATTACCGTATGGCAAAAAAAACTGAAACCTTTGTTTATTGAACAAAATGGACAGCAGCTTTTACCGGAGCTTTATATCGTTCCCCATGAGCTTTTAACCGCTGAAAAACAAAACACTGGAAGTCAGATTCGAGTCCATAATGAAAACCTGCCTTTGGTATGGGCACAAAGTCTTTATATTCTCTCGGAGTTGATTCTCGATGGTCTTTTAATCCCTAGTGACATTGATCCCCTTAGTCGCAGGCAGCGTCTTGGGCATATACCTTCTACGATTCCGCTAGTTGCGGTATTGGCAGAAAATGAATTGGTAAAACGGCAGCTCTCTGTACATGGCATAAATAGCCAAACAATTGATGAGGTCAAACCACTCCGGATTCTTAATGCTTCAGAACTCTCTGAAATTCATACCCTTTTGGGCAAAAATGAAAAACTTTCGTTGAGCGGGCGGCCGCTTTTGGTTTCACGAACGATTACGACCTCGAGTTTATATTTGTTGGCAGGGCAGGAAGTCCTTTTCCTTCCGTATTATTTTAATCCGCATGGATTTTATTTTAGTTACGACAATAAACTGCTGGCCGGACACTTTCGCGCCTCTTTGAAATTTCTTGCCAAGCACTGGGATAAAAAAACACAACCAATCATGCCCTTTTTGGTACGTGAAGATATGCTCATGGACAGAGAACAAGGGGCAATTGTTGGGCTATTAAATGAATTAAAGAGCGGAATATGTGAATCGATAGTGATTCAAACCGGTTCATTGGAGGTGTTGACCCAATACGCCTACGTAGAGAGAATCGACTGCCTGCATGGGTATGAACCTAAAGAGCTCGAATTGCACTTTGGCAAACGTAGTATTCCTGGATCTTTGGCAGACAACAGTGATCAAGAATCTTTGAATACGGAACAGCTTTATGAAGCTGCCGCTTTTCATCATGCATGGACGGTGATGCGTCGGTTATCGGATGTAATTGGTAAATATGATGATCGTATAGAAGATGCTCTTTTAGATATTGTTATCCGTCAAAAGCGGCTTGCTGTCGGGCGTGCCTACAGTGAAAGGGCGACCTTTTCCAAACCTCATGACAGCATAAGCATCGTCAAAACCATCGCAGAATTTTGTGGAGACAATCCGGCAGAACGGGTATTGACACAAGAGATTTTGTTGCATCTTGGGCATCTGATCCGTAATGAACCGGAACTCTTTGCCAATATGCTGACGCTGCGTACGTGGTATTTTGTCCAGTTATTGGTAGGGCAGATCAGTCGAGAAAAAACATTGCCTATGGGGGATGCGTATCAGGCATTGCTCGCGCTTGCTCCGCATGATATTTACAGCCGCCTTCGCCGTATCTTGAAATCATTTACGCTGGAAGTGACGCAGTTGATCCATCAAGAAAATCTGCACGCATCAGGTGTGGAAAATCTTAATGGTCTCATGGTAGCGCCATTGGATATCAATCTCACAGGAATCGATGATTGGGGTTATTGGCGAGAACAAATGGGAATGATTGGTAATTTGTCTTCTAAATTTTATAAAAATATATGGCATCTTCTGCAGCAATGCAATGGTTTGGTTATCGGCGACAAATACAGTGTTCAAAGCCGTATAGGCTCCGATCTCACTCTTGACTCAACAGCAGGGGAACAAAGTTTTGCTTTGAAAATCGATGCCTTGCTGCAAAGTATACATGCACCTGATTACCGCCAGTTAAACATCGAAGCCATAGAAAGTATTTCACGGATTTTGAGAACATTGCCGCAGCTTCACGTGGATAATGACCTAATTTTGGATGTCTTGATCGGACATGCAGTACGTATTGCTTGGGAAGCGTATAATGGTTTGGCTCATTATGATGAACAGCGCGGTCTTGCGTGGGAATCGTTTTATAAACTATCACCCAGAGAAACCGATAAAGCATTTGTTCAAGCATTTATTTATTTATTAACCCCTGAGGAATCCCATCATGACTAAAATACTCGCAGGCGACATCGGCGGTACAAAAACCAATCTGGCACTGTTTGAACGAGTGGATAACAGACTTGAACTGCAGGTACAGCATCAGTATGCTAGCCAAGCGTTTGATTCTTTTGCTGATATTTTAAGTGATTTTAAAAATCGTTTTATAAAGACCCCTATTGATGCCGCGTGTCTTGGTATCGCAGGACCTGTGATTGATGGCGTTTGCAATACGACCAACCTGCCATGGAAAATTACCACGTCAGATGTGCAGCAACAGCTCAATACGACCAAGGTACGTTTATTAAATGATTTGGAAGCTACTGCGTATGGAATGTTAAAACTTGGTGAGGATGAATTCGTAGAACTTAATCCCATGGGAAAATCAGTAAACGCGAATAAAGCGGTGATTGCTGCAGGAACAGGATTAGGCGAAGCGATGCTGTTTTGGGATGGAAACAACTATCATCCCATAGGCTGCGAAGGTGGTCATAGCGATTTTGCTCCTTGTACTGTGCAGCAAGATGATTTGCACCAATGGTTACGCCATCGTCATCCCGACCATGTCAGTTTTGAGCGTGTATTGTCGGGTCCCGGGATTGCGGCACTGTATGATTTTTTAGAGGAAAGCGACTTTGCCCCTGAACCTGACTTAATGATCAATATTCCACAATCGAGCGATCGCAGTGCATTGATAAGCGAATGTGCACTCGATGATAATGACTCGTTATGCGCAGAAACATTACGACTTTTTGCACAGATATATGGATCAGAAGCTGGCAATCTTGCATTAAAAACAATGTCATTGGGTGGCGTTTATATCGGCGGCGGAATTGCCCCTAAGATTTTAGCTGCCATCACTTCCAACAATACGTTTATGAACGCTTTTGTGAGCAAAGGGCGTTTTGAAAGTATGATGCGAGGGATGTCTGTCAAAGTTTCATTAAATCCTGAAACGGCATTGTTGGGAGCTTCTTATTTTGCATTTGACAGACTATTGAGTTGTAATGAAAGCGCGCTATAATGAGAAAGATTTTATAATAATATTACACAACATTAATCATAAAGGAAGTCAATGAAAGCTGTAGTTATGGCGGGTGGATTTGGTACACGGATACAACCTCTCACACACTCTGTCCCAAAACCTATGTTACCGATAATGAACCGTCCGATGATGGAGCATACCATTGTAAGTCTGCGTGATTTAGGAATTAAAGAATTTATTATTTTATTGTATTTCAAACCAGAAGTTATCAAAGATTATTTTAAAGACGGAAGCGCATGGGGGATTAACATTACGTATGTAGTGCCTGATGATGATTACGGAACAGCAGGAGCGGTTAAAAAAGCACAAGAGTACATCGGGAATGAAAATTTCATTATTATTAGCGGTGATTTGGTCACTGATTTTGATTTCCAGAAAATTTTTGACTATCACAAAGAAAAAGAATCCAAACTCACCATTACATTGACTTCGGTAGAAAATCCGCTCGAATTTGGGGTTGTAATTGCTAATGAAGAAGGGAAAATCGAGAAATTCTTAGAAAAGCCAAGCTGGGGCGAAGTATTTAGCGACACGATTAACACCGGTATTTACGTTATCGAGCCTGAAATTTTGGACTATATCCCTAAAAACGAAAATTTTGATTTTGCCAAAGATCTTTTTCCTCTGTTGATGCGCAAAGGGATAGATTTGATGGCGGGATATGCAAGCGGTTACTGGCGCGATGTTGGAAATCCTGAGAGCTACCGTGATGTATACGAAGACATTTTGGCAGGAAAAATCAAATTTCAGCTAGGCGGCGAAGCGGTAAAATATACGGATGGTGTTTTGATCTGCGAAGAGGACAACACGCTTGATGACAGTGTTGAAGTTGTCGGTATTGTCGTCATTGGGAAAAATGTTACGGTCAAGCGCGGCAGCAAACTAAACAATGTAGTAATCGGAAACAATGTCACTATCGGATCGTCATCGAAAGTCAGTAATACCGTTATTTGGAACGATGTTGAAATCGGACAAAATGCGAAGCTGGACGGATGTGTCATTTGTAACAATAATACTATTGGGAAAAATGTGACAGCCAAATCAGGATTAATTTTGGCACAAGGATGCGAAATCGGAGAACTCGTAACGGTTGAAAAAGATGTCACCATTTGGCCGGATAAAGTGATTGAAAATGCCGCTATCGTCAGTCGAAGTGTTATTCTGGGAAGCCGATATAAAAATTCTATTTTTGAAGACGGGATGGTTATTGGTAAATCTAATGTTGAACTCTCATGCGAGATGGCAACAAAACTGGCCGAAGCGTTCGGTGCACAGCTGCCGATAGGTTCTACTGTATTAGTTTCTCGGCATTATGACAAAAGTTCACGGATGCTCAAACGGGCATTTTTAGGCGGTCTGCTTGCAAGCGGAGTTGATGTAATCGATTACAATGCTATTCCATCAGCAGTCATGCGATGCAGTTTATCAGCGCACGATCACTACACTGCAGGAGTACATTTTCATCAAAAGATAGATGATCCTACCAGCACAGTCATTACGTTTTACAACTCAGAAGCGTTGCGTATTAACAATGATGTAGCTAAAAAAATCGAAAAAGCTTTTTTCAAAGATACGTTTCGGCGGGTAGATTATTCGCAAATTGGTCAGATTTATCCGCTGGATCACAAGCATGAGTATCACCAATATAAAAAAGGGATAGAAGAGCTTCTGCAGTCGCATAAATTCAAATGTCTCGATTGCCGCATAGCGGTTGATGTGATGCACGGTCTGGCATCTGAAGTCTTCCCCGATATTTTAAATGAGTTAAACGTCGATCATATTATGTTCAATGCGTATGCAGACGATCAGCGTTTGGGTAATATCAATGCACTGTCTAAACGATCGAATGAAGATATGGGTTCTGTGATTAGAGCGCTTAATCTGGATGCCGGCTTTTTGCTGTATCCTCATGGACAGCGTTTGGATATTATGTGCGATGATGGTGTTGTTTTGTCTAAACAAACGGCACTGTACATTGTGCTGACATTGTTAAATCTTGAGGCACGCGTTTCAGGTGTAAAAAAACGGGTATTTTTGCCAACATGGGCTGCAGACATCGTTTATTTTGATCAGTTAGAAATAGAGAGGGGACAGTACGCGAATTTCAAAGCAGATCACATGAAAAGATACGATCTGGTTGCTACAGGCGAAGGAAATTTTGCCTTTACGGAATTTTCAACGCATCGTGATTCGATGTACGCGACGCTGAAAATTTTGGAGATGATTGTGAATCATAATGTTAAGCTCTCTGCTTTGATTGCAGCGCTTCCGCACTTTTTTTACAAGACTTATCAACTTCCATGTACTCAAGCGCTTAAAGGCAAAATGATGCGCAAGTTCCTCGAAGATTCTAAGGGTAAAAAAGCTTCAACACTGGATGGGGTGAAAATCTGGTTCAATGCCGACGATTGGGTATTGATGCTTCCTGATCAATACAGCGATCATCTTAATCTCACTATACAAGCGAAAAATGATCAAGATGGTGAAAAATACGCTCAAATTTACATAGATAAAATTACACAATGGTCGATCGCGTAATGAAAGTCAAAACGCTCAATCTCTGTTTTTTCTGGCACATGCATCAGCCCGATTACAGAGGAAGCGACGGTGTGATGAAAATGCCATGGGTATTTTTACACGCCATAAAAGATTATTATGAGATGCCATGGCTGTTAAGCGAGTATCCGGGTCTTAAAGCGACATTTAACCTGAGCGCTTCGTTGATCGAACAGCTCAACCTTTACCATGAACCGCTCAAATACGATTATTTTTTAGCTCTTTGGGCACAACATCCCTCAAAGCTCGATGAATCGCAAAGAGAGTGGTTGATTAAACTTTTTACAGCAATGCAGTATGAAACGATGGTACGGCCGTTAAAACGGTATGGTGAGCTTTATTATCAAGATGATTTTAGTGATGATGAGTTGATGGATTTAGAAGTTCTCTTTATATTGGCTTGGTGTGGAAATTATTTACGTTATCATAATGATGTGGTCAAAGCATTGTTCAAGCAACAGCTAGGATATACACAAGACGATAAAACAGCATTGCTGAATTCATTGAGCCGCTTTGTTCAAGAGATTCTCCCTTTTTATGAAAAACTGCAAAAACAAGGAGTTATCTCGGTATCAACAACTCCTTATTTTCATCCAATACTCCCTTTACTTTTGGATATGGAAAACGGCAAACGCGCTAACAGTGCAACTGTTTTGCCTGAAGGGGCATTTGAACTTGGTGAAGATGCGCGTGAACACGTAAAACGTTCAATCGCATTGTACAAAGAGACGTTTGGTGTTGATCCAAGCGGTTTTTGGCCTGCTGAGGGTGCAGTGGATGAAAAAAGTGTAAAAATTTACAAAGAGCATGGGATACAATGGATTGCGACCGATGAAG
>JAYVLH010000008.1:0-20449 GCA_043759555.1 Sulfuricurvum sp. | reverse complement strand
CCTTTTTCAATTCGTGAAGGTATGGAAGAGATTTATGACAAAACGCTCGCTTTAATTGCATCATTATCTTTAAATATGGTTCGTCTTGTCGTCATTGAGCACATGAGCGGACTCGAATTACCTGAAACTATTGGCGACTTTAAGCGATTCAAATTCAAAAAATTTGGAAAAACTTCGTTAACGTATTATGCGTAATACTTTCTTATGTGCTAATGCTAAAAAGACAAAATCGTATTGATTTTGTAGAGGTTCTACGCTCTTTATTTTATAACTAAAATGTTATACTTTATACATAAATTAACTAAATTTTTTTAGACAAAGCATTATTTAGGATGGACGGATGATAAAAGAAAATAAAATCGAACTAGACTTTATCAAAAAACTAGAAGATTTAAAATACACCTATCGTTCAGATATTCGTGACCGTGAATCGCTCAATCAAAACTTTCGCCAAAAATTTCAAGAACTCAACCATGTCAATCTCAGTGATGCAGAATTCGCCCGTCTGATGGATAGTATCATCACAGGTGATGTTTTTGCTTCCGCCAAGATTCTACGAGAACGCAATACTTTTAAAAGAGATGATGATACGCCTCTAAATTACACACTTGTCAATATCAAAGATTGGTGCAAAAATAGCTTTGAGGTGATTAATCAGCTTCGTATGAGCACCGACAACAGCCACCATCGCTATGATGTTATTTTACTCCTCAACGGTGTCCCCGTCGTACAAATCGAACTTAAAACGTTAGAAATCAGCCCTCGTCGTGCAATGCAACAGATTGTTGATTATAAAAATGATCCGGGCAACGGCTACACCAAAACTCTCTTGTCGTTTATTCAGCTGTTT
This sequence comes from Sulfuricurvum sp., assembly GCA_043759555.1. Lineage (GTDB taxonomy): Bacteria > Campylobacterota > Campylobacteria > Campylobacterales > Sulfurimonadaceae > Sulfuricurvum. The sequence continues at coordinate 19,599 of JAYVLH010000008.1, read as the reverse complement.
GTCGTGAGTAATCACACCAATACGTGGTATTTCGCCAACAATAACAATCGTCACTTTAGCTTTGATGCGGATGAGCGATTTTTACCTATTTACCGCTTTGCCGACAAAGAGAACATTAAAATCACCCGTCTTGATAGCTTTGCTGAACACTTCTTGAGCAAATGTACTTTAGGGGAGATGATTAGCCGTTATATGGTTTTGGTCGCGGTTGAGCAAAAACTGTTGATGATGCGACCGTATCAAATGTATGCGGTCAAGGCAATCGTAGAGTGCATCCATGAAAACTGCGGTAACGGCTATATCTGGCACACGACGGGAAGCGGTAAAACACTCACCTCGTTCAAAGCGTCCACACTCCTAAAAGACAACCCCGACATCGAAAAATGTCTCTTTGTGGTGGATAGAAAAGACCTAGACCGTCAAACCCGCGAAGAGTTTAACCGATTCCAAGAAAAGTGCGTTGAAGAGAATACCAACACCGATACACTCGTCAAAAGACTCCTATCGACTGACTATGCCGACAAGGTGATTGTCACCACGATCCAAAAGTTAGGGCTTGCACTGGATGATAACAATGCCAAAAAATACAAAGAACAGCTAAAACCACTCAGCGATAAACGGATCGTTTTTATTTTCGATGAGTGCCACCGCTCACAGTTCGGTGACAACCACAAAGCGATTAAAGAGTTCTTCCCAAAAGCACAGCTTTTCGGTTTTACGGGTACGCCGATTTTTGAAGCAAATGCAACCTATAAACAATTCGATGGAACGGATGGAAGTTTTAAAACAACATCCGATGTATTCGAGCGAGAACTGCACGCCTATACGATTACCAATGCCATCGATGATGAGAATGTACTGCGGTTTCATATCGATTATTACAAACCCGATGCAAAAGTAAAAACAGGCGATTCCATTACCAAAAAAGCGATCGTAGAAGCGATTTTGGATAAACACGACGGGGCAACATCGGGACGTAAATTTAATGCGGTTTTTGCAACCGCTTCGATCAATGAGGCGATAGAGTTTCATGCCCTTTTTAAAGAGCTACAATCTCAAAGAACTCAAAACAATGAGGAATTCGCCCCGCTCAATATCGCGTGTGTTTTCTCTCCACCCTCAGAGGGGAACAGTGATGTCAAACAGCTCCAAGAAGATTTACCGCAAGAAAAAGAGGATAACTCCGTAGCTCCTAATGAGAAAAAAGCAGCCCTAAAAAACATCATGGACGATTACAATGCTCAATTCGGCACCAATCATAATCTAGCGAATTTCGACCTCTATTACCAAGACGTCCAAAAACGGATAAAAGAGCACAAATACCCCAACAAAGACTATGCCCACAAAAATAAAATCGATATTGTCATCGTCGTCGATATGCTCCTCACAGGATTCGACTCACAGTATCTCAATACCCTCTATGTCGATAAAAATCTAAAATACCACGGATTGATCCAAGCATTTTCACGCACCAATCGCATCCTCAACGATACGAAACCCTACGGTAATATCCTAGATTTCAGAGGACAGCAAAACGAGGTAGAAGAAGCGATAGCCCTCTTCTCAGGCAAATCGGCGAAACCCGCCAAAGATATATGGCTCGTTGATTCTGCCCCATTGGTCATTGATAAACTGGGCGATGCGGTAAGTGCATTAGAGAAATTTATGAATTCACAAGGATTAGAGAACAAACCCGAAGCAGTCTCCAACCTCAAAGGCGACGAAGCGAGAGGGCAGTTTATCAACCTTTTCAAAGAGGTGCAACGGCTCAAAACACAGCTCGACCAATACACCGATTTGAATGATGAGAACAAAGAGAGCATCGAGAGTGTCATCCCTAACGATACCCTCCGAGCCTTTAGAGGGATGTATTTAGATGTCGCACAGCGGCTCAGAGATAAACAGGGGAAAGATGCCGATTCATCGAGTGTCGTCGATCAGCTTGATTTTGAGTTTGTTCTTTTTGCCTCTGCGGTGGTCGATTATGATTTTATTATGAATCTGATCGCACGATACACCCAAACCACCAAAAAACAAAAAATGACCAAAGAGCAACTGATCGGGATTATCGACTCCGATGCGAAATTTTTAGGTGAGCGAGAGGACATTTCGGCGTATATCAACACGCTAGAAGTAGGCTCCGGTCTGAGTGAAGAAGAGATCAAAAAAGGGTATGAATCGTTTAAAGCCCAATTATCCGCCCATAAACTAGATGAGATAGCGACAAAGCACGGAATCGATAAAAAAGCCTTTAGCGATTTTGTTGAGCTGATAATGAACCGATTTATTTTCGATGGGGAACTGTTGAGTGATTTGTTAGCTCCGCAAGAGTTAGGATGGAAAGTGAGAGCCAAAAAAGAGTCGGAGATTATGGAAGATTTGATACCCGTACTCAGAAAATTAGCGGGTGAGCAAGAGATTTCGGGATTGAGTGCGTATGAGTAAAAGATTTTTTTGGAGGATTAAATGCAAAATGAAATAATTTTCATGATGACTGAGTCATTTGAAGGACATGCACAAAAAACTGAAAATGGTGTGGAATATTGGTTGGCTCGTGATTTGCAATATCTATTGGGTTATTCAGAATGGCGAAATTTTCTTAATGTCGTAAGCAAAGCCAAAACAGCTTGCGAAATATCAGAATATGGGGTTGACAACCATTTTGTTGATGTCAACAAAATGGTTGAGCTAGGTTCTGGAAGCCAACGTGAAATTAGCGATATTATGCTGACACGATATGCATGTTATCTAATCGCACAAAATGGTGATCCAGTAAAACAAGAAATTGCTTTTGCGCAAACTTATTTTGCTATGCAAACTCGCAAAGCGGAGCTTATTGAGCAACGAATGCTAGAAGCTGAAAGGATAGTCGCACGAAAAAAACTCACTGATACAGAAAAAGAGTTGTCAAGCTTGATTTACGAACAAACAGGCGATAACCAAAATTTTGCTTTGATTCGTAGTAAAGGCGATCAAGCACTTTTTGGCAAAAGCACGCAAGCAATGAAAGCGCAATGGAAAGTACCTGACAACAGACCACTTGCAGATTTTGCCCCGACTATCATCTTAAAAGCCAAAGACTTCGCCACAGAAATTACGATTCACAATGCCAGAGCCCAAAATATGCAAAGCGAGCCACAAATATCTAGGGAGCATGTCACTAACAATCAAGCAGTCCGTGAAACACTTCTCAGTCGAGGAATCCGCCCCGAAAGCCTGCCTCCACAAGAAGATGTCAAAAAAGTCGAAAGAAGACTAGTATCTGAGGATAAAAAAGCCATTAAAAACCCTGATGGAATTGATAAACTGGATGATTGACGCAACGATGAAAAATATCCCGACATTGCGATTTCCTGAGTTTAAAGATGCACCTGAGTGGGAAGAAAAAAGTCTTCACAAAACTGCCAATTTTGTCAATAAAAAAATTTCACTTTCTAGTTTAGATGCAAAAAAATATATTAGTACAGAAAATATCTTACAAGATTTTGCAGGATTTAAAAAAACCAACACATTGCCGCCTGCTGGCTCTGCCACAGAGTTTCGTGCAGGTGATATTCTTGTATCGAACATTCGTCCATATCTAAAAAAAATTTGGGTTGCTGATTTTGAGGGTGGTGCTTCAAATGATGTGATTGTTATTCGTGCAAGTGAAAGTATTAATCAAAAATTCTTGTCTTATATCTTGAAAAATGATGTTTTTATTGACTTTGTAATGACTGGTGCAAAAGGTGTCAAAATGCCAAGAGGCGATATTGCTCTCATAAAGCAATATCCTTTATTTGTCCCACATGAACAAAATGAACAACAAAAAATCGCCAATTGTCTCACCTCTCTCGATGAATTCATCACTTCATCAGCCAAAAAAGTTGAGGCACTAAAAGAACATAAAACAGCCCTGATGCAACAACTTTTCCCCTCCGAGGGGGAGCGTGTCCCGAAATTGCGATTTCCTGAGTTTAAAGATGCACCTGAGTGGGAGGAAAAAATACTTGATGAAGTCGTGAATTATGAAAATGGAAAAGCCCATGAAAATGATATTTCTGAAAATGGCAAGTACACAGTCGTAAATTCAAAATTTATATCAACAGAAGGCGATATAAGGAAATATACTAATAAAGCTTTTTGTCTTGCAAACGTAGATGATATGTTAATGGTACTGAGTGATGTTCCAAATGGAAGAGCAATTGCCAAGTGTTATTTAGTAGAGTCAGATGATTTATACACTGTAAATCAGCGCATTTGTAGATTATCATCAAAACAAGCAGTTAGTAAATTTCTTTTTTATATTCTTGATCGAAATAAATACTTTTTATCGTTCGATGATGGAGTAAAGCAAACAAATCTTAGAAAAGAAGATGTTTTAAACTGTCCAATATTGATACCATCAAATCAGGAAGAACAACAAAAAATTGCCGACTGTTTGAGTTCACTCGATGAACTCATCACGTCACAAACCGGAAAAGTCCAAACCCTCAAAGAGCATAAAAAAGGGCTGATGCAACAGCTTTTTCCGAATAGCGAGGTGAATAAATGAGTGAAAATAATATAATCATCTACAACACCGCAGACGGTAAAGCCTCCGTTTCACTCCTTGCCAAAGACGGTACGGCGTGGCTGAGTCAAAGCCAGTTGGCGGAACTTTTTGCTACATCCGTCCCTAATATCAGTATGCACATATCAAACATATTTGAAGAGGGAGAACTGGATAAGAATTCAGTTGTTAAGGATTACTTAACAACTGCCAGCGATGGCAAAAACTACTCTGTCGCACACTATTCGCTAGAGATGATTTTATCCATCGGGTTTCGAGTACGGAGTAAGAGAGGGACACAGTTTCGTCAATGGGCAAACAATGCCTTGAGTGAATACATGATCAAAGGTTTCGTGATGGATGATGAACGGCTCAAAAATCCGGACGGTAAACCTGATTATTTCGATGAGCTTTTAGCACGTATCCGAGACATACGAGCCTCTGAAAAACGGTTTTATCAAAAAGTGCGAGACCTTTTTATCCTGAGTAACGACTATGACGCCAGTGACAAAGAGACGCAGCTTTTTTATGCACAGGCGCAAAACAAACTTCTCTTTGCAATTACAGGGCAAACTGCCGCAGAGATTATCGTAAATCGTGCCGATGCCTCACAGCCCAATATGGCATTAACAAGTTTTCAAGGCTCAATAGTGCGAAAGCAAGATATTTACACTGCCAAAAATTATCTAAGCGTTGATGAGCTTGATAGCCTGAATCGCTTTGTAGTGGTCTTTCTCGAAACGGCAGAGCTTAGAGCTAAAAACCGTCAAGATGTCACGATGGACTTTTGGAGAGAAAACATAGACCGTATTATAGAATTTAACGATAAAGAGCTGCTCAAAGGGTATGGTAATATCAGTCATGAGCAAATGAAAATAATGGTTGAAAAAGTTTATGTAAATTTTGATGAAAAACGAAAAAAAGATGAGGCTATCGAAGCGGACAATCAAGACCTCGAAGAGCTTCAACAGCTTGAAGCAAAAGTGAAAAAGCGATGAGCCAAACGATACATAAATTTCCAATAATTGAAGAATTAGTAACTCATTTACGAGATGATTTAAAAGAGAATTCTAATTCAAAAGATTATAAGTACATTTTATTGTTTGCGTATAATGGAATAGGTAAAACTCGTTTGTCAACAGCTTTCAAAGATATTGGGAAAAGCAATGGAACGCCTGATACACTTTATTTTAATGCTTTTACAGAGGATCTTTTTCATTGGGATAATGATTTAGAGGGTGATAGTGAAAGGGTTTTGACTATGAATGCTCATTCTAAATTTTTTCCTGATTTTGAAAGCTTAGAGATAGAAGATAAAATCAGAAAATTTTTGCATCGTTATGTAGATTTTAATTTTTCTATAACTACTCAAGATGGAATGGATGTACATACAGAAAAAGAAATAAAATATCGTACTGTAAATTTTAATCGAGAAGTTTTAATCGATGGTACTATGAGAACCATTGATAGTATTAAAATTTCACGAGGGGAAGAAAGTATATTTATATGGTGTTTCTTTCTCGCTATTGCACAATTAGCAATAGATGAACATGAAGAGTATAAATGGGTAAAATATTTATATATTGATGACCCTATCTCATCGCTTGATGATAATAATGCAATATATGTAGCAAGTCATCTAGCACAACTACTAAAAGATAGTAATAATAAATTAAAAGTGATTATATCTTCACATCATTCACTTTTTTACAATATTATGTGGAACGAGCTTAATGAAACAAAAAAATTAAAGCCATATCTTTTAAATAGAGTTAAAGATACTAATGAATATAGATTGCAATATACAAAAGAAACACCTTTCTTTCATCATGTTGCCATCATAAAAGAGTTACATCAAGCAGTAGAAACTGGCAAACTTTATGCTTACCATTTCAATATTTTACGAAATATTATGGAAAAAACTTCCAGTTTTTTAGGTTTAAAGAAATTTTCTGATTGTATTCAATCAACTTCGGATGAGGAAGAAATAATTTATTCAAGAATGATAAATATATTAAGTCATGGAAATTACTCTTTATTTGAACCAAAAGAAATGGTCGATGAAAATAAAGAACACTTTCGTAAAATTTTTAATAATTTTATAAATAAATATAATTTTAATCCTGAACTTTTCCCTGAACAAATTACACAAGAGAGCCAACCATGAGCGAACAAGAACAAAGACTATTAGGGGCGACACTCTGGGCTATCGCCGATGATTTACGAGGGGCGATGAACGCTGATGATTTCCGCGATTATATGCTCTCATTTTTATTTTTACGCTACCTCTCAGACAACTATGAGAGTGCGGTACAAAAAGAGTTAGGGAGCGATTATCCCGATAATAGTGCTACACCGACTACCTCACCCCTTCAACTGTGGTATCACGCTAATCCTAATGATATAGTGGAGTTTGAAAAACAGATGCGTCGAAAGGTGCATTATGTCATCCAACCCGAATATCTGTGGAGTGCTATCGCTGAGTTAGCGCGTACCCAAAACGAAGAGCTACTGCATACATTGCAAAAAGGGTTCAAATACATCGAAAATGAATCGTTTGAGGCTAATTTTGTGGGGTTGTTTTCGGAAATCAACCTAGATTCTGAAAAGCTCGGTAAAAACTATACGGCGCGTAATACCAAATTGTGCACCATCATCTCTAAAATCGCGGAGGGGATCGCCAACTTTTCGACCAACAGTGACGTTTTGGGTGATGCGTATGAGTACCTCATAGGACAATTCGCGGCAGGAAGTGGTAAAAAAGCGGGAGAGTTTTATACCCCTCAACAAATCTCAAGTATTCTCTCCGAAATAGTGACCTTAGACAGTCAAGACCCGACCACGGGCAAAAAGAAAAAACTGGAACGTGTATTTGACTTCGCGTGCGGTTCGGGATCGTTGCTCCTTAATGTCCGTAAGCAATTAGGGAGTCATGGTATCGGTAAGATATACGGACAAGAGAAAAACATCACGACCTACAACCTTGCACGGATGAATATGCTCCTGCACGGAGTCAAAGATAACGAGTTTGAGATCCATCACGGGGATTCACTCCTCAATGATTGGGATATGCTGAGAGAATCCAACCCTGCTAAAAAAATGGCATTTGATGCGATTGTTGCCAATCCCCCTTTTAGCTACCGATGGGATCCAACCGATGCGATGGGGGATGATTTTCGTTTTAAAAACTATGGACTGGCACCTAAATCCGCCGCCGATTTCGCCTTTTTACTCCACGGATTCCACTTTTTGGGTAAAGAGGGGACGATGGCAATCATCCTACCGCACGGGGTACTGTTTCGAGGCGGTGCAGAGGAGCGTATCCGAACGAAGCTCCTCAAAGACGGTCATATCGACACGGTGATCGGTTTACCGTCTAATTTGTTCTTTTCTACTGGGATTCCTGTATGTATTTTGGTACTTAAAAAATGTAAAAAATCAGATGATGTTCTCTTTATCAATGCCAGTGAACATTTTGAAAAAGGGAAACGTCAAAATAAACTACGACCGAAAGATATTGAAAAAATCATTTCGACGTATCAATACCGTAAAGAGGAAGATCGCTATTCTCGTCGCGTATCAATGGAAGAGGTCGAACGTGAGGGGTATAACCTCAATATCTCGCGCTACATTAGCACTGCAATAGAAGACAAAGAGATCGATCTAAAAGAAGTGAATACTACATTGGTTGCATTAGAAGATAGCATTATCAAATCAACCAATAAACATAATGAGTTTTTAAAAGAGCTTGGATTGCCTTTGTTGCCAAGTTGAAGAGCTTGAATAAGATGGAATAATCTTTGCTTTATCCTTTGTATTCCAAAGGATTTTGATGAAAAAATTAGCTCTCTTTTTAGTACTGCTTAGTTCTTTACATGCAACTCGGATTGGTGAAGTAGCCAATGTTGTGGGTGTCCGTGACAACCAAATCATCGGCTATTCTCTCGTCGTTGGTTTGAAAAAAACGGGCGATGGGACTACCTCAAAATTTACCCTCCAATCGATTGCCAATATGCTCAAAGCGATGAATATCGATATGAATCCTGTCGATATTAAATCCAAAAACGTTGCGGCTGTGGTAGTTACGGCGAAACTTGCCCCTTTTGCACGTCAAGGAGATGCGTTTGATGTCACGGTCTCCTCTATCGGTGATGCAAAGTCTTTAGAGGGAGGAACACTTTTGATGACACCTCTCAAAGGGGTGGATGGTAAGATCTATGCTCTCGCGCAAGGCCCGATGAGTATTGGCGGAAAAAACGAAAAAGGAGCGGGAGCGGAATCCCATCCAACCGCAGGCCTTGTGTATGGCGGCGGTTTGATAGAGAGAGAAATTTCACAAGATATGTATCATCAAGAAAATGCGACGCTTTCTCTTAAAACCTCTAATTTTGAAAATGCAGTGTCGGTACAAGATGCTATTAATGCTCTTTATAAATCTACGGTAGCAACGGCACTTGATCCACGAACGATAAGTTTAAAAAAACCTAAAGAACAATCAATGATTGAATTTTTAGCAGAAGTCCAAAATATCAATATAAATTATGCTCTGAAATCAAAGATCGTTATCAATGAACGTACCGGGACTATCATTGCAGGTGTGGATATCGAAATATCGCCTGTTGTTGTGACGCAAGGGGATATTACAGTGAAAATTTTGTCACAAAGTGATGTCTCAAAGCCGGCTGGCAGCGTTGCAATGGATAAATCACTTGTGATTGGACTGAATGAAAATGAAGTTTACACACAAAAAGGGACAACGACAGTGGCAAATATCGCTCGTTCACTTCAAAAACTGGGGGCTACCCCAAAAGCCATGATTTCAATTTTCCAAGCGATGAAAAGTGCGGGTGCAATCTCATGTGAACTTGAGGTTATCTAATGGAAATATCAACACAAAACTATCAAAAAGCCATTCCAACAATCGGTACGAAAGAAGGAGACAAAGCACTCCGTGAAAAAACCGATCAGTTTGAGTCTATTATCATAAAGATGATGTTAGATGAAGCGATGAAAGATGAAAAAAATATTTACACTACGAATGATCCAGGAGATAAAGTTTTTAAATCCATGTATCGAGATGAGCTTGCCAATTCAAGTGCAGGCGGATTTGGATTTTCACAAATGTTATTTGACAATTTGAGTCAAAAAGGGGTGAAACATTAAAGATTTTTTGTTTTTGGTCGATATAGAGTTATAGATATCAATAAACATTAAAATAAGGAATCACTATGATTTCATCCATAAATAGCTCACTCGCTAGAGGAGCATATCAGGATTTGAATACAAAGCCAAAAGAGCAGGAAAAATCTTCTCAAGTAGTGGCAAAGCAAGGTGACACGAGCCGTATAGATGAGCTAAAAGCTTCAATCGATAATGGTAATTGCCGTGTCAATATTGATGCGTTGGCTAAGCGTATTGCGCAAGAGCTGACGTAACACAAATAGAATAATTCTATTTAGGAGTTTATGATGTTGTCCTATCAATTAAAAAATGCCGTTAAAGATCTTGATACGTTGATCTCCCTTTCATTGGAAGATATTGAAGATATTAAAGAGGCGCGACACAATCCACAGTTTGATCGTTTGGCAATTAAAGAAGAGAAAATCAAAGGTTTTGAACAAAAAAAAGCGATGATTGATTATGAGATTTCGAAACTTATGACTTCTCAGCCAGAAAAAGCTTTGTCAGATTTATTGGACACTAATGAACATCAACAGCTTGAAAATCTCAAAAAACATCTTTCAAAACTACGTGAAGTCAATCAGCAATACGCAAAAATGGTCTTAAGTGTAGGAGCGTTTTACAATGCTTTACTTGAAAAAGTTGTCCCTACACAAATGCAAGGTTATCGTTCTGTAGTATCCAAAGAGGCATCGTTTTTGAAAGTGAGAGTTTAATATGGCATCCATCTTTAATGCGTTACATATCGGATACAGTGGTCTAAATGCTGCTCAAATAGGTATTGATACGACAGGTCATAATATTTCCAATGCTGAAACTGAAGGATATTCACGCCAACGCGTAGTCACAGCAGAAGCTCAACCCGTAAGTATTTCACCAGGTCAACGTGGTAATGGGACTCAGATTACTGAAATTACACGTATTTTTGATTCATTCGTTTATGGGCGTTATACAACAGCAACTCAAAATAAAGAGTATTCTGACTCAATGTCAAAAAATCTTCAAGAACTTTCAACATATTTTCCGGATATACAAAATAGTGGTATAAAAAATGATTTACAGAACTATTTCAATTCATGGCAGTCACTTGCCTCTAATCCAAATAATACTGCGGTAAAAGTAGATTTGGCTCAACAAGCGCAAACGTTAAATCAGCACATTGCTCAAACACGTTCTCAAATTTCTGCATTGCAAGGTTCGCTTGATAATCAAATTGGTGTGAGTATTAATGAAGTCAACAAAATCGGTCAGCAAATTTCTGATCTCAATAAATCAATTGGCGTAGCTGAGAGTGATGGGGTAAGCAATGCAAATGATTTACGAGATCAGCGTAGTTTGCTTGAAATGTCATTATCGAAGTTAGTAGGGGCCAATGTTTATTCAGGCCAGATAAATTCCAAAACTTCTGTTGATAGTAATATTGCTATTGCAAGCGGAAGCTACACCATCCAAGTAGGCGGATTTAATATTGTGGATGGTTCTAGTTTTCACCCGATTGGAATTGATAACGGTCAAAATGCTGGGCAGTTTAATGATATCTATTACGAGCGTCAAGATGGTGTACGTTTACCTTTAGCAGGTAAGATCAGTGGGGGAAGTGTGGGTGCTCTCCTTGATTTACGCGGAAGTTCAATCAATGCTAATGGCAGTTTTGATGATGGAGTTTTGCAAAATACTATGAATTCTATGGATGTTTTTGCTAAAGGTCTCATTGAATCGACAAATAATCTCTATGCCCAATCAGCTACACAATCGATGCAGTCAAACACTTTGTCTTTTGGAAATAACGAAGCATTGTTAAGTACGGGAGAAAATTTCAAGTCAGGGACGTTTGATGTTATAGCGTATGATATTAATGGGAATGAAGCCGCAAGACGGACCATAACGATTAATGCCTCTACGGTAATGGATAATGCAAGCGGAACCAATTTATTGAGTGATGGTACAACGCCTAATAGTATTACTCAGCAGTTATCAGCACAAAAAGATGATAATAGTGACAATAATTCTCTTAATGACCTAAATAGTATGCTCAATACTTCATTTGCGACTCCTAGCAATGTATTCTCTATAGGCCTCAAAGGGCAATATTCAAGTGCAGGATACACCTTCGCTATCGAAGATAAAGGGACGAATTTTGCAGGAGTAACGGGAGTAAGTCGTTTTTTTGATGGCTCAAGTGCTAAGGATATTAGCCTTTCATCTCCGCTCAAAGATGATCCTTCAAAAATAAATGCGCATAAATCTCCTGCTGCGGGTGATAATCAAACAGCTTTGGATATGGTGCAGTTACAGTTTGCACAGATTGATTTTAAAGAAAGTTACAACAAAACAAGTACTAATAGTATTTATGGTTTTTATGATGATGTCGTTACACGTGTTGGATCAGCTGCTAATGGAGCAATCACTAATGCTAATGCGGTTACTGCTCAGTTTAATGCAATTAAGCAGCAGCAGGATTCAATTTCAAAAGTAAGTATTGATGAAGAGATGGCTAATCTTATCCGTTATCAAACATCCTATGGTGCTGCAGCAAAAGTTATTACTACAATAGATCAAATGATGACAACATTATTGGGCATCAAGGCCTAATGTTTAGAATAAGTAGCGTTTTATTGAGTGGCGTTATACTTATTTCTTTTTTTGGCGTAGTTTTATATGGAGTTGATCCCAATAATTTGGATAAAAATGCGATTTTGCTTCCTCCATCATTTTTGCATTGGTTTGGAACTGATAGGCTAGGGCGTGACATATTGGCACGTATTATAGCCGGAGGACAAGTTTCTCTTCTTATTGGCTTTGGCAGTGCATTGTTTTCAACGTTTATTGGTTTGTTATATGGGATAAGCGCTGCATTGCTGCGCGGAGGATATGATAAACTTTTTATTATTGTAGTTGATTTATTTTTGACTTTTCCAACCCTTTTTTTACTTTTAACGCTGGTAAGTTATGTTAATGCGTCGGTATGGGTTCTTATCTTTATCATTTCAGTCACAGGATGGATGGGGACGGCACGGCTTATTCGTTCTGAAAGTTTCGCTATCAGCGCTAAACCTTATATTCGTATTCTTCATATTGGCAAAGTCCATCCGTTTAAAATCATGCTGAAATATTATGCTCCTCTTCTTGCTCCCATCGTATTGATTAGTTTTACCTTCGGAGTAGGGGGAGCAATATTGGCTGAATCAGGGCTCTCATTTTTAGGATTAGGAATAACTGCTCCTCAAATGAGCTGGGGGAGCATTTTGAGCAGTGGTAAAGAGGTGATTGATATTGCATGGTGGGTAAGTTTCTTCCCAGGATTGATGATTTTTATTGTGACATTTTCATTGATGAATATTTCGAATACTTTGCAAGCTCGATTGAATCAAAAAGAAGTTCGTTAATCCAGTTAGTGACTATCGACCTGTATCGCTAATTCTGCATAAACTCGTGCTTTGGAAATATTATGACGATGGGTATCTTCACTATTTTCTAATGAGTTTATTTTTTTGTTGAGTTGTGCGATTTTGGAATTAAACGTCTCCTTGCTTGTATTAACACGTGCTTTGTCATTTATCTCAGGTTGTATCCCCACAAAACTTTTTGCTTGGTTATAATATCCGCTTGTGGAATCAAGGGCATTGGAAATACTTTGTGATGCTGAGGCTATTGCAGCGGTGGAAGCAGATATCTTTTGCAATGCACTGTGAAGATCTCTCGCATCGTTCATAACGGTTGTATCTGCATACATTGCGAGTTTTTCAAGCTCGGTTGATGTTACGGTTGAACGATTCATTTTGTCAAAATTGCTAAGAAAGAGTCCACTGCTTTTTTTATAATGGTCCAGGGCAACACCTGCAGTGCTGAGATTAAAGAGCGTTCCCGAAACAAGTTTAGTAACATTGCAAACTTCTCCTGCATACGGGATGGGTAAAAAACGTACAGTATTAGTGAGGTACGCGCTGGATTGTATCATGCTTGCGTAATCATTAACACTCCCTTTTGTTGCCGAAATAAATCCAGAAAAATCATCTATATTTTTTGCATCTGCACGCAGGAGAAGCGAAACTTTTGAGAGATAATCATAACTGTAAGCATTGAGCTGCATACTGGTAAGACAATGGGATGCTGTTGAAGGAGTAGGCTGCGGCGCACATCCTGTGATGAATGCAGCAATAAATAAAAATAGTAAGTGGCGCATTAAAAGTTCCCGTGATTAAAGATAAGGGCAGAGACTAGCATTGTTTTAAAATGGCTTCAGCATTGAGAAGTGCATAAGGGAATGGAAGATCGACACTCTCGCATGTCGTTTCTAAACACTCTTCACAACCTTTTCCGACATTTGTTTTTATTTTAATAGCTTCTGCATCTAGCCCTATTATGGACATTGCATCGACGATTTCATCCAAGCAAACATATTGGCAGGCACATACGATCATTGTAATACGTGTCCCACAAACTTCGACATATTATTGAGGATTTTACCACCGCGACGAAATCCTAATCCACAGGCTTCGTAAGCAAAAAATACGCCTGCTTGATAGCTGTTGCCCTTGATGTCTTTTGGAAATTCGACGTATTCTTGGTAAATAGGTTTGTAATTACCGTAGGGACCGTCGTTTTCCTCAATGGTCACGCCTGATGCATCCAGGATACGTACGTTTGCACCTTCTCGCCCGAACATCCGTTTTTCTACACAATGAATCCCTTTGATAGGCTCGTAAGATGTTTTGAGCAGATAGGGGGAGTCTGGAAAGAGGTCACAGAGTATTTTCATCATCCCTTTGGATTGGAATAACAATGTATAGGCAGGATTGAGGATAATGGCTTTTTGATTGATCATAATATTTGTTAGGAGAACTGCAAGCTCATTTTCATCAATAGCAATGTCTTCCCACGGGAAAAGTTTAAACCAGTATTCATACGGAGTTTCTTCAGAGTCATAAATACCCTCTTCATCAAATTTTACGCTGCCAAGCGGTTCAAATCCTGTTTCAAATCCGGCATCGATTGCCATTTGCTGCAGCAGTCGTACGGTTTGTTCTTCTTCAATGTTCCCATTTACCGAACTAAAGAGAATTTTCCATCCGTCATAGAGTTTTTCAAATTCACTTGGGTCATCAAAGAGAGTGACAAGACGGCGAAAGTTTTCACTAATGGCTTCATAGATGTTATTAAACTGACGCGCTTCATCCATATTATTGTGTTTGAGAAGTGCCCACTGTAATATGGCTGTTTCAAAAAGAGACGTAGGCGTGTCAGCATTAAATTCAATCAGCTTTATGGGTTTGCCATCAATTCCTCCTGCAAGGTCAAAACGACCATAGAGATGCCAATGGACATGGTTGTCCCAACTTTTTTTAATTGCCTCTATGAGGTTAAAGGGGATGGCAAGTTCAAAGAAGAGGTTATTATCGATAACATGCTGTGCAGCCGCAGCATACATATCATAAAGTTCATTTACAGCCTCATAGTAAGCTTCTGCTTCCTGATCAGTGACAACAACCAGTTCATTGGCAACGTATTTGCTTTCGTCCGAATCTGTATGCCATTGAAACCCTATTTGTTCTAGTGTCATATCATTGATAGGATTAATATTGTGAAGATCAACCATAATTAGCCTCCAAAGCTGTTAGATGATGAGGTACTGCTTGAGCCTTTATTCCCAAAAAAACTTTTTTTCCCACTAGACGTTGAGCTATTCATTCCTCCGCTGGCGGAACGATGATACGCTGAACGGTTGGAGGCATCTTGATTTTTTCGAAAGTTGGAGTTGTTCATGAGAGCATTTCCGATCATGTTCCCAAGTAGCGCTCCGCCAGCAGCGGCAAGAATGATACCGCCAAGACCCATCCCCTCTCCATGAGGTTCGGCGTTTAGCTCGGATTTACCCTCTTGCATTTTTTTATACTCTTGATCAGCCAAAGCTTTGAGCTCGCCTTCGCTCATGACTCGCTCTGTAACGGTGCCATTTTCATCCGTTGAACGGATAATAGCGTGGCTAGGGCCAGTAGTCGGTGCTTCATCAATGACGACGTATTTTCCATTAGGCTGCTGCTCGACAACAAGAAATTTGTTTTGACCTTCGGTTTTCGGTGCCTCTTGCGAATTTTGACATCCGCTTAAAGCCGTTAAAACAGCTAACCCTGCAGTTCCAAGCATAATATTTTTGGCACTTAATATATGTTTCATTGTTTTTCCTATCGTAATTTTTTAGAGTGAGTTGATGTGATTTTAAATATTTTAGACGGGGGTGAAAGAAAAAATTCTCGAGAATCTTCGATAATGATATCACTATGGTTAAAACAAAAATTTTCATCATAAGGATAACCGCTTTTGTTTGCTGATGTAGAGTAAAGCCACCCATATTGTTTGATTAGATGCATATGTGAAGGTTCCCTTACGTATCGAACGGCTTGATTTTTAATGACGAAGGTTGTTTTGGATGCATGTCTCATCCATGAACGGTATTTTAAGGGAATTCTTATGGTGGACTGGAGCAAGGAAAGTGAAACAAACACTTTTAAAAAAGGTTTCCCCTCTGGCCGTCCTTTAATACGCTCAAGTGCTAAAGCATCTTGTGAGAGAAAACCGACCGTAGTGTCGGTTTGAGCAAGGATAATGGGCATGATTAGCGAATCAAAAAATCTTGAAGAGCGTGTGGTTTCATCCAACTATCATCGCCCATATATTTCATAGCTTCGATAGCTGCACGAGCCGCACTGAGTGTTGTGAAGTAAGGTAATCCCATACGCAATACTACTTGGCGGATTTGTTCAGCATCCTTTTTCGATGTTGTATTGTCCGAGGTATTAATGGCAAGTGAAATATCACCATTTTTCATCATATCCTCGATATTAGGGCGACCTTCTGAAATTTTCAAGACCGCTTCACAAGGGATACCTGCATCTTCAAGGATTTTTTGCGTTCCTCGAGTGGCTACAAGTTTAAAACCTTGCGCGTGAAGTCCTCGTGCAATCTCAGGAGCGTGCATTTTATCGATTTCAATAAATGAGAGGAAACATGTACCTGTTGTCGGGATTTTATTTCCTGCAGCAAGTTGACTTTTAGCAAAGCTTATTCCGAAATTTTCACTGATACCCATTACTTCACCCGTTGATTTCATTTCAGGAGAGAGTACCAAGTCGGCACCGTAGAGTTTGTTGAATGGGAATACGGCTTCTTTGATCGCAACGTGCCCTTTAAGTCGAGGTTTGAGTAATCCCTCTTCTTCCATGACCACGTTGTAGTTGTCGTAAAATTTCAACGCATTACGTAATGTATCACCTACCATAACACGTGTTGCAACTTTTGCTAATGGCATACCCGTTGCCTTAGAAACAAAAGGGACGGTTCGTGAGGCTCTAGGATTTACTTCGATGATATAAACTTCGTCTTGGAAGATTGCGTATTGGATATTAAGCAATCCGATAACGCCAAGTCCTAATGCTATTTTTTTGGTTTGCTGCTCTACCTCGGCTTGATGTTTAGCACTTAAGCTGACCGGAGGAAGTGAACATGCACTGTCTCCTGAATGAATCCCTGCTTCCTCGATGTGCTGCATTACAGAGCCAATATAAACGTCTGTTCCATCAGTGATGGCATCGACATCAAGTTCTACGGCCTGATCCAGAAATTTATCAACCAAAACAGGAGAATCGTTACTAACGGATACGGCAACATCCATGTAGGTACGCAGTTCATCTTCATTATAGACGATACGCATAGCACGACCGCCTAAAACATATGATGGACGTACCAAAACAGGGTAACCAAGCTCTTCGGCAACGATGAAGGCCTGTTCTTTAGTCATAGCAATACCGTTTTCAGGTTGTTTTAGACCTTGTTCTACTACGAATGCGGAGAATTTTTCACGATTTTCTGCTAAATCGATAACTTCTGCTGAAGTACCGGCAATAACCGCTCCAATGTTGTGCAATCCATTCGCAAGCTTAAGCGGTGTTTGCCCGCCGAAGTGGACGATGATACCATTTGGCTTTTCACGCTCGACGATAGCACGAACATGTTCGAAATCAATGGGTTCAAAATAAAGGACATCCGAGGTGTCATAATCGGTAGAAACAGTTTCTGGATTACAGTTGACCATAATGGTTTCAATTCCCATCTCTTTAAGAGCGAATGCGGCATGGACACAACAGTAATCAAATTCGATACCTTGACCAATACGGTTAGGTCCGCCTCCAAGAATCATTACTTTTTTCTTGTCGCTGTGACGTGGCTCTTGTTGTCCAAGACGTGTGATATTGGTAGTAGAGTAAAGATAGGGCGTTAATGCACCAAACTCAGCTGCACAGGTATCCACTTCGTTGTACTCATGATAAATTTCAAGAGTTTTACGTGCCGTATAAACATCATTCTCTTTTGCACTGCCACCATTTAGTGTTACAAGACGAGCAATGTTTTTGTCTGAAAATCCTTCAGTCTTAAGACGGCGAAGTTGTGGTTCATTAGTCAATGTAGCTGAAGTTATTTTTGGCTCTTGGGCGATTATTTCTTCAATTTGTGTTAAAAACCATGGATCAATTTTTGAAAGATTGAAAATTTCTTCATGAGTGAGGCCCATACGGAACCCTTGGCCCACATAGAGTATACGTTCTGCATTTGGACGTCTGATTTCATGTTTAACAAATTCTAAATCACCATCGATAGGATCAAAACCGCTTAGTCCTGTTTCGAGGGAACAAAGGGCTTTTTGCACTGATTCTTTAAAAGTTCGTCCGATCGCCATTACTTCACCCACAGATTTCATACTGGTGGTAAGAGTGGATTCTGCTTCAGGGAATTTTTCAAACGTAAAGCGGGGAATTTTGGTGACGATGTAGTCAATAACAGGCTCAAATGCAGCTGGAGTTCCTGTAATATCATTGGTGAGTTCATCGAGGGTGAAACCAACAGCCAAAAGTGTAGCTATTTTTGCAATCGGATATCCTGTAGCTTTGGAGGCCAGTGCGGATGAACGTGATACGCGTGGATTCATTTCAATAACAATCATACGGCCTGTTTTTGGATCAACAGAGAATTGTACGTTAGACCCTCCAGTATCAACGCCTATTTCACGTAAAATCGCGAATGACGCATCACGCATGCGCTGATATTCTTTATCGGTAAGAGTGAGTGCCGGAGCTACCGTAATGGAGTCTCCTGTATGAACACCCATTGGGTCGAAATTTTCAATAGAACAGACGATGATACAGTTGTCATTGCGATCACGAATAACTTCCATCTCATATTCTTTCCATCCAAGAAGAGATTCTTCGATTAGAATTTCGGTGATAGGACTCTCATCGAGACCACGTTGTGCTAGAAGTTTAAATTCATCAATGTTGTATGCAACACCGCTTCCTCCTCCAGCGAGAGTATAGGAAGCCCGTATGATGGTAGGAAAGCCGATTTCGTTGGCAGCACTGATGGCTTCATCAATATTGTAGGCATAGCGTGAAATAGGAAGGTCCATTCCAATCTTAAGCATACACTCTTTAAAGGCTTGGCGATCTTCACCTTTTTTGATGGCACTTGGATTAGCGCCCAAAAATTCTATACCTTCTAGAAGGCCTTGCTCGTGCATAAGCATGGCAGCATTAAGAGCTGTTTGTCCACCCATAGTTGGAAGAATTGCGTCAACTTTTTCATCTTTGATAATTTGAGCAATAATTTCAGGTTTGATGGGCTCTATATAGGTTCGATCAGCAAATTCGGGATCAGTCATAATGGTTGCAGGGTTAGAGTTGATTAGGACAACACGGTATCCCAGTTCTTTGAGTGTTTTAACCGCTTGTGTTCCAGAGTAGTCAAATTCACACGCTTGACCAATGACGATGGGACCTGATCCGATGAGGAGTATCGTTTTAATGTCGTCGCGTTTTGGCATGCTTACCCTTTGTATC
>JAYVLH010000007.1:0-14810 GCA_043759555.1 Sulfuricurvum sp. | reverse complement strand
GGGTATATTGGAGAGCATCTTGAACAGCTTTATTCGGATGGTCACATAGTAGATGATTTTATAAAAAATTATAATAGTGTTTACAGTAATCAAGTTATTAAAAATAACCGAAAAAGTAAGACAGAGGCTGAGACTAAAAAATTGTTAGTTAAAGCTTTATACTACACTATCGACTATGTTGACTGTGAATATTTTGCTCAAAGCGCAGCGAAAAGGATTGAGGAGGAAGAAGACAGCTATAGTGTAGATGAAGAATTTATACTTAGCCTTAAAGCAGAAAAGAAATTGCTTGAAAAACTTAGCCAAGAAAGAATTGATGTTTATGAAGTTGAATAATGACCGTTCTTCTAAAGCGTAGATGATTTTTAAGCCTGACGTAACCTTTTAGTATTTCTGATTATTAGGGCATAATATGAAGTAGTTCCACTGCTATTAAGTAGGGAATAGGGTGATGTAAATTTTATTTTTATATGAGTTATGGATACCTTTATGAGAGATAAAAGAAAGGCAAAGCCCATAAATATGGCTTTTGGTATGATATGGATAATAATGCTAACTTTTGGGAAACAAAACAACTAAATGAGCTTACCCATGAAGAGTGGGAAGCACTGTGTGACGGATGCGGATTGTGCTGTATGCATAAACTTCAAGACGATGAGGATGACAATGCACCTGTATTGATGACGCGTGTGGTGTGCCGCTGTTATGATTTGAATGCGACACAGTGCAGTGATTATGTTAACCGTCAGCGCAATGTTCCTGAGTGCACGGTTTTGACTATAGCGCGCGCTTCTGAATTCGACTGGCTGCCACAGACGTGCGCCTACCGTCTGCGCCACCATAACTTACCGCTCCCCTCATGGCATCCCCTCATCAGCGGATCACGGGAGAGCGTCCGAGCGTACAGCCTGCATGCTCTTAATCCGATTCTTGAGACGGAAAACATCGATTTGGAAGATTATTTGATCGACAGGCACGATCACTAAGAACAATGCGTACGCAAAAGGTCATAAGCCAAAGCTAAGCATCAAAGCTAAATTTGGTTCCCTTTGTGAGGACATGACGATACAGTCGTGCGGCATTTACGAGATTCACTAAAATCACACCAAACATCGCCATACCGCTAAAACCTGCAATGCGCAAAAAATAGGGAAGCAAGGGAGAGGCAAGGGCAAAAAATGCGGTTGCAAGAAGAAACAAAAAGGTTAGTTTGAGCCTTTTTTGAGGGATTATGGCGGACATGATCGGTGTTTCCATAAAGCCCGACGCATTTAGGTGGAACCATACCAAAAAAGGGACGATTTTCCCCATCATCCCCAAAATAATAGAGAGGGCAAACAAACCAAACGCTATGAGGCTCATCGCTTCTAGCGGTGCATAATCAAGGAGCCAATAACTCCAATACGCACCAGTGGCAAAGGTGAGGAAACCCAGTCCCGCAAACCAAAACCAGATACTCGCATCACTAACACGACGCTTACGCTCACGCAGCCGTTTGGTTGTTGTCACTACAAACCCTAGCAATAACAAACCTATAACAGCATCAAACACCCACCCAAAAGGGAGTAGTAAAACAAGCCAAAGAATTTTGAAGATCAAGGCAGTAGCTAAAATACGTTTGGCGTATTTTTTGCACCAATCACTGTAAGGGGTCGTAACGTAAAACATCTCGACGACTTGAAACGCGACATAGATGATGAGGGAGCTTATCCACCCTATAAGCCCGATAGAGTAATGAGCAGTGCGGATAAGGGGATGATAGTCTCCAAAGGCACCATTGGCATACGATGTGGCCATAACGATACCTAATAGGGCTGTAGCCATCAGCGCCACAATACTAAAGCGCATCCCCCGCAAAGTATCATGAGAGAGTGCCCCAAACAGCAGCGGCAAGAGAATCTGGGCAAAATAGACCAAAGCACTCCCAATCAGTACCCCAGCTATAACAAAGAGCTCCGGTATCCCAAAAACAAATGCGCAGGCCAGAGAGAGGATTCCTACAGAAAAAAGAGTATGAATGATGAGCGAATTGCCCAAAGGTGAGGATATAGGGCTTCCTCCCAAAACGCTTTGCATTTGAAAAAGGGCGCCGATCATACCCATGGAGATTACCCCTAAAAAGAATAAATGGATAACGGCAAGAGAAAAAGGGTGCCCGAGAGTAAGTACATCATAAGGGAAAAAAATCATAAGAGCACTGAGGATGAGACCAAAGAGAGGGAGGGTTAGAAAAAAGCGCAGAACAACCGAGATAGGCGGGGCTTGTTCCAGCGAAAGACCCTTAAACATCGTACTCTTCTAGCTGGGCGTTAGGGTCACGCGTGATGGCGATGTGCCATGTAACGTCATTGATTTGGCGTGAGCGATAAAAGCCGCCATTTTTGGTGATAATTTCAAACAACGGTATAGGCTCACGGGTGTGAATCATCCGCATAACATCTGAACTGGAGAGCGTTTTAAAGGTCTTAACTGCCATTTCAAGAGGAAGAGGATGCTCGAATCCTCGTGTATCAAGCTCTATCATCGAGGCATCTCCTGTAAGGTTTGAACCATCAATTCCGCATCGCCTTCTAAAGCGCGGTCAATCATCGGATAGAGCATTTGCTCCTCTTTCATGTTGTGCTGCTGAAGCATGATCATGAACGACTCACCGATCCCAAAGAAATCATCGTATTTATCCATTTCCAGTGCGCGAAGCATGGACTCAAGTTGTGCACGAAGCTGCTGGTGCTCATAACGCATCATCTGAGTCGGTCCTCCCATCATCCCTGTGCGTTTTTCAAAGGTAATAAAAAGCTCACGCTCTTCCATATCAAAGTGGTGGTTAGTGGCGTTATAAAATTCATGATAAAGACGTTTGGCTTCTTCTGTTTTTTTATCCGAAAGGGCATTTTCGGCTTGCGTATAAAGGTGATCGCAGACACGATGATTGTCTCGCATAAACTCTAAAATCATTGGGAGTCTCCATTTTTGTTCACAGTATACCATTGGGTATAGAGAAAAAGATTGATGCATATCAAGGTTTTACGGTTTTTTTGACCTCATTATGGGGGAGAAAATCACGAAAATCTTTGATATAAATAGCATTGACACCTTGACCAAGCTCATGAATATCAGCATCCAGACGCAGCCATCGATTGACCGTGTATTGAACCAAAACACTGGAGACCGTGTCATTTTTGTAGATCACGCGGAAGTCTTTATTGAGACGTGCACCTACTTCAAAGCCCATTCCACCCTCTTTGGTTGTGAGGATATTCATGGTGTCAATTTTCAGTTTGGTAGCACCACTGATGAGCCCTTTTAATCCAGCTCCAAGCATGAAGTTGGTTGCATCAGCGCGCGCGGTGACACTGCTTCCACTGCCTGTGCTGTAAGCGACATCTGACGACGCACCAAAAAGAATGTAGCTCATAATGTCATTTTGGCTCATAAAAGGATCGGAACTGAACAAAAAGATGGGTGAATCGAGTCTGTGGGTGATATAAATTTGGATTTTTTTATAATCAACTTCGTGGTCAACAGTGATATCAAAATAGGGATTCAGCGGAAGCTCACCCCCAAAATAGATGAAGCTTGGGCGAAGGGTGAATTTTTTTCCACTTGTTATGACGGTACCGTTGGGAATAGTTATCATTCCGAGAATTTGCATGTCATTTTTAGGATCTTTCCAGAGAGTGAGATCGGGAATAAGTTGAATATCAAGCTCTTTGGTAAGATAGTGGAGCGGTGTTAACGCATTTATTTTCACTTCCATGGCAAGCGTGCTGGTGCTTGGCGGCGCGACATCTTGGACGATAATGACGTCATCGTCCATGACTTTGAGCTGCAGCAGCGGCAAATAGGTGACTTGTCCATCCAACAATGTGACCTGTCCCGTGAGTTTTTGAGAGGCATTGTCGTCACGATCGAAATGCAAATCCACTGAAACATGCGCTTCACCCTCAGGACCGCTGTAGGTGAATTTTGGGGAGGTGAGGTTGAGAGAGGTCGTGAAACTACTCGTATCAACAGAGCCGTTTAAATGCAAAGCATCAAATATCCATACGTCATCGATGATGAGGTTACCCTCGGAGTCAAGATGCAAATACGACGGACGGGACGAGCGTATCTCGTGATCAGCGATGTTGAGGTAATAAGTGTCTATGAGTATTTTATTGGCATCGTAGTGCAGAGACAGGGTACTGTTTACCCCGCTGTATTGACGTTTTGAATCAAGGACAGCTGCGTACCACGGTATTGCTATATCGGTATCAAGGTGCAGTTGTGTATCGTAGAGAATATGTGTTTTGGTTCGAACTTCGGCATCATAATAGCCTGTTTGAGGTGGAGTAAACGAAGGAATAGAGGAGAGCGTCTTCATGAGAGAGGGCGTCAATGAAGTGAGCACTACATCGGTTTTTTCACCGCTTTGCTCACCCGTAAGATCGAAAAAAGTTCCCAAATAGTTGCCGGAACCCTTGATGCGGTTTTCAATCACATCAGCATTGAGAGCGATTGCCTCACCATTGAGTGAAAGATGGGTTTCACGGAGGTCATGGGTGATGAAAAAATCAAGGTTCGGCGGGGGTTTCATGCTCCAATTTTGCCAAGTCGGGGCATTTTCGAGAAGGTGTATCTCTCCATTTAGACGTAGTTTCTCTTCGCTTGCGTGCACAGTTGCAGTGATATCGGCATGATTGTGATGAAAATTTATCTGCCCATCAAGAAGGTTATTTTTGAGAGAGTATTCACCTTGCCCTGATCCTGTGAACGGTGAATTTTGAAGCACTTCCGGGAGAAAAGGGAGGAAATGAAGATTTTTATGCGCCGTTACGGCATCCCAATGAAAAAGGTCGTAATCACTGCTGCGAATCCCAAGAGAGGTCTGCGCCATAAACACTCTTCCCGTAACCCCTTTTGGGCCATCACGAAAACTTCCGGTGATGATTTTAGACGGCAGAGGAAGCGCGGAAGCTGTAATATTGCCAGTGAAGGAGGTCGTGGTGATGCCGTTTAGATCGTAGCGCAGCGTTTGGGAAGTTTGTATTTGATTGCCATCTCGTAAAAGAGCATAAAGGGCTGTAAAATCGAGATAATTATTGTCATACCGATAATCCATTCCCAATGTCGTGCGGTTAAGGGAGATTTTTGGGTCAAAGTTGGCTTGTATAGACGTTATTTTTGTCGATAAGCGTACTTTTGTATCGGAAAGTTCTAAAATATCAACACTCTGTGCAGTCGGAAGAGTGACAAACTCGGCAACGTATTTATCAAGCTGTAAGGGATTAGGATAAACGATCCCGCGACCGGTCACAATGTTATTTTTAACAACTCCTTGCACCGCACCGCTTGCGTATTGGGTCCGCGCAGAAGCGGTAAGGGTTTTAAAGTTGAGATATTTTCCATCAAAAGAACCATTTTCCCCATGAATATTGAGTTCGACAGGGTAGCTGCTAATGAGCTGAAGATTGGTTAACGTAACCTCTTTGAGGGTAAATATTGGCAGAGGTAGAGAGGGTGAGTTACTGCCATTTATAAAATCATTCAAATGAATTTGCAGTCCATCGATACGGACCGAATCCACGACATGCTTTCCGTTTAGGATGGCGGTGAGATTATAATCGAGGGTGAGTGTTTTGGCATCGATGGTTTCTGAGTGCAGCTGATGCAGTGTTAGTCCTTCTGAGAGGGAACCCTCAGCGCTTTTGTAGTTAATTCCCATCGGTGTCAAAATAGTGTTTTTAAGAAGTTCAAGCCCATCAGGACGAAAGGCAATATAAAAGAGGGCTGAAATCAGCAATATACCTATGACGAGAAGTGCATGAAGGGCAACAAAGAGGTGTTTTCCTACTTTAATCAAACGTTTAGTATATGATTTTTTTGGAGACGTTTTCATTAAAACAGTTCCCCTATGCGAAAATGCAAGGCATACTGCCCAAAATCATTAGGGTCAAACCCAGCATCAATTGCGATGGGCCCTATAGGCGTGAGATAACGTATTCCAGCGCCAACACCCCAGTACGGTATTGTATAATCGGGTATATAGTTATCAGAGCCGTAGGTGAGATCACTAAAGAGGACCCCTCTAAATACGTCATAGATAGGAAAGCGATATTCCACTGTTCCTTCAAGAAGAGCGTTAAATCCCAGCGGATTATTATTTTGGTCTTTTGGTCCCAGTTCTCGATAGCCGTACGCACGATTGGAATTCATCCCCCCTGCATAAAAACGGTAGGAACTGGGCGTTTCACCAGCAAGAGTACGTAATGTGCCCCAGCGTGCTCGCATGGCAACGACATGTTCTCCAAAACTTTGTATGTGTGCGCCTGATAGCAGTGTTTTAAAATACGTAGCATCCGAGATACCTGAGTAAATCGAGCCCTGACCTTTGGCATTGAGCCAGTCTCCCTTTGTCGGTTCCAAGAGCTTGTCTCGCGTGTCGATGTTGATTTCGAGTATAGGAGAGGGGATGAAAAGAGTGGAATTTGGAAATGCTTGTGTATTGGTACTGTCATACGTTTTGGATTGATCGAATAATATGGCTACGAGGATAGACATAGGTGTATCGTGGTGCTTTAGGGTTAATTTTTCAAAAGTACTTTCTGTTTTATAGCCATCAAAAATCTCATCTGAATATCCGACCTCACCGTATCCAAAAAAACGGTTGTAAAGAGGGACGGAGAGTATTGCAGCTGCTTCTTGTTTGATTTGTGTAAATTTCCCATCCAGTGACAGTGTCTTGAGATCACCGAAAAAATTACGATGCTTGATACCCAGTTGTCCGCCGAATCCTTGGTCGCTGCTAAATCCCAAACCCGCACTGAATCGAATGGGCTTGTCAGTCTCTTCTATCCCGAGTGTTACAGGGACAACATTACCGATGCGGTCTGTATCATTGATCGAGACACGGGTAATCGCTTCTTGGGCATACAGAGTTTCATAGCTTTGCTGTATTGCCTCTAACGTATACGGATCTCCCTCTTTAAATCGCAGCATTGACGCGGTGAGATTGCCCTCTATATTAGGAGAGGATTGGACGATGACGGCGCCGAAGGTACACGGATCATTAGGGGTTACTTCAAACAGAACATGCGCTTCGTGCGCTTCCAAATCTATCCACGCTTTGGAATTTAATACACTGTTGCAGTAGCCTTCATCGAAATAACGTTTTTTGATTTGTGTTTTTGAGACGGAAAACTTCTCTTGGTCAAAAAGGGTGTCCTTGTGAATCTCAATCGCATGATCAATGTTGAGAATACTGTTGATCTGAATGTCATTTACGACGATTGGGTCATTTTCGGCAATTTCCAGAGTGATACCCGTATTGGTGGTAACGGGAGTGATTTTCGTCTCAAAATATCCTTTGGCTCGATAATAACTTACCAGCGCACTCACACTTTGAGAGACAACGACAGGTTCTATCGCAGGTTTGTTTCCCCACACTTCGAGCGCATAGGGGAGATGAAGACCTAGCGCATCATAAAGAGCACGGGAAGAAATTTTTTCATTACCCGAAAAAAGAAGAGGCAGCGGTTTGGCAAAAAGTAAAAATGGTAACGCAATGAACATGAAAACAATACGCATTTTTACCCTTCTAAATAGAATGGCTTATTTTATCCTATTCACAGGGTGCTTTTTCCATAGTAATACGCCAATTGCGATTAAAATCTTTTTTTATCACTTTCTCCCTATGGGGAACAAGGCAGTTTGTGCAGTCTTGATGGATGCTTACGTCATTCACAAACTGTGCCCCGTCTTTTGATTCGATAGAGCAGGTACTGTAAAGTGTTTTTCCTTCTCGCAGTGAAAAACCCGAATCGTTAAATCGAAAATAGGGACAAGCGCACCAATAGCAGTTAAGATGCTCCATGTCATGACACTTTTTATTTTCAGCGTACAGCAGACAAAAGTCAGGCTCATTAATGACCATGTTTTCAAAACGAAAATACTCGATCACGTCTGAATCACTAAGATGTGCCAGTTTTTTAAGTATAACAGTATGTTTGGATGCGTGAGTTTCAAACCACTCTTTGTACGTCATCGTTTGAATGCCCGCATCAATAACACGATAATAACCGTTTCAAGCGGCAGTAAAAGAAAGTGAAGCCAATACACTTGTGTGATAGCGTGTGTTATCCCGTAAAATTCGAGACCTTTATAAAATCCATACGAGAGTAATAGCCCAGCAAGATAGCCTTGTTGTTTGGCAATATCAATCCACCCCATGATGCGCGAATGACGGGCAAAATGTGTTTCAGCCCGCACCAGATATCCCCCCAGCATAAACGAGAGCTGATAGGCCCCATAGACGATCATTGCTGTGAGTGCATAGGCGGGAAACAGGAGGAAATAGCCAATCATTATGAGCATAACTATCTCAGCAAAGAGCGAAAACCGAAAAAAAGCACGCAAATTCATAAACCGGTGATAGAAATACGCCATTCCCATAAGCCCCAGCGCGAGAAGTATCCCGCCTACAGAAAAAGTACTTGGACTAAGGGAACCATAAACCGTAAAAACCGATCCGCCAACCGCTCCGGTAAAGAGGGAGTTGATAAATTTATAGCGAATGTAGGGGCGAAAAGAGAGTTTCATGGTATCCTAGAAAATGAATTTCAATCCAGCAGTGAACGTTGTTGTAAAATCAACGGGATATATTTGGTCGTTATTGATCCAAATACCATTAGACTGGTCAAAAAGATTATTGATTTTAGCAAACATTTCATAATTATCTTTTGCATACGTTATGGAAATATTAGTGGATTTGTAGGCATCTTGTTTTTGAGTGAAACTATTAGCAAAATCTTCTTGAGCATAGGCTGCTGATCGGTACAGTTGCGTGAGGGCTAACGTTGTGTTTGCATTAGGAAAATATGAAAAAGTTGCTTTGACATTATGATTGGAAACACCTGGAAGGTTGTTTCCATCATAAATTTCTCCATTTTGATGTTCTGTATCTATAATGGCTTGAACATAGTTGTAATTGGCGGTTAGAGTAACCTGGTTGTTGATAATCCATTGATCATAGAGATCAAGTCCATATTTATGTGATTGATCGATATTGGTGTTTTTAGAGTTTGTCCAGCTTGGATCAGAATAGTAATAAATCTCATTGCTCAAATCTGCATAATAAATCGATGTTTTAAATTTATTGTTCGAAGTAATGCGATTGTATCCAACAGTATATGTATCGGTCTTCATCGGTTCTATAAAGCCATTAAAAGAACCTCCCCAATTAAAAAAGCGATCAATATCGGGCGCCTGAAAGGAATGAGAATAATTAGTAAAAAATGAAGACTCTTTCGTGAGGTTGAAATTGTAGCCCAATTCAGCACCATAGAGGGTGTCGCTTTGAGATTTTGACGCAGTTGTGGATTGATAGTTATAGGCTACTTTTTCAGCGCGTGCTCCTGCTGTAAAAATTTGATTGTTTAAATGAAATTCCGAAGAAAAATAGACAGCAGTATTGTCTTTTGTCGTCGTATTCCCATATCCTTCACGCTCACCCCATGTAGCAGAAGCTCCTAGTGTTGCTTTAATGGTATCGGTATTATAGTTTTCTTGTGCTCTAAGCTCATCATATCGATAGTTAGCAATATTGTTATACGTAACATAGTTGCTTTGTTTTGATTCTCTTGACCCGTCTATTTCAAGTGAATAGTTTTTGTTATGTGCGTAAATTAGTCCGCCATTGAGAACATTAGATTTAAATATTTGTTGTGTGCTTCCCCATCCTGCTGTTCCTGCTTGAGCCGGATTCTCATTGTACTCATTGAGCGTCATAGCGCCACCGTAAATAGAGTCATTATGTGTAAATCCTGCACCACCATGCAGTTCAAGGACAGAGGTTGGTTTATATGTGATGTCAATTCCAGCATTCGTGCTTTTTTGCTGATCACGATTTTCGTTAGTATCAATAACACGTGTTCCGTTGGTATTAAAGTGATCTAAATGTAGTGCATAGGAATAACGCTCTTTGGCTGAGGAGAGATAAAGAGACTCTCCAAGTGTATGGTAATTTCCTGCATAAAAACTAAGTTCATTTTGATTGCCTTGTTTGGTGATAATGTTAATAACAGCAGCGTTAGCACCATCTCCGTACATGACTGAGCCTGCGCCTTTTAGAATTTCGATGCGTTCAATTGTGCTAATAGGGATCGAGCCTAATAATTGAGATGTCATATCGATGTTATTGAGGCGACGACCATTAACAGTGACCACAATATTCTGATATCCATCTCCAATACCATAACCATGAACATCGAGTTTTTGAGCAAATGAATTTCCATAGCCTGATGAGGTAATGAGTGATGTCTGTTGATTGAAAAACTCATAAATATTGATTGCATGAGATGCCTGAATTTCTTTTGACGTGTAGATTTCGCTTGCATAAGGTGCTTGCAATTCATTGGTTTCAATAGCATTAGAGGTAATAGTGATAGGCTCAAGTGAAAAAGTTTGGGCCCCCAGAGAAGTAATGAGCGTTGCCGAAGCAACGAGGGAAAGAGTGTGTTTGAACATAGGTATCCTTAGTGATAATAATAATTTTTGTTTTGACGAAAAGGTAAAAATTAGTCTTTATCAGGAGGGGAGAGTGCTGCAAGGGTATAAACGGGGCAAACAGGGCAAATCCATGCGATTTTAGTAATGATTTGGAGAAGGCGGCATTCAGAAGCATACGCTTGAATGGCAGCAAGAGAAAAATAGTTTCTACCAAATCCGCGAGGTGCATGCATACCGGTATAATCCGCCTTTTACTATATAATTGGCGAATTGTACCAAAATAAACTTTAGTGCCTCAGCGGCTAGCGTAGATAAACGGGCTTAGCTCGTTTGTCGTTTAAATTAAGATTTAAATTGCCCAAGTTTTGCGTTTAGATCGGTTGCTGCACCATATAACTCACCCGCAATTTTAGAAATTTGCGTAATGTCGTCTTGATTTTTCTGAGATAGATCGGACATTTCGGAGACTTTTGCAATAATCTCATTGATTTTACTGGCCATAACCTCGGAGTCTTCGACGCTTTGTCTACTGGTATGTACGTTGCTATGTAGAACTTTGGAGGTTGACTCAATTTTAAGGTCAATTTCGGAACTTTTTTCAGCGAGGCGTTCGATGTTTTTAGCGTTAGAGTTCATCATATCGGATGAATCGTTGATAGATTGAATGACTACGTGAATAATAGCGTTGATTTCTGTAAGACTTTTTTGTGTTCGTTCGGCTAGTTTACGTACTTCATCCGCGACAACGGCAAAACCGCGTCCATGCTCACCGGCACGTGCTGCTTCGATGGCAGCATTAAGTGCAAGAAGATTGGTTTGATCGGCAATATCGGAGATAATACTAAGTACGCCATTAACGCTTGCGGCCTCTTGCGTGAGCTGTGTAAAGCGCTCTTCTAAATCATTGTTCATTTGGGTGGTATTATAGACTTCATGGGTAATGGCATGCGCGATCTCGCGTACTTCTTCGAGTTCTTTTGCACTGCTGCGATTGCTTTCTAATGTATTACGTGCCGTGGAGACGCTTTGGGTGATAGACCGGTGCACCTCAGAGGCAGTTGTGCTGGTATTTTGAGCGATGTTATTGGTTTTTTCAGATTGCATTGTTAAATTAGAGGCGGCAGTATTAAGACTTGCAGTGGAACACACTGCTGCATTGGTAATTTGTTTGGTATCGTTAATAGTAAATTGAATTTTATTAATAAAGGTATTGAGATAAGAGCTTGCAATACCGATTTCATCATTTGGATTTAGGATAGGAAGCCGCTTGGTTAAATCTCCATTTCCATGTGCCAAATCGGAAGAAACATGGTCGAGCTCTTCGATAGGGCGGATAATACTTTTTCCCGACATATAGTTGATAACTACCAGTAATACAGTTAAAATACTTCCGAGAAATGCAAACCATTTTAGAAAACTCATTTTTAATGCATCAAAGTAATCCGCTTTATTGATGCCAGGAATAACCCACATGTCCCATGCTTTGATATAGCGGTAAGCCGCAATTTTATCTTGCCCGGTTGTGGAGGAAACATATTCGTAAATTCCGCCGGCTTTATCGCTTCGGATATGGTCGATGTAGTCATGCCCTGCTTTGTTCTTTCCTTCATCTTCAGCTTTAGGATGAATGGTCATAACGCCATTGGCATTGATAAAATAAACATAGCCGCTTGTTCCTACTTTAATGCTTTTGATGTCTTTTTTAAATGCTTCATCTTTGTAGGCTTCTGGCTCTATTTGCGCAATGTAGTTGACATTTTTTTCCAATACATCGGCAACCGTATTGAGGTCATTTGTCATAATGGCTTTGATAGAAGAGGTGGCAATGAAATATGCTACAATGACACTCAAGAGCACAGCGCTTACAGCTGCGATAAGATTAAAAATAAATTTCGATTTTATGGTTTGAAATGGATTCATTAACACTCGCCTTGTTTTGATTTACTAAACGATTGTAATTCTTTTTTGATAAAGAGCTTCTGAAAATAAGGAAATATATACATTTATGAAACACTCACATCTCGAACAAATCATTAATTTCATGCAATCGTTTACGCAAATCACGAAAGCTTACCGTCAAAGTGATACACAAATCACAATAGAATTTGACAGAGAAAATACGTGGACGTTTGATATGCGCCGCGATAATGCCCAAATTTTTATTTCTCCTAAAATCGAACGGACAAAAGTCTATCAGGCCCCTTTTGATATTTTGTTAGCAAAAAAACTCAATCGCTCCACAATTCAATCATGCAGTATGCACAATCATGATAAGATACTGCGATTAGTGGTAACGCAAAGCGGTTCATATAAGAGTGAAACGACGATGCTTCAGCTGGAGTTTACGGGCAAATATACCAACGCTATCTTGCTGGACAAAGATGAAGTGGTTTTGGAAGCTCTTCGTCATATTGATGAGGAAACGTCCTCTCGAAGCGTACGTGTAGGCGAAATATTAGTTAATCCGCCGGCACTTTCATTTACACCGATTTTTTATCCCATTGAAAACGTTAGAGATTTTTTATGCGCTGCTTACGATGATTATGCAGCACAGGGATTATCACGTCTAAAAAAAGAAAAAATGGCGTTGATCTCCAAAAAACTTGAGCAATACCGGCGCCATCTAAATGCGCTGTCAAACGAGGAAGAGTTGTTTGCCCAAGTAGCGTATGCCCAGCACGTCGGGCATGTCCTTTTGGCAAATCTTCATGAAATCCAAGGGTATGAAGCAGTCTTAAATTTTAGTGACTTTGATGGAACACCGATAACCATTACTCCTCCTGCAGGATGCCGCGACGGGTCGGTGATGGCAGAATCTTTTTTTAAAAAAGGGAAAAAAACCAAACAAAAAGGGTTGGGGCAGTTTAAAGAACGTGAAAATCTCGAAGAAAAAATTCATCACTTGGAATTGTTTTTACACACAATTCAAGAAGCTTCCTCGCCCGATGAAATTACATTGCTTTTTCCGCCCAAGGGTGCACGAACCAAAGTCAAAGCCAAAACGATTGACGGTGTCGAAGAGTTTTGGGTGGACGGGATCAAAATTTCTTTGGGCAAAAGTGAACGGGGGAATATTGAATTGCTCAAAAATGCCCGTGCCCGCGACATCTGGTTTCATCTCAAAGATCGCCCTTCTGCCCACGTTATTGTCACAACAGATAAGCAAGAACTTCCCAAGCATATTCTCGAAGCCGCAGCAAAGTTGTGCGTTGATTTTTCGGTATTTGAAAAAGGGGCCTATTTGGTCGATTATACTCCACGACGAGAGGTGCGCTTGCAAGAAGGGGCGAATGTTCTTTATTCCAAATACAACACATTGACAATCGATAAACGCTAAGGAGCTATTATGGGAATTGACGCTGTCGGCGGTGTCATTTACGCGAATCAACAAATGGCAGGAATCGCAAGCGAAGTAGGAGCCGCCAATAACCGGCTTGAACTTCAAGCCGTTGCAGCTGCAGCGCTTGCAAGTGAGCAAAAAAAAGAGGTGCAAGAAGTTCGTCCAGCAGAAGAAACTCAAAAGGTCGATCCCGATCGTGAACATAATAAAGAACAAGCTGAACAAGAAGAGCGACGGTCCAGTCAGGAAGAGCATGCCCCCAAAGAAGTTGTTCCTGTAAAATCACTGCATCTTTTGGACATTAAAGTGTGAAATTATAAAAAGCACATTTAAAAATGGTATAATCGCGATATTTAAAACACCTCCATCAGGAAATCCGATGCAACCATCCTCGAATGCGCTACAAACTCGCATTATTACCGCTTCTCTTTTAGGTCTTGGAGTTCTCGCAATTGGGCTTATTGATAACTTTTGGCTTATTTGGCTGACATTAGGTGCCGTTTATATGTTCGCTTTTCACGAAGCTACGCGCCTTTTTGGACTTAACAATAATGCTTTGTATGCGTATGCAGCTATGTTATGGATCATGGTGGCTATTTATCCTTACAGCGAAGATTTGCTGGTGATTTCAGGATTGATTTTTGTCGGTGCGTTAGCGTATACCCAAAACATTCCTGCACGAAATTTTCTCCCCTTTTTATACCCAACCGGGGGAATGCTTTACTTATTCAGTCTCTACAGTGACCGTGGTATTGGCGCCTTGTTGTGGCTTTTGGTTGTGGTTGCCGCAGCAGATATCGGAGCCTATTTTGTCGGAAAGACTATCGGTCGCACTCCCTTTAGTATTTCAAGCCCTTCGAAAACACGCGAAGGTGTTTATGGCGGGATCGTTATCGCTACTATTGCAGGATTCTTTATCGGTATCGGTATCGTCGAAGATATCACTCAAGCTATTTTAATTTCGATGGCAGTTGCTGTTTCAGCT
>JAYVLH010000006.1:0-3995 GCA_043759555.1 Sulfuricurvum sp. | reverse complement strand
AATCTTAAGGTGCTCAGTAAGATCACCAATACGCTTTGAAAGCAATGCAATTTGCACTTCACTTGAACCGGTATCACCCTCTGTTCGTTGAAATTCTTTAATAATTTCTGTTTTTTTAGCCGTATCTAAAGCCATAATAGCCTCCTGATGGGTAGTTGAATTTACTTGATATTCTCAAGCAGAATCGGAATTATAGCTGAAAAACTCTTTTTTTACTGTAAAACTCTCTCTAATGATATTTAGCTATAATATCTTTCTTAACTGCGAGAAGGATTCCAATGCTAATGACCCGCGCAAGTGAATACGCTTTGCTTTCACTCATTATTTTAGCCAAAGCTCCACGACCGCTCGATGTGGACACCCTCTCTCGTGAACTTGATATTTCTAAAAGTTTTTTAGCAAAAATTCTCCAAGCACTCGCCCGAAAAGGGATTTTAAAGTCTTTTAAAGGGGTAAACGGCGGGTTTGAACTCGCACGGGCCAGCTCTCAAATCACCATGCTTGAAGTCATGGAAGCAGCTGAGGGAAAAAGCCCTGCCGTATTTAACTGTGCCCCTTCAAAAGATGAGTGCCCCTCTGATAAAGCAACAACCTGCTCGCTGTGGCCATTTCTCAACCGACTACAGGGAAAAGTAGATGCCTTTTTGGGCGTTTTAACTCTCGAAGCCATTTTAGAAGAGTAATTCTTGGCAAAAGTAAAAAATAAAACACCTACCGCTCAAAGCATCGTCTCTACCATTTTCGCATCACGGGATTTGAGTGTTGTTGTTTTTGTAATGGCCATTTTGGCGATCATCATCGTCCCGCTTCCAAGCGCGATACTCGACTTTTTTCTTGCTATTGTCATATCGCTTTCTGTTTTGATTTTACTTATTTCACTTTATATTCCAAGACCAACGGATCTTACTACTTTTCCGACACTATTGCTGATCGTAACTCTTTTTCGCTTATCGTTGAACATTGCAACCACCAGGATGATCCTAAGCCACGGGCATGAAGGTCCGCAAGCCGTCAGTGACATTGTCACCAGTTTTGGTAATTTTGTTGTCGGGGGCAATTACGTCATTGGGGTTATTGTCT
The DNA here is from genome assembly GCA_043759555.1 of Sulfuricurvum sp. Classification (GTDB taxonomy): domain Bacteria; phylum Campylobacterota; class Campylobacteria; order Campylobacterales; family Sulfurimonadaceae; genus Sulfuricurvum. The sequence goes on along the minus strand of JAYVLH010000006.1, from coordinate 2,915 downwards.
TTAGTATCATTGTGCTTATCAACTTTATGGTCGTTACTAAGGGATCGAATCGTGTCGCCGAAGTTGCAGCGCGTTTTACGCTCGATGCGATGCCCGGAAAACAAATGGCCATTGATGCAGATCTTAACAGCGGTCTCATCGAAGAAGCCGAAGCCAAGCGCAGGCGTGCTGAAATCCTCCAAGATGCCAATTTTTATGGGGCAATGGATGGATCGGGTAAATTCATAAAGGGTGATGCCATCGCAGGTATCATCATCACCTTTATCAATATCATCGGCGGATTTTTAATCGGGATTTTCCAGTTTAATCTTGATGTATCCCAAAGCGCACAAACCTATACTATTCTCACTATCGGAGACGGTCTCGTTTCTCAAATCCCTGCGTTGATCATCTCCACCGCAACAGGTATTATGATCACACGCGCATCCAATGATGAAGGCAACTTTGCCGAGGGAAGTATCAAGCAGCTCATGGGGAATGCAAAAGTAATGATGATCGTCGGGGTCGTTATGATGATGTTTGCTCTCACTCCCGGATTGCCAACGCTCTCGATGGGATTTGTCGCTCTTATTTTCTTAGGATTAGGATACGCTCTTTACCGATACGAAAAAGGGGACTTCGTTCTCACTCCAGCTGCCGCAGGGGCAAAAGCTTCTACGCCTGGAGGTTCTTCTTCAGTTGAGGAAACTTCATTAACCGCTCCGCGCCGTAAAACGAATGAAGAGATTGCAAAAGACGAAGAAGCTGCCCTGGAAGATATTCTAAAAATCGAGATGCTGGAACTCACTTTGGGCTACCAGCTCATCCGTTTGGCGGATAGTGGTCAAGGGGGCGATTTACTTGAGCGCATTCGATCCATGCGCCGTAAGATTGCATCAGATTTTGGATTTTTAATGCCACAGGTACGTATACGGGACAATCTGCACCTCAAACCAACACAATATTCAATCCTACTAAAAGGGGTAATGATCGGCGATGGACTCATCCAGCCCGATAAATTTTTAGCAATGGACAGCGGAATGGCGATTGGCGAAATCGAAGGTGAAGCGACTAAAGAACCTGCCTTTGGACTCGATGCGTTCTGGATTGTTCCTGAGCTCAAAGAAGATGCCATTATCAATGGATACACTGTCGTTGACCCATCCACGGTCATATCTACCCACATGAGCGAACTGGTAAAAAAATATGCCGAAGAGCTTCTTACCCGTCAAGAAACCCAATCGCTTATCGATAAAATCAAAAATGATTATCCAGTTCTCATTGATGACTTACTCAAAGTAGCCAATATCGGGTTGATTCAACGCGTGTTCAGAGGGTTACTGCACGAACGTATCCCTCTTAAAGATATGATCACTATATTGGAGACCATCGCCGATGTAGCTGAATATACCAAGAGTGTGGACATTATCACAGAGCATGTCCGTGCCAAACTCTCCCGTATTATCACGCAACTCTATACAGGCCAAGATGGGGTGATAAAGTTACTGACTTTTGAAACTATGAGCGAGCAGCGCCTCTTGGAAAAATCAAGCGACCGTGACGGTGCACGTCAACTTCAGCTCAACGTAGGAGAAATCAACGGACTCATCCAAGCAACAAGCACCAAAGCAGGAGAACTTCTTCAGCGCGGTGTATCGCCCATCATCATCATCGTTGACCCCAAACTTCGTCGTCCATTGGCTGAAATTTACGAACGCTTCAATCTCGACATTGTTGTCCTTTCACACGCTGAAATCGATTCTGCCGCTAAATTCGAAGTTTTAGGTTCCATCACATTAGATAAATAGGATTTTCATGAATACAACGTTTTACCACCTTTCTCACATAGACCTAGACGGCTACAGCTGTCAGCTTGTTATGGCTCAAACCCAGCATACCATGATCAGCTATAACGCCAATTACGGTGCAGAAGTGATGGATCGTCTCGAAGAGATACTCGATACCATTAAAAAAGCCAAACAAACTGCCACTATTCTCATTAGCGACCTTAATCTCACTCCCGATGAAGCGAAATGGCTTCATCATGAAGCAAGAAAACTCAATGAAAATGGCTGGAATATCACGATAACCCTTCTCGACCATCATGGAAGCGGGAAAGAGACAGCCGCGCAATACGAATGGTATTTTTTGGATACCGAGCGTTGTGCTACGAAAATCGTCTATGAATACGCCATTGAACATTATGGATTAAGTGCTGGAGGATGGCTTGAAGAGTTTGTCAAAGTAGTCAATGCTGTGGATCTTTGGCATCAAGACGAAGTAGAAGATTTCGAATACGGCAAAGTATGTATGCGCCTCATCAGTGATGCAAAAGAGATGAGCCGTGTTATGTTTGGCAATGAAGACCGTCAATACAAACTAGCCTTATTAGAGCGTGCAGCTACTATGCGACATCTCCCTAATGCCAATATCGTACTCGATGAAGCGCTTCACAAAATGAAAAAAGATTTTTTTAAAGACGGTGTGGACAATACACTCGATAACCTCTCTACCAAACACATTGTGGCACTTTTGGGAACAAAACGCTCTACAATGACCATTTATTACAAAGGTTGGCGCGGGTTTTTGAGCTATGGCTTGGGCAATACCTCGATTATCGGAAATGGTTTTTTGACTACAAACCCCGATTTTGATTTTATTGTCGATGTCAGCACACGCGGAACGATGAGCCTACGCGGTCACGATCAAGTTGACGTAGCCATCATGGCAGGCGAATGGGCAGGCGGAGGCGGTCACCCAAATGCTGCCGGCGGACGGATTAATGGATTTAAAGAGCAGTTTCGTTATGACAAAGTAAAACGCCAAATCGAAGACCTCCTCTCGAACAAAGAGGCAATGCCGGGGAAACTTCCTCATAAAATTGAAGCGTAATTTTACGGTATGATTCAAATTAACAATCTCACCAAAAGCTACGG
>JAYVLH010000005.1:0-16666 GCA_043759555.1 Sulfuricurvum sp. | reverse complement strand
AGCGTCGATCAAAACCCATTTACGGTCGATTTGCTCAGGTGTTGCAATTTTAGTAAATTTCATCGTGAGCCTCCTTTTCAAGTCTTTAATAAATAGTGGCGAAATTGTACCTACTTAAACTTATATTACGCTTAAATTAAGTTTTCTATAAGAACTATATTCCCTCGACTTTGACCCAATCACAGTGATCAGTACCAATGTAACACACATATCCTCTTACTGGTGTAGCCATCAAAATAGCTACAGTATTCATATAGTTACGCACTTGTTCTTGATGCTTCTGGCTCTTTTCTTCACCGCTTTTGTAATCTATAATGATCCAATATCCTTCCTCATGCTCTATAAGCAGATCAATGATCCGCATTTGTCCTTGGTACATAAACGATTGCTCTTTATACGGGATGCCTTTCGTATAGATTCTAAAAGTCTCATCTCCCACTACTGTATATAATGACGCCTCTATGGCCTTTATCTTTTCCTCACCAATGGTTATACCGTATCGTTTTCTAGTCGATTCTACCGCATTAGCAACAAACTTTTCCTCAAAAGCCTCCATCATTTCCAAAGCATAATGCATTGCCAACCCGTATTGAATCGCTTCATAATCATGCGCTTCAAGAACTTCATCATTTATTGACTCTTCCCGCTGTTTTCCATAGGACACAGGGCTATAATCGATCATTTTTAATGGTTCTAATATGGGGATAGATGTAGGTTCAAATAACTTTTCACCCCAACTCCCCACAGTGAGATTCAGGGGTTCAAACCATGATGATTTTGGTTTTGCAACAATACACAGTGACCCAACGGCACGCGTTAATGCAACATACAAAGCATTTAGATGATCATGCTGTGAGAGTTTTTTCTCTTTATCAAGCGCACTTTTATATGCTTCATCAAGTTCTTCGCGCCCTTTTGTACGAATATACAGTCTCTTAAGCGCTATCCCATCATAATCATATAAAATCGTATCATTTCTACTTTTCATTATGCCCAAACGATCCATGACAATAACGTGTTCAAATTCCAAGCCTTTAGACTTATGAACCGTCATGATCCGCACTCCATACTGCTCACTTTGCGGAGCGTGAGCTTCCAGTCTGTCAATCTCAAAAACGACTGACTCAATATCTGGATATTGGCTTAATTTCTCGATAAACATCATCATACTTGTATCACCAATAGCGTATTCACCCGCAAATTCGATAGCTTGGGCTTGTACATCGACAATAATTCGTCGCGTCAACGCACTTACCTCTATTCCCAGCAACGATGCACAATTATGCGCATACAGCAAAACACCAAAATAGCAATACCGGAAATACTCAATAAGCGCCGCAACACTGCGTTGATGAATCAATCGTGATGTGGCTTCACTGACGACGTTCACCCCATTGACCTCTAACATCTCCTTCAAAGCGGTAGCGTCCGAATTAGTAGCGCATAAAATAGCGATATCGTCTTCTCCAATACCTAACAAACGAAAGGCTTTTAGCTGTTCAAGTACCTCTTTGAGCGGTTCATCACTAAAGCTCACTTCAACGTATCCGCCTGCTTTTTTTTCAATAGAAGCTTGCGGAATATACCGCTGCATGGTTGCTCCAAAAAGATGGTTAACAAATTCCACGATATGTGAACGTGATCGATAATTTACTTCAAGTGGCTGCACCTGTACATCAAAATGATCGGCCACTTGATAAAAAAGCTCACTCACTCCTCCTCGAAAACGATAGATCGACTGCTTTACATCTCCCACAAAGAAAAAGCTTCCCCCCTCATTGACACCAATGCCCGAAGCAATTTCTTCAATCAGCGGTCTAAGAATATCAAACTGAATCACACTCGTATCTTGAAATTCATCAAGAAGAAGATGTTTCATAAACGAATCAAGCCTGAAATAGAGAAATTCGCTCTCTAGCTTCCCTCGTAATAGATCATGCACCATTAAAGTAATGTCATCAAAAGTAAGCTCGTTACTTTGAACAATGAGAGCATGTCGGCTTTTGATATATATCTTTAAAATTCTCTCCAATGCCCCCAAAAATTCACTTTCTCGCAACTGCATTTGAAGTTTTATCGCCTCTTGAATACCCACCAATAATCTGTCCATCGCAGGTTCATAAATTTTTTTGAAATCCCAGTACTCTAAACTTGGCTTAAATACCCAGCTTTTTTTCAAAAGATCATCGTAGCCTTCAATGGTCATTGTTTTGCGTGCACGGTCACTCAAAGGTTTGCTGCACACCAGTGCAGATAATTCATATGAAAGTTTCATCGCCTCTTTGATAGGATCAATCGTTGACGTTATTTTTGGAAAAACAACCCCGCTTAACTCTTTATGCTTGGAATAAAGGGATGAAAGCAGCGTAAAAATATCATCCAGCCGTTTTGTACTCAACAATGAAAGACGAATAAGCTCACCCATTTCCCCGGAGACCTCTATTTCATGTAAAAAACGTTTTAAAAATTTCACTTCATGGTGTCCGGTTGACGCACTAAATGTAGGCATAATCCCTGCATTAAGGGCAAACTTACGCAAAATCGTCCCAAAAAAAGTATCAATCGTCGATATTTTCATCTCGGAGCGCAGCAGTTTCCACAACACCTTATCTCTTGACGCCAATATTTCCTTTTCGCTTAAACCGCTTACTTTTACTATTGCGGCAAGTTCTCCTCGTTTTTCCAGAGCACCAAGGGTTTCAATAACACGCTCTCTCATCTCATTAGCGGCTTTATTCGTAAAGGTCAATGCCACAATCGATTCAGATGCTTCCCCCATAAACAGAAGACTCAGATAACGGACAACAAGATTAAAAGTTTTGCCGCTTCCAGCACTCGCCTCATAGGCTAAAAATGGTTCAAAATGGCTCATCTACAGCTCTCTTTGACACAGTAACACATAGGGACAGTATCGGCAATGTTTCACATCATCTGTCATTTCCCATGTATATATTTTTTTATGTGCCAATTCTTTTAAAATAGTTCGTAGTTTTTCAATTTTTAACTCTAAAAATTGCTCATAAACGACTTTTCCTGTTTTTAAATCATAATATCCGCAACGGTTCACATGTCCTAATTCTTCACAAAGCATAGCATATATTGCAAGCTGATAATCAACATCCTCATCTTTTGGCTCATGCTGCGTATCTGCGAAACTTCCTGTTTTATAATCCAGTACTTCCAAACCGTCCAATGTTGCATCAATACGGTCCATCCTGCCAGCTAAAACGATCCCCTCTACTATTCGTTCCCCCGCTTTTTCGTGATAAAGAACACGGCTTCCTTCTCTAAATCTGTTGACCTCGTTGTCATAAAATGGGGCAAGCTTTTCAATCCACAATGCTTGTGCATAGCGCTCCATAGAGTCATTTTTTTTATCACTCGCCAATACCTTACTCAATGCTTCTTTAATAGCTTCAGACGATTCATAATGATTGCAGGATACATAAAGTTTTTCCATCGCACTATGAAGGGCATTACCAATCTCTCGCTCACGACTCAGATCTTGTGGTTGAACGTGTTCTTTTATTTTTTCAATATATTTAATATAAAACTGTCGCTTGCATGTCAAAAAACTTTTCAATCCGCTGGCTGACAATGGCTGTGCACAAAAATCATAGTGGCTCTCATAATGATTAATAATGCGTTGATTAAGGACACTCTTTGGAAAGAGAAGCGATGCATAATCTTTATTTGCTGCACGCAACGTGATTCCTAATTGCAATAAAAATCGTGACGGTATAGTCTCTGCATTTTGCACACACGAAATACTTACTTTTTTTGCTCGCTCAAACAACATCCAATAATAATGTTTTTGCAATGATTCCCGCTCATACGTCGTTGGCAAATCTGCTATACGCCTTGTTTTCGTATTTAAAAAAAGATCTTTTTGGCTTCTGTGCGGAACATACCCTTCGTTAAAATCAACGACAATGACCCCATCAAACACAATAGCTCGAGTCTCCAATAAACCCATAACCGTTATTTTCCCCCCTCCAACATCATCAATGGAACGGTTTCTTAGTCGAGTCAAAAAGATGCGGAGTGCTGATTTAAATTCATACACTTCCAATGAGCTTGCAATAGGTTTAAATTTTTCACACTCTTCATAAATAATCTCTTTTACTGCGTCTCTGTGCGCTTTTTCAATCATCATGGTACATAAAATCTTTAAATCATTCAGTAAAAATGGACGATGATAATGACTTTTAATCCATTCTATTAGTTCTGAGGATACCCTTTCTAACCGAGCTTTGTTTTCAACACTTTGTTCACCCATAAAAAGCTCAATAGCTTCGATATCAAGAATTACCCTCTCATCTTCAAGCGATGTTCCCATTGCAAAATTAAAGTTATGTTCATTATCAAACAATCGTAAATAGGTTACAAATGATTCATCAGGCACGACAACGACTATTTTATCAGGATCAATTCCACCCTCAATCATCTCTTGTATTTGTGCTTTTATAAATCCTATTTGTGTCAATCGACTGTGAAATAGCTCACACGCAATAGGCTGTAAAGATGGAATTGGCTTTTTTTCAACAATTTCTCGACTACTCAGATTTATACGATACCAATTACCTGATTCTATATCAAGAGACATTTCACAAAACCGTTGAGACATTTTTTCATTAAATGCAGTAGCAGTATAAATACACTCAACACTGACGATAGCAGCACATGCCTTCAGAACTTCAAGTTCATAACGGCTTAAATATCCCTCAACATGGATAGTAATGATTTCAAAACCCCGAACATACCCCTCATTGATGGCTATCGTGGCCTTTGAAAATATAGGATCATTCCATCCTCGTGATTGAACTATCTCTCTATAGGTCTGCCATAAGTGTTTTAATATTGCGATATGTTCTTCGTATTCGCCATACGTATCTGCACCCTCCAAAGCATCAATAGTGACCATTTCACCGCTCAGCTCTTCAAAAAAACGAAATAAATAGGTTGAGTTTTGGATAAAGGTAAAAAAATTACGTTCAATATGGAGTTTATCAAAGTTGACGAAATTAGTGGCTTCATACAATGCCAAAAGACGCAAATCATTGTCGGGAGATATGACCCCTTTTGTTTGCACCACTCGATCTAAGAATTCCCCCATCCCCTTATAGGTGGGCAAAAAACCCTCTTTATGGACTCGCAGTGTTTCTCGAATAGCCCGAGAGGTAGGAAAAACAACGCAGCAGCGTTGCATTAGAACTCGAAAGTATTAGAATTACGAGTATCAGCTTTTAGGTTATAGTAGCGCGTATTGCTGCCAACACTTACTTTTGCGAGGATATCCCATCTCCCTGCTTTTAGTAAATCAACAGGAGCAAATGTATATTTACCCTCACTCACAGTAGGCATACTCAAATTAATGTCAGAATCTCTTGTATTAGGTCGTGTCAACACAACTTCTATCTTACCATCATCAACTGCCTTACCTGCTTTATCTGCTAATGCATATTCAATTACAGTAGCTTTTGGAGTAATTTGAGAAGTCAAAAATGATATCGTGTATTTTTGATCAAAAGCAATTTGGGCAGTAATAATCTTGTTGGCATTATTATCATAGGCTTGATAACTTTGCATACCGTAATTACTCATCTCCACAGGATTATTGAGCGCTACTTTAATGGTTAAATAACCGGAAAAAATAACGCCAATTGTTGCAATCAGTAAAATAATTGGCCACTTTGTGCCAGGATTTTTAAACATCTTTCGTATCCTTTTTTTGTCGAAAAAAGCGACCTTTCACGTATCTGAACAACGCCCAAATAATAATGCCATAAAAAACAATTCGCAAATAATTAATAAAATCTTGACTTTCACTTCCAGCAGAAGATGTTAATACTACATTGTGTTGCTTTGCAATCTGCTCCGCAACATCAGTATAGCCATTAAACATTCCAACGGAATATTTTTTTACAATATCATCCCCTTTAGCTCGCTCAGCCAATATAGGCAAAATTGTACCACCTCGATTAGTAATTAATTCCATAGCATTGTCAAAACTATGTGCAAATATTAGAGCATTTACAATTGAACCAATAAAGGTTGCGCTAGGGCTAAGCACTTGATTTTTATTAAAATCTTTATACAAAGTGACGGGACGAGCCAAAATATCGATTTCTTGCTTAAGCTCTACAAATGTCATAATCACAGCAGGTTCTTTGAGTTTTGAAGCAATTTCTTCTTCATACTGGGCAACAGTTTGATTGTCATCCAAATCTCGCACCATAACAAGATAAAGGGAAACCCCTGTTTTAGCTTTTAGCTCTGATCCGATTAATTCAATTTGTTGAGTAAAACGAGGATTTTTGACAACATCATCTTTGTATAAAAATTCTGCATGTGCGGAAAGTGTGAAGGTAAGAAAAAAGGCTGCTAGCCCTTGCATAAAACGCAAGAACTAACCTTACCCGACAAACAGGTGATTAGGAGTAACAACAACGTATATTGTATACGCTGCCGCTATAACCAATCCCAAAGTAATCAGTTTATCCATAATAGCTGCCATTGCTGACTCCTTACTGTACTTGAACACGATGAGCAGCACTGTCAGTACTAATCATCTTGATCTCTTTTTCATTTTCTATAGTATAAAAATTAGCTGCATTATCTTGTTGTGCACCTACTGCTTTAACCATCAAAAATGTCAAAATAGATAATAACAATAAAACCGCGATCAACATTCCGCCAAGACTGTTTAGTGTAAAAATACTACGCTTTTCCATCATTATCCCCTTATTTTTGGCTCAAGCCGCTAACGTACGCGTCAAGTGCTCTATGTTGAACTTCAGTTAGGTTAGTAAATGCTGGCATTCCGCCGATTGCACCTTTTTTACCGTGGCTAAGAACCATATCGACCATAGCTGGGCTCATTTCCGCGATATTTGGAGCAACCATCTCCATACCTTTACCGTCAGGACCATGACATGCTGCACAAGTACCTGCAAAAACACTTGCACCCTCGGTACCTTTCAATCCACCAGCAACATATTTTGCTACTGAATCGATTTCAGCATCCGTAATTAATGCATTTGTATTGGCATTCATTAATCCGTTACGATCAGGCATTGGCATGCTTGTTCCCAAAAGATTGTTATTCGAGCCATTCAGTACAACATGCTTAACTGATTTTTCAGAAAGACGTTGATGCAAATCGGCTGCTTTTCCATTCATACCATCAGCTTGTAAGCCATGACATGGAGCACACTGAACGATAAAGATGGATCCGCCCATCTCTTTGAGAATTTCTGGATCCATATTTGCGTGTTCTGCTTCAAATTTTGCGTCATGTGCCGCAACTTCTTCATTGTACTCACCAATTTGGGAATAAGCATTTACAGGGTAACCAGAAGTAAAATACCACAAAGCCCATACAATTGCACCCAAGAAAAGAACTGCCCATCCAAAAGGAAGCTCGTTCTTATATTCACCAATACCATCCCAATTTTCATCTGCAAGTTTACCGCTAGCAGTATCACTTTGCATTTGTCGAACATATTTAGTAACTACAAATACGGTTATAACGACGAGAGCCATTGCCCCTACTACTGCGAGTTTATTAACCCAGTCACCTTCTCCACCCATACCACCGGCTGAACCAATAGCAAGATAGGTAGCACCAAGCATTGCAATTACGACTACAATAGCAGCTAATACTGTCTTATTCATCTATGCCTCCTACTTATTTATCATCATTTTTTGAGATCTTCTCCAACGGTTGATCGGAGATATCATCATGGAGCACGATATCGCTGTACTTTTCATAATCACGTGTCCCTTTCCTCTGTGAGCTATAGAGATGATAGATGTACGCGTACAGTACCACCGCTAGAAACCCTATGAAAAAAGTATAACCGTATGCTTGAAGAGTTGCGATATCCATACTAAATTCCTTATTTTAAGCTATTAAGATATGCAATAATAGCAACGATTTCAGGAATCTGCCCTGCTGCTACTGCATCTTTAACATCTTGATCTTTCATGTCTGCTGCAATTACTTTTGCTTCTTCAAGAGCTGATGCACGAGCACCCTCAACTGTATCTGCTAACGTAACCGTTGCTTTTGTACCATCAGCCATTGGAAGTTCTTTATTATAAGGAACAGCAAACGCTTTAACAATAGTGACTTGCTCAGCATAGGCTGTGTCAATGTCTGCTTTATTTTTAAACATCCATGTGTATGCCGGCATGATAGAACCAGGAACAACTGCCTGAGGATCTCTCATGTGGTTTTCGTGCCAATCTGTTGTACGATAATTACCTACACGCATCAAATCAGGACCAGTCCGTTTTGAACCCCAAAGAAATGGACGATCATACGCATATTCTCCACTCAAAGAGTAGTGACCATAACGATCTGTTTCCGATTTGAACGGACGGATCAATTGTGAATGACATGCATTACAGCTATTTTTGATGTAAACATGACGACCTGCGAGCTCAAGCGTAGTGTAAGGTTTAGTCCCTACAATCGGCTGAGATGCTTGTGCGAAGTTCGGAACGATTTCTACCAATCCCGCAAATGCAACAACAACGAATACAGAAACCGCAAAAAAGAACGGGTTTTTTTCTAACCAATGAAACATCTTTCCCCTCCTTTTTTAAGCGCCCATAGGCGATGCGTTTTGAAGCTCTGAGTCTTCAACACGGCGTGAACTTGTCATAGTTTTGTACATATTATACGCAAACATCAACATACCGATTAGATACAATGTACCGCCAACCGCGCGAATCGTGTAGTATGGGTGCAATACGGTTACAGTATCGATAAATGAATATGCCAAGTTGCCAAATTCATCATGCGCACGCCACATCATACCTTGAGTAATACCTGCAATCCACATTGATGTGAAGTATAAAATAACCCCAAGAGTTTGAATCCAAAACTGCGAATTCATCAACGACTTAGAGTAAATCTCACGCTTAAACATACGAGGAGCCATATGGTACATTGATGCAATAACCATAAAGCCAACCCAACCAAGAGCACCATCATGTACATGACCAATAATCCAATCTGTAAAGTGGGCCAATGCATTAACAGATTTGATAGCCTGAATAGGACCTTCTAATGTTGAGAACATATAAAACGTCGACGCAAGAATCATAAATTTGATCAATGGACTCGAAGCTACTTGCTGCCATTCACCCTTCATGGTAAGCATCATATTGATTGCTGAACCCCACGATGGTAAAATCAATACAACAGAAAAGACAGAACCCATGGTTTGCATCCAGTCAGGAACAGTTGAGAATAACAAGTGATGTCCGCCAGCCCAAAGGTATACAAACATCAATCCCCAAAATGCAAGAAGAGACAATTTATACGAATAAATAGCTTGACCTGATTCTTTAGGTAAAAAGTAGTAAATCATTGCAATAATTGGTGTTGTTAGTACAAATGCAACTGCATTATGGCCAAACCACCACTGAACCAAAGCATCATTTGTCCCGGCATACATTGAAACCGAGTGATACCATGCCCCAGTTCCACCAGACATGAAATACGTAGGAATTTCCATATTATTAAACAAATATAGCATTGCAACCGCTAAAAAAGTAGCAATATAATACCAAATAGAAATATAAAGTGATTTTTCACGTCTAATACCAATTAGACCAGCGATACCTGCACCCCATAAAAGCCAAATAACAGTAACACCAACATCAATTGGCCACTCAAACTCAGCATACTCTTTTGAAGTCGTAACACCTGCTAGCAGTGAGATAACAATACCAAATGCTGCTAGAAAATATATCCAAAAATGCAATTTACCAATCACCATCAAGGTTTTTGATTCTGCCATTGATACTTTTAGTACACGTTGACCTACATAATACCATGAAGACCAAACGCCACTTAGGACAAAGCCATAAATAACGCTGTCTGTATGAAGTGCACGTAAACGACTAAAATTGGTGTATTCAGCTAAATCTGCACCAAGAAAAGTGTTCACACCCGGAAATGCCATTTCCCATGCCAAAATGACACCTACAAGCATACCGACAACACCAACAAAAATAGCATTGTACATAAACAGTTTTGCAACTGTATAGTCGTACTCTAATGGACGATTTTCCATATATTACCTCCTTAATTTCAAAGCATAAAAGCCTTTTCATGTGCCTTAACACAAATGTAACACTTATAGGCTATTAGACACTCTAATGATAGCGATAGAAATATTTAATAATTCTTAAATTATTAAATATTTTGCTTGTTTATTAATCTTAATGATATTTTTAAGGTATTTGAAAGAATTGTGTTAAAAAAGTGAGATTTACACCCAATGAATTACTTTAGCTATTTCGATTCATGGCGTCTAAAAGATCTTTATTCTCTTCTTCCATTGTTTTGAATGCACTCAATAAATAATTATGCAATGATTCTTCAGAAGTGGTTTCTTTTAATCCTTGAGCATAGTAGTCAAAAAATTGACTATAAGGCGTAAGGCCAGAAGATAGAAGCATCTTAAGTTTTATATTTCTAAAATATTTTTCCCATGATGGAGTTATTTTTTTGATCACAGTTATTTTAATTCCCCATGTAATTAAAAAAATCATAATCATAATAATTGACAAAAAAACAATATACAAAACAATACATTGTGCAATACCAAGAGCTTTAAAAACATAAGGATTAAAAATAAGCGCATATTCTATAAAAGGCATTGATATAAAAAACAATATGACAAGGTTGCTGCTAATACCACCAATGGCACCCAAATTGAAAATTAACCGTTTTTTAGCATTGGCATTGGAAAATGACAATAAAATACTTTTTAAAGAATATGTAGACATAAAAATTCCTTGACAAGATTAAATAGAAATAATAAAATAGGAGTATAACTCCTATTTTTAAAATGAAGGATTAAAGTTTTGTAAACTCATCAATACTGACAAGAATCACTGTACCTAAAAAAGCAAGATTGATCTGCATAAACACTTTTCGTGCATGTTTAAGTTCGAAATTTTTGTTTAGAAGCTGTAAGCTACTAATAAATGCTAAAATCGCTGTCAAAATCAATAAGCCAATAATAATTCTACTGTTTGGCTGAAAAATTGTGACCATAAAATAGCCTGTTATAATGGTTAACATCAACCAAAAATAGGTAAGACGTTGAAGACTTATTTTTCCAAATAAACGCATAGCGGTAGGATACCCTGCCCCTTTGTAGTCACCGTAATGAAGCATGACCAATAACCAAAAGTGTGGAATTTGCCATACAAAATAAAATAATCCAAGAGCAAAAAACTCAGGCTCTGCAAGACTATGCCCAGCAGTCAACCATCCGATAGCCGGAGGTATAACACCTAAAATAGCACCAGGAACTACCGCCAGTGCGCTTCTTTTTTTGAGTGGTGTATAAAATGCGTTATACCAAATAAAGGAGAATAAAAATAAATCTACCCCTATAAATCCAAGCAGATTATAAATAAGAATAAGGGATGCAGTAATCAATAAAGCTGCAATAATGATAGCCGTACGCGGAGACCACTTACCAGAAGCAATAGGTCTATGTTTCGTACGTTCCATTAGTGCATCTTCTTTGTACTCTTGTACTTGATTCAGTGTTGAAACACCCATAGCAACAAGAAGTACTGCAAAAGTTGCAACAAACATGTCTGCTCCAATTTCACCCTTTGCCATAATATAAGCAAAGAGAGCCGAAAGGCTCACAGCAAATGAGAGAATGAACTTCGTCAGAACGATAAAGTCTTTAATCATTTTTTACCGTTTAGATACTCAGCAAGAGCTGCAACCTCTTTGTCTGACACATTCTGGAATTGTGGCATTGTACCAATCATACCCTTTTTACCATGATTCAATACATTACGCAAAAGTGTCTCATCATACTCTACAAGATTTGGTGCCGTACCTGACTGACCCTTACCATCTTCACCATGACATGAACTACATGCTGTAAATGAAGCAGGTTGTGTACCTTTTAGACCGCCAGCAACATAAGCTGCAATCTGTTGGGCATCAGCACCAGTAACCAAACCAGCTGGCATTGCACCCATAGCATACCCAAGTTTATTTTGACCATTTTTGATAACATCTAATACTTGCTCTTTAGTCAATTTTCTTGATTGAAGAGAAGGTCCAATAAGGAGCTTATCGGTTGTAATTGCGTGACAGGTTTTACATCCATAACGCTGAAGTACTGTATCGCCTCCTTGAGCATAGTTACCTTTTGGTGTATCATCATTACTATTGAACCAAGCTTCATACTCAGCTTTTGGAAGTACAACAATTTTAGAGAACATAGCTGAGTGATCTGTACCGCAGTACTCTGCACACTCAACATCATATTCACCTACTTTCTCAGCATTAAACCACTGCTTTGTGATACGACCTGGGACAACATCCTCTTTCATACGGAAAGCTGGAACAAAGTATGAGTGAAGAACATCACCAATTGGTGCCGTCATCTCTAATATGATATTTGTACCAACCGGTACGTAGAGTGCCGATATGCCCATTGATCCATTTTTGATAATTTTTCCATTACTATCGATTTCTGGCTTAGTATAAGCTCCACCAGGTCTGTGAATAAAACCGTTTGCATTTGCAGGATACTCATATAACCATTTCCATTTACTACCCTCAACTTTAACACTAATTGCATTTGATGCATCCGGCATTGTACGAAGTGTTCTCATACTAGTATAACCATACCAGAAGAACACCGCCAGCATCAAACTAGGTATAATTGTCCACGTCAATTCTAGACCTAAATGATGGGTAATATTTTCTATATTTTCATCTTTTACATTGCTCTCACGATATTTCCACGCAAAATAAAGCATTGGGAGTACGACAGATGCAAACAGTATCACAGATAAAACTAAATTTATCATTAACGCTTGATCTATATCTGCTGTAAATGTAGCAGCTCTTGAACCAAATCCTTCTAACATATCGCCTCCTTACTGCGCTTGTGACGTTATATGACTAACATCAGCAAATTGAAAATTATTAACATCGATGATAACAATTGTAAAGAAAAATACGACAATAAATACAGCAAACATTACTGTCCAACCAATCAGTTTTTCACCTTTTAAGTGCATATAATACATTAAAATAATCCATGCCTTGATAGCTGCAATCAACATTTGTGCAGAAAAAGCGTATTGGGCTGGTATTGCCAAAGGAACACTAAACGTAATCGTTGTTAAAACCAAAAGTGCTATTAAAACTTTATAATATGCAGCTCTTAATGCAATATAATTAGTGAGCATATCCAATCCCTCCTGCGCCTATCATATAAAAATATGGGAAAACAAAAACCCAAATAAGGTGTACTAAATCCCAATACAATGCGATGTTGAAATGTAAGATATAGTGATCTGGTGATACTTTTCCACTATTAATACGCTTAAGCAACCACAACATAAGTCCAATCCCAATGATAATATGAAAACCATGAAGACCCGTCATCGTAAAGTACATACCATAAAATAAAATTTGTCCAAATGGCTTAGA
The DNA here is from genome assembly GCA_043759555.1 of Sulfuricurvum sp. GTDB lineage: Bacteria > Campylobacterota > Campylobacteria > Campylobacterales > Sulfurimonadaceae > Sulfuricurvum. The sequence goes on along the minus strand of JAYVLH010000005.1, from coordinate 3,165 downwards.
AAACTCATTGCCCGATTGAAGACCTTGAAGACCTAAAAAAATTCCTTCTTTATAATCGTTCGTCCACTCAAGAGCTTTAACACCCAAAAATACAAATGCTAACAATATAGTTGCCCATATCATTAATTTTGCACCCTTAATATCTCCATTACGCATTCTTAGTAGCCCAAGACCCATAGTTAATGCTGATATTAAAAGGACAACAGTATTAAAACCACCCAAAACTCTATCAAGAGCTGCAGAAGCATCAAGAAAATCTTGATGATGCAATGTGAAATAATAGGTCAGAACCATAAACATAGCTCCAAACATTAACACTTCAGTCAGCATAAAAAGCCAAAAGCCTAACTTGCCACCATAAAAATCACCCTGCCAACCTTGAACTACATGCTCTTTTCCATCGCGATCAATCGCGATTTCTGGTACATATTCGTGAGAATCGTGTTCGTGAGAATCGTGTGCCATCAATCAATCCTTTTCATATTTTCATCAAACTTAACAACCGGTTGACCATGGTGGTATTCGTATGGTCTAAAGTCAACATAAGGTACTTTTGTATGGTTTTCCAACGGTGGCGGAGAACTTGGCAAATGCCACTCTAGCGTTGTTGCATTCCATGGATTAACACCACATGGTTTACCTTTACGGATACCTTGAATCAACGTATAGAACATGAAGACAAGTCCGCTTATAAAGATAATCGCACCCCAAAATGAAATTTGGTGATAAATTTGGAACTCTGGCAAGTAGTCAAAGTAACGTCTTGGCATACCTAGGTAACCTGCGATAAACATCGGGAACCATAGAAGATTGAAACCTACGAACAGGATATAAAATGCTGCTTTTGCTTTTGTTTCATTGTACATTTTTCCAAATACAAGCGGGAACCAGTAGTGGATACCTGCAAAGAATAAAAATACAACCCCACCTAGCATTGCGTAGTGAAAGTGTGCAATAGTGTAATACGTGTCTTGGAGGTGAATATCAGCGCCAATCATCGCGATTGTAACCCCTGAAAGTCCACCGATTGCAAACGTAATAATCGTACCCAACGCCCATAACATAGGGGTATCAAGAATAATTTTTCCTTTGTACATTGTCGCAATCCAGTCATAGAACTTGATTCCTGTAGGCAATGCAACAAAGAAAGTAAGGAATGAGAAAATCGTTTTCGCCGTATCCGACATACCTGATGTAAATAAGTGGTGACCCCATACCAAATAACCAATACCTGCGATAGATGCCGATGAAAGTGCAATTGTTCTATAGCCAAAGATTTCTCTACGTGAAAATGCAGGGATGATTTCAGACATAATACCAAATGCTGGAAGAATCATCAAATAAACCGCTGGGTGTGAATAGATCCAAAATAAGTGCTGGAAAAGGACTGGATCTCCACCTTTTGACGGGTCAAAAATACCAATACCAAAATACTTTTCTAATAATGCAAGAACAAGTGTGATACCAACAACCGGTGTTGCAAGAAGCTGGATCCATGCAGTTGCATAGATACCCCAAACAAATAAAGGCATTTTGAAAAAGTCCATCCCTGGTGCACGCAAGCGGTGAATAGTCACCAAAAAGTTAAGACCTGTCAAAATGGATGCCATCCCAAGAATAAATGCAGCAACAAGCGTTGTAACAACGTTTGTGTCTGTATTTAAACTGTATGGAGCATAGAATGTCCAACCCGTATCAGCAAAGTTAAATGTCAAACTGCCATCAGCGATACTGAAATTAAACAGTGAGGACAATGCTATAATACACCCTAGAATGTATAGCCAAAACGTAAACCAGTTAAGGCGTGGAAAAGATACGTCTTTTGCCCCAATCATCAATGGCATAACAAAGTTTCCAAATACTGCCGGAATTCCTGGAATAATGAATAAAAAGATCATTATTACCCCATGAAGCGTAAACATTTGATTAAATCTATGAGCCTCCATAAATTGTTGACCTGGGGCATACAATTCAAATCTCATTGCAAGTGCTGCAGAAACTGCAACAAAAAAGAATGTGAACATTACCACTGCATACATAATACCAATACGTTTATGATCAACAGTAAGCATCCACTGCATAAAAGTGCTTTTTGGGTGACCAAAAGCACAGTGTGTTTCGTCGAAATAGCTTTTACTCATTTAACTTTCCTTTATTTTGATGGTCTTCTTCTTTTCTACCTAGTTTTATAAGATAGAGGAAAAATCCAAATACTAACACCAACATAACTACGCCAGCAATCTTCTCCCACACAAATACATACTTTTTTGCATTTGGGTCATACGAAAAGCACAACAGCATTGCTTTTGGGATACTTCCTCCAACTCTGCCTGCATGTGCTTCCGTTAAGGCCATTTTTACATCTATCGTCCCTTGATCAATACCAGGGAGATAACGAATAATTTTCCCATCCGGAGCTAAAACAATCAGTGAGGTACCGTGAATATAATCCGTTTTTCCTGTAGTGGAAATGGTTTTTTCATACTTAAAACCAACACTTTTAGCTAAAATGTCAGAAGAATTATTGTCATCAACAACAAAATGCCATGCGTCTGCTACGTAAGATCTACCAATTGAGTCAATCATATTTTTACGTTTTGCAGCTGCTAATGCGGGTGTCTCATCTTTTGCAAAGCTAACGGTAACTATTTTATAATCTGTATTTTCTGCAAGATCTAATTTAGTCAAAACTTTAGCTAAAGCATTGAGTTGTGGAGTACAAATTCCTGAACATCTAAAATAGTTCAGAGTAAGAATTGTCGGTTTTCCATCCATTAATTCTTTTAAAGAAACTTTTTGAGATTCTTCATTGATGAAGGTTAAATCAAGAGGAACTTTCTGACCTAGCTTTTCATCTATTCCTATGCTGCTACTGTTTGCATTTAAAAAAGCAACGAGATAAAACAGCACTAATATAAATTTTTTCAATATAACCCCCTGTATATTCATAACTAAAAGCTTTATTTGTAGTTCTTAACACAAATGTAACACTTCTATGCTAGTGAGCACGCCCATAATAGCGATATATAGTTTTATTTAATCTTAAAATCAAAGACGTCATAAAGTTATCTTAGGCGAATTCGCATCATTAACGAATACCCATTGCCAACATTCTACCATCCAAACCTGTTAATTCACTAAAAACCTCATAAGGCGTTTTAAACC
>JAYVLH010000004.1:0-80549 GCA_043759555.1 Sulfuricurvum sp. | reverse complement strand
GTCTTGATTTGAACCAAATTTGAAACAAAAAAAATCAACTAATTTTTTAGGGGTATTCCTTTAAGATGCGAATTCGCCTATGTTAATTATGATGATAGTATAGGCAATAATAGAGTATGGAATATGCAGTATATGCTTAAATAATAAACAGCTAAAGGAGGAATATCTCGATGCGACCCTATCGGTATTCTTGTATCTAAAATTTTTCCCGACAGAAGTGTTCACAATAATGATGGAGCTAAATATGAAATACTGCGAGAATGGCCACTATAATCGCTTTTTATCTTATATTTACACGTGAATATCATGAAAATCTCATTTTTACTTGTTAAAATCAACCTTTAATAGACTAATGAATAAGGATTATTATGACACAATCAATTGCAAGGATGAGTTATACTCTTTCATTTGCAGCGGCACTTGCTTTGGCACCGTGTGCTTATGCGGCCCCAACTGAGCAGGCTCAGACAAAATCCCAACAGGGAAGCGTGACACAAAGTGTTCAAGAAGCAGGAGCACAGGCCGGTTCTGCCGTCCAAAGCGGCATCATACCCGCGCTTACTCCTCCACGTCCACAAGATCCAGCCCAACAAGTTGTACATACACCAAAGAAAGACGAAGATAAAGGCGGTATTGCCTTGGGTAGCTTCCTCCTCTATCCTGATCTTTCTGTAACCTATATGTACGATGACAATGTTTATGCTTCTCGTAAAAATGAATCAGGTGATGAAATTATCACAGTATCACCGGAAATACGAATAAAATCCAATTTCAGCCGTCACTCATTGGAAATGGGAACGGGCGTAAATATTAACAATTATCATCAGTTTAATACAGAAAATACGAACGATTCATGGGTTCATGGTAAAGGGCGTATTGATATTACAGATGCAACCAATATCTATGGAGGTGTGAGTCTCTCACATGATCATGAAGATCGATCCTCCTCTGATGCAAATGAGATTCTAAAAACAAATACATTAGCCAACCCTACTCGCTATACAGACCTAAGCGAAAATGTTGGAATCTCTCATGATGTCACAGATCGTTTGAATGTTCGGCTAGGTGTCTCATCCAGTAAACTCAATTTTGAAGATACTTCGTTAGTAGGGGGTGGTATCTATTCAAGTGACTATCGTGATCGAAAAGAGACGCTGCTTGGCGGACGCGTGACATTCAAGGCCTCTGATACTGTCAACCTTTTTGTTCAGGGGATGAACGATATTCGTAATTATGATATGACAAATCCCGTAACAAATCCAACATTTAATCACAATTCTCACGGATTTAACGCCGACATCGGTATGGCTATCAAACCTTCAGATGCCCTATCCGCTGAAGCATATGTAGGGCGTATGCGTCAATACTATGATAACAGTGCCTTTAAAGACCTTAGTGCGACTGATTATGGTTTGAATATCAAATACAAAACTACTCCATGGACCACTCTTTCCCTGGATCTAGCTCGCTCACTCGAAGAAACCACTATAACGGATTCATCAGGATACATCAATACGTCATTAACAGGTAAAGTCAATCACAGTCTATCTCGAGATCTCTCGCTAAATGCTTCTTTGACCCGTCAGTGGAGTTCCTATAACGACATAGACCGTCAGGATATTTATACAGGTGCTGGCGTAGGTGCAAAATATTATGTCACTAATGCCATTTATACCGGAGCCGATTATCAATACCGTCACCGTAATTCCACAGCAACCCAAATACTGGCCACTTATGTAGATCCTGTACACTATGCTGATTATGACAACAATCTGTTCTACGTGACAGTGGGTACTGATTTCGGTACTCGTGCACAACCTGTGATTCCTTCGTTTACCTATCCGAACTGGTCTTTATTTGCCGCGCCATTTAATAATACCTTGACCGGATGGTATGCAGGGGCTACACTAGGAGCCAACAGCATCAACGATGCAAGCTATGGATTACGTGATGATCTTACCAAGGTAGACAATTTTGACAATGGAGAATTTTCAGACACCGGTTTGGTGGCGGGGCTATTCGCTGGCTATGGACAGATGCTTACCAAACATTTTTACCTAGGATTAGAAGCCGAATATGATCACGGCAGTGATAAGCTTGTTCACGACCATATTAATGATTTATATTTTTACATTGGACAAACCGACAGTTTTGCCCTCTCTGTACGTCCTGGATATATGCTTGACAACGGTGCATTGCTTTACGGACGTTTGGGCTATGCCTCAACGACATTTGCCAATACTGTACGAACAGTAGATGCCACCACATCTACGACCTATGCTGTCGATCAAGACAAAACAATCGGTGGCTTTCGAATGGGTATTGGAAGTGATATTCCAATGGGTGACAACCTTTTTATGCGTATGGATTACGCATATACCGATTATAAAAGTTATACAATCCCTGTCTACAACAGTGCCGCCACCCTCATACATGACGATGTAGCCAACATGAGTACAGGTACATTCAAAATGGGTTTTGGATGGAATTTTGGCGGCAGTGATAGCCCAACAAAAATTCCTTATGTTGATCCTAGCTATTTAGATGGAATGTACGTCGGTGCCATGATGGGACATGGTGTCATTAATTCAGAAATGGATGCCATTCATAATTCTAAATCAATTGATCCTGCCAAACCAGAAACACTATTGATTGCAAATTTTGGGAATGAAGGCTTCACGGGAGGCGCATTCCTAGGATATGGACATACGTTTGGACAGTGGTATTTGGGTGCTGAGCTAGAAGCAGAAGCCGCAGCTTTTGGTTGGCATCATGACCGTACAGTAAGCGGTAATGGCGGACGTGATTTCTACGTCCACAAAAAAGGCGGATTCGGTGAAAGTGTTCGACTTGGTTACGTACTTAGAAATGGCTCATTAGTATATGGACGTATTGGCCGTGTTGATACCAAGTTTAATTCTATCTATGAAAGAGGAGCTGCAAGCGGAAGTCCAAAATACATAGACCAAGACAATGATTTACAAGGATGCCGTATCGGTTTAGGTACCGAGATTCCATTCAACAAATCACTCTTTATGCGTATGGATTACAGCTATACCAACTATGAGTCATACGGTTTTACAACAGGGCATTCTACGGCCCCTGACGTCGTCACTTATAACAACGACGAAAGTATGTTCCGTTTGGGTTTAGGCTACCACTTTTAACACCTTTTCAAGACGCTTTAAGCGTTTTGAAATTCCTCATTATAAGCAATAATTATCCAAATAGTCTGTCGGTAAATTAAGTCATCGCTTCTTCTAAAATTTCTTTATAAATCTCATTTTTATCTCATTTTTATCATGTAGAATTATCCTATCTTAATTTAGAAGGAGTTGTTTATGACAACACATTCATCATTTATTACGAAAGTAATTACGGCAGGTAGTTTTATAGTTGCTGCAGCATTGATTACACCGGCTTCTATGAATTTTCACGGTTTTGCTACTAATGCGTTCGCAGCGGATGACGGCAGTAATGAGGGTGGAACATCAGGGCATAAGGGTACCAAAGGCGGATCGGATAAAGGTAAAGGAACTGATAGCGGACACGGCAGTAAAAAAGATACTGTTTCTAAAGGTCAAGGCGGACCAGATGCATCAAGCGACGGGAAAGGTCCAAAAGCTGGTTCAGGCGGTACAGGCGGTACCAAACCTGTATGGGCATCAGAAGGTATTCCTGAGGGTGATTACGGTCGTTTGAACGTTGCTCGTGCACCTCAGAACACTCGTGATCAAGCATTAGCCGAAGCTATCAATACTGTCACTGACTGGTCTTTGTATACATTAACATTGGATGAGGCAATTGCTCGTATCAGAGTATACAGAACAGATACAACGGTCGTTCGTGTTGATTCGCCTACACAGAGTCTTGCACTGTATCAATCTGTTTTGAAAAACAGTGCTTTGATTGTTAAAGACGGTGCTGTTGTTTCTGGTTCTACATTGGTACAAGCGGCTATTTTCTTGGCAAGTGCATCAGATAAAACAAAACCGATTACTGTCAATACAGTTATCGCAATGAATACTATCTTAGGTGTTAGTAATCCAGCTGGTGTTTCTAACGAGGACATGGCAGCGACAGCAGAAAAAGTGCGTGCAGTAATACTATTAGCTCACGACGATATTACTCCAAACCCAATTCCGTAATCAAATACGTCTATTAGAAGGGGCTTCAAGTTCCTTCTACATCAATAAAAAACTTCCATTTTAAAGAGTGCCTTATTCGAGAGTATTCTATGAAACGTGTCTTACCTTTAATTTTTCTATCTCTTGTTCAAGCTTCTTCTGTTGAAAGCAATGTAATTGTCAGTGTAACATATTGCCATATTTTAAGCAATACAACGAGCGACAATGAGATTGATTTGCGTATAGGTTATAATTTTTAAAAAATCTTTATATGCGAAGGTTTCTTTATAAGAAGAAGTATTTGAATAGAGGGAAGGGCTATCGCCCTCCCTTTCCTCCGCCACCCATACCGCCACCCATCATACCGGCACCTTGTCCCATGCCTTGTTGAATACGATTTTCAGGCGGACGCTGATCAAATTTACGTTTTTGTTCTTGCGTCATTGTTCGATAACGATTTTGTAGCTCCTGATGAAGCTGGTCACGATCCCGCTGTTGAGTCATTGTTCCGCGTTTTTCCAACAGTTCATTTGTACTCATATTGCGAAAACGATTTTGAATTTCATTTTGAGTCTGTACACGTTCTTGCTGCATAGTCTGCTCGGTAGCTTTTACTGGCTCTGCAAATGCGAGCGTTGACAAAATGGCCGAAGCCGACAATATCGTGATTAATGTTTTCATAAGACACCTCCGAATTGGTATAGTAAAACTTTATCTAAAGAATATGAGAAAAATATAAGCAATCACTTTACAAATTTATATCCACAATAAAAATACTCATTTTTTACTCATTTTTTTTTGTTACTATAAGTTATCTTAAGATATGAAGGAATTACCATGTCATCTAAACTTATAATTATTGCTGATTTACAGCACTTTAAACTTTGTACTACAAAAATCGATCCACTAGGCAGAGAAGCAGTTGTATTAGTAGAAGGAAGTGAAAATCTTGATATCCACCAACGTCTAAGTGAAAAAGTTTCAGATCAACAAGGAAATTTTAAAGGTGTCGGTGCAAGCGGTTCAGGTGAAGATCACAATGTGCGACTAGAAGTAGAACATCGCCGTCTCAAAGAGATTGCACAGCAAATCAATAAAACAATTCAAGAGCACGGCAATACTTCTTGGTATTTTGCAGCACCAAAAGCGATTAACAATCAGATCGTCGAATTGCTAAATCCATCTGTACAAGCTTCCATGATAATGAATTTGCATGCAGATTTAACGAAAATGCCTGACGATCAGCTATTGGAACATTTTACAAAATAACCGGATAAAACTTTTACCAAGGAGTCCGAATGTCATCTCATGCATGGCTTTCCAAAAAATTAGATGATGGCAGGGTTGCGTGTGAAGCATGCAATCAGCATTGCAAACTAAGCGAAGGCGAATATGGCATTTGCGGTATTCGAAAAGTCGAAAATGGCGAGTTGCAGCTGCTGACTTATGGTTTAGCCGCAGCGGTCAATGTCGATCCGGTCGAAAAAAAACCGATGTTTCATTTTTTACCGGGTTCAAGCGTCTTTTCTTTTGGAACCGTGGGATGTAATTTTTCGTGTAAGTTTTGCCAAAATGCCGATATTTCTCAATATCCAAAAGAGCATCATCATGACATTATCGGACACCCTCTCTCCCCTCAACGAGCCGTTGCCAAAGCACTAGAACATGGATGCCAAAGCATCGCGTATACCTACAATGAGCCTGTTGTTTTTTTCGAATACACTTATGACACAGCCAAACTTGCCCACGAAGCAGGTCTCAAAAATATTTATGTCACTAGCGGCTATGAAACCCACAAAGCTATCGATACCATTGCCCCTTATTTGGACGGAATGAATATCGATATAAAAGGGTACAGTCAGTCGTTTTACAAAGATATCTGCGGAGGAGCCCTCAAGCCGGTGCTCGATACGATTGAGTACGCTCATAAAAAAGGGATATGGATAGAGACAACAACCCTCCTCATACCTGGATATAACGATTCAGAGGAAGAGATACGTGCGATTGCACAATTTCAAGCGGATCTCGATCCTAATATGCCATGGCATATCAGTGCCTTCCATCCCATGTACAAAATGTTGGATGTTCTGAGAACACCTCCCTCAACACTGCGTCGTGCCTACGATATAGGTAAAGATGTAGGATTGAAATACGTCTACGTTGGCAATATTGATGACGAAGTAAGAGAATCGACCTATTGTCCAGAATGCGGAACCATTGTAATCGATAGGCATGGTCATATTGGTCAGTACGTCACCAACCATTTAATACATCATAATAGTTGCCCATCATGCGGTTATAAACTGCATGGGATTTGGCAGTAAATAAAAAAAAGGATAAAACATGCACACGCAATATGATTTAAATATCGATGATTTTGAAAAAAATCTCACTAAAGAAAAAGAAGAGATCTCTCACATCATGACCTCTTTAAAAGCAGAAGTCAATGCGCTTGGTGATGAAGATAACATCAATGATTTGGGGGATATGGCAGAACTCCAAATCGACAACACAACCGATCAAGCCCTTCTTCGACAGCTTGAAACACAACTAGTCGAGATAAATGCGGCATTAGAGCGTATAAAAGCCGGAACGTATGGCATATGTGAAAAAACAGGACAAAAAATACCTGTTGACCGATTGTTGGCAAATCCATCGGCAAGAACCGTTGTAGACAAGTAAGGGTACATCTCATCATGAACAGCAACCAAGCACTTATTGATCACATGATCGCATTAGGCGTCCTGTATTCCCCTGCTTTGATTGAAGCATTCCGACGATGTAACCGCATGATGTTTATAACCAATGGATCATCATTCGATACCTATGGCGACTATCCGCTTTCCATCGGTATGGGACAGACCATTTCCCAGCCCTCTACAGTTGCCATTATGCTGGAGCTTTTACATCCTCAAGAAGGAAATAGAGTTTTAGATATTGGGTCGGGGTCTGGATGGACAACGGCGCTTTTAGCCTCTGCAGTTGGAAAAAATGGATTCGTAGAGGGCGTCGAACGGCTTCCTTTATTGGTTGAATATGGGAGAAACAGTTTAAAAAGAGCTCATATTGACAATGCGTCCATTGAGCTAGCAGATCCATCTACTCTAGGTAAACCGGGGCATCTTTACGACCGTATTCTCGTTTCTGCCAGTGCCAGTGAAATGCCTATGGCACTGCTAAAACAACTAAAGCCGGGAGGAGTGCTGGTCATTCCTATTTTAGAAAGTGTCTGGCGCATTAGCAAAGATGCTAATGAAGAAATAAGTGCATATGAACTTCCAGGATTTCGCTTCGTTCCTCTCATAATTTCGGCATAATATCAATATGACAGTATCGCTTATCGATCGATAGTATCACTTGATTTACTTCCTCAATCAAATGGGGAATCAGCTCTTTTTGTACATTCTCATCATCGCTGTCATTGATTGCTTTAACAATATCATAGACTGTTGTTGCTGATACATTCCCGCTTACTCCTATAAGCGTATGGATCAGTTGCTTATAAGTTTCGCTACCTAGAGGAGCACTCATGATTTTTAGATCAAAATCTCGATGCTCATCTGCGAAAAGCTGCAAAAAACGTTTTATATTTTCAGGCTGTTTGGATTTTTTAGAGAGCTCTGTGATATTAATTCCATAGAATGCATCGTCGTTGTGAGAAACGACATCTTCCTCTATCCATCCGGTTTTTAAATAATGTTCTAATAGACGCTGTAATTCATCCACGTTTATCGGTTTTGCGAGATGATCGTTCATACCCGCAGCAATAGTGAGTTCCTTATCATGTTCCATCACGGCTGCACTTAAAGCAAAAATAGGAATGTCTCGATTGAACTCACGAATTTTACGGGTTGCTTCAAATCCGTCCATGATGGGCATTTGCAGATCCATCAGTATCAAATCGTATGATCCATTTTTTACTTTCTTGACCGCTTCTTTTCCATTATCAGCCATGCTCACATCCAGCCCGAATGATTCAAGTAAATCGCGTGCGACTAGTTGGTTGATCTCGTTGTCTTCAACAACCAGCACCTTCCCCCCTGCAAAAAAGCATCTATCAGAGGTATTTCCTTCAAGTTTATCTATCATATCTGTTTCCGTGATAGAGTTAAACAATACGGATGGCGTAACAGGCTTATGAAGAATTTTATCCAGCTGTACATCCCGAAGTAAAGCCGCTTGCAGCAATTTTTCTTTGTTGTAAGCGGTTACCATGATTACTTTTGGAAAAGTGGCTTTTAGCTTTTTTTGAAGAATTTTGATAACATCAATACCATCAATACCCGGCATCTTCCAATCGATAATTAAATAGTCAAATGGCTGATTTTTCGCCAGATCAATCGCTTCTTGACCATTCTCGCACAGTATTGGACATGCACCCCAAGATGACAAGATACTACCGATAAGCTCACGCTCAAGCTGATTGTCATCGACGACCAAAAAACGCAGATTACGAAAATAATGGGGATTAAGAAGAGAAGTTCCTTCAGAGTCATCCTTTTGAAGCTGTACTGTAAAATAAAAAATCGAACCTTTTGATTTAATACTCTCTTGCCATATCCGTCCAGACATGAGTTCAACCAATTGGCTGCAAATGGTAAGCCCAAGACCCGTTCCGCCGTATTTACGGGTATTGGAAGTATCGGTTTGAGAAAATGCCTGAAAAAGTTTGGCTTGTTCTTTTTCGCTCATTCCAATACCGGTATCGCTGACCGAACACTGTAGCTGGACATGTGTTTCGGTTTGAGATATCGGCTCAACTCGGATCGTAATATCCCCTGTTTCCGTAAACTTGACGGCATTTCCGACAAGATTATTAAACACCTGCCCCAACCTCAGAGAATCACCTCTGAGTATTTGCGGTGTATCCGGATGGATATCGATATGTATCTCGAGTGATTTTTTGATGATAGCATATTCAAATAAATCAGAAACATTCCGCAATACGGTCTCTATTGAAAAAGCTTTCTCTTCAAATTCCAACTTGCCCGCTTCGATTTTTGAATAATCCAAAATATCATTAATGACGCTGAGCAATGCATTCGATGACTGCTGTGATTTAATCATGTAATCTTCCTGCAACGGTGTTAAAGAAGTTTTCAAGATCAAATTGTTCAAGCCGATAATACCGTTTAGCGGCGTCCGTATTTCATGACTCATATTGGCTAAAAAATCGGATTTTGCTTTTGCTGCTAACTCAGCTGCTTGTTTAGCATGTTCCAACCTATCTTCTATCGCCTTACGCTCTGTAATGCCCTCGATAGCCAGAAGAATGATCTTCTTTTTACCGCTGGCCTGTTCGATCTGCCGGGCATTCAAAAGCATGATGCGTCTGCCGATGGTGGCAAAATCGTGTTCAACCTCATAGTCATCAAAAGTGGTCTGCTGAGGAAGGACGGTTTCGAGCAGTTCCCGCAATTTTGGGATATCCCACTGTTTATTTCCAAGATCATAAATCAGCTGTCCCATCGTCTCCTCAGGCTTGACCTTAAAAAATTCATAAAAAGAGCGGCTGACGGAAACCACCCTTAAATTTTGATCTAAAACGATTAAGGGTTCACGTACGGTGTTGATGATGCTCTCTGAATATTCCATCTATTGTATATTCCCTTGCTTTTTTTGATATCTGAGATAAAACTGTTAATTAGGTCATATTTCTTATTCTACTGTAATTTATGCATTATCAACATTCAAAGTTATGACAAAGCAAGCTCCTTCGGGTTTGTTGTACCAGATGAGTGTTCCGTTAAAATATTTTTCGATAATTGTTTGAGAGATATGCAGTCCCAATCCAGTACCCATAAGTCCTTTAGTTGTAAAATAGGGCTGACCGATTTTATCCACAATATTTTGAGGAATACCTCCTCCATTATCACATATCGTGACAACCAGTGATTCTTGGATTTCATCAATACTTATCATAATAGCGGCAGGTTTCACAGAATTAGCTTCAAGGGCATTTTTTGCATTGGTTAAAATATTAAGGAAAACTTGTACCAATGAATTTTTGTGAATCAGAAAAGCAGTTTGGCTATTGTTCTGAATGTTTATTTGAATATTTAGATGATTAAGACTTTGACCGACAATTTTCAAAGTGTTGCTTAATACTTCCTCTATCGATATTAGCTCTTTTGGTTGATCCGGTATGAAAAAATTCCTAAAATCATCGATCGTTTTGGACATAAACTGTAAAATTTCATCCATCTGTTCATGAGAGCTGTAAAAACTTGGCGAATCCAATTTACCCAATCCCCATTTAATATACATATCCTGATTTATAAGTGCCATATTATTGAGAGGCTGTCTCCATTGATGCGCGATCATGGACATCAGTTCCCCCATAGCTGCTTTTTGTGATTGTGCAAGCATGATATTTTCATTAAGTTTTAACGTATCTTTCATACTTACATACTTGCTAATATCGCTGATTATGAGATGATATTCGGATGTATTATTAGGATTTTGGGCATTGGTAGCTTCAAGGTGGGCCCAAAATTGTGTTCCATCATGACGCATCATACGCAGTTCACACGAGTGTGATTTGACAGATTGATCAAACTGTTTACGGTAAAGGTAGTAGTTTCCTTGGTGTTCTTTGGTAATAAAACGGGTAATTGGCTGCTTGATCAGCTCATTTTGACTTACCCCCAGCAGTGTGGCCGCTGTAAGGTTGGCTTGCTTAATCAAACCGTGCTCGCTAAGAGTACAATACCCCACCGGTGCAATATTGTAAAGATCAAAATAACGTTCTTTTTCTGTGTCAAGTTCTATTTGTATTCGGCGCAATTCTTCGTTTTGCATCTCAAATTCAATTTGATACAGTTGTAACTCATGAAAAATCCGCTGTGTTTCTACAGGCGATAATGTTTCGAAATCTTGTTGTGAGAGTGTCGCTATTCTTTGGGTGATTTCTTCTGCTTGAAGACGGCGAATTTTACTAGGACTTCCCGATGCAATTTCGTTCGCGAATTTTCTATTCATGTCAAGCATGTTGAACCTTTTTTTTCTTGGTGCGTCTTTTACATTGACTCGGCATACTTTTAAAAGACAAAGTACAAAGAATACAGAAAGAGAATCCCTTTCTTACGAAAGAAATATCAAGAAATTAAATAATATAATTTAATTATATTTATATTAATCGTATAATAGCACAATAATTATTAACATCTATTTATGTATAAAAACATGTTAATAATTATTTTAATCCATAACTTCGAGATAGTACAAAGCTTTGAAGGTTCGCTTGATAGACTTATGTATCCTAACATACAAAGATACTCCATGAACCCAAAAATTGACGAACTTTTTAACGCGATGCGTATTCTCGAAGAAAATCTGATAAAAGAGATTGACCAAGAAGAACAAAAACTTTCACGCGATCTTCTCGCTGTACAAAAAAAGTTTAAAATAAATCTCCTTGTTTATTTGGCTCGTGCACCCTTACTGCATCTTTTGACGGCTCCTATTATCTATGCCGGTATCATCCCTGCATTGATTTTAGAATTTTTCTTGTTTATTTATCAAATGATCAATTTTAGAATCTATAAAATTGCTCCTGTTCTGCGCAAAGATTATTTTGCCTTTGATCGTGCAAGTTTGGAGTTTCTAAATATTGTTGAAAAAATAAATTGCTTTTATTGTTCTTACTTTGGCGGTCTTCTTGGGTATACGACAGAAGTAGTCGCACGAACAGAGCAGTTCTGGTGTCCGATTCGACACGCACGTAAACTGCGCTTCCATCATGCCCATTACTTTAAATTTACCCCTTACGGAGACGGTGAACGTTATCGCAAAGAACTATCAACACTTCGTGAAGACCTGACGAAAATAGATACAAAAATCTAGATAAAAAGCGGTGGCAACCCACCTCATAGCCATAATCCAACATAAAATTGTGCTTAGAGTTTCTTGACAATTTCAATAGTATAAACTATTTAATATTTATATAGGTTATTATATCATAATCAGTCAGCTCAACACAGATGCATCTAAAGGATTTCATATTATGTATGCTCATAATAGAATGTGGTACACTGCTTTCACAAAAAAATTCGCCGCTGTATCGGGAAGGTCGTCGACCTTTGCTTTTTCTATTGCCATCATTTTGGTATGGATGGCAACGGGACCTTATTTTCACTTCAGCAATACATGGCAGCTTGTCATTAACACCTCCACAACCATCATCACTTTTATTATGGTATTTGTCATTCAAAATACCCAAAATCGCGATACGGGAGCCATCCAGATAAAACTCGATGAATTGATACGCTCAACAGAAGGGGCGCATAATGCCCTCTTAGATTTAGAAGAGTTGGAAGAAAAACAGCTCAGAGACTATCAAGGACTCTATCAAGCACTGGCCAGAAAAGCGCGTGTGCGAATTGAAAATGGGGACAAAGATACAGATATGCCCTCCTCTTACAAAGACGAATAGAGTCCCATTAGCGCGAAATTTGGAGTATTCCGCTTTTTAGCGTCGCCTAAAGCGCTTGCATCACTTGATGATGAACAAAATCATGAAAACTTCCATCAAGAGATTCGAGTTTTTCGCGTGTCCCCTCTTCTAAAATCGTACCGTTTTCAAGCACATAAATATAATCGGCCCGTGTCACGGTACTAAGACGATGGGCGATGATAATAACCGTCTTTTCTTGTAAAAATGTTTGCAGTGCTTCAAATAACGCACTCTCCGTATGTACATCCAACGCAGAGGTTGATTCATCGAAGATGACGACTTTAGGATTGGCAAGAACCATTCGTGCGATAGAGAGGCGCTGACGCTGACCTCCTGAGAGACGTATACCGAACTTACCGACTTGTGTCTCTAAACCCAACGGCAAACTGGTAACAAAATCTTCCAGCTGTGCAATACGTAGTGCTTCATAAATGACATCATCCGTAACATTGTCCCCCATAGTCAGGTTAAACCGCAGTGTTTCATTAAACATGAGCGGCTGTTGCAAGACCACAAAGACTTCGTTTCGTATAAAAGCAAATCCGATCTCTTGCACATCAATACCGTTATACAAAATCGTCCCCGATGTAGGAGGATAAAAACCAACGAGCAATTGAGACAGTGTACTTTTACCACTTCCGCTCGCCCCGATGATGGCCACTTTAGCGCCTGCTTGTATTGAGAGATTCAGCCCTTTGAGCACCGGTTCTTTTTCATCATACCCAAACACCAGATTTTTGGTCTCGATAGAAAGTGCATTTGCTTGGGAAACATTGCGAGGCTGCGTCGGATTTTTGGGTTCTACCGGAAGAGAGAGCAGTTCATTGAGGCGTGAGAGGGCATTTTTAGCATTAGCATAAGAGTATTGGAGAGAAAGCAATTCTTGGACAGGGGTCATCATAAACCACAAATAGCCAAAAATCCCAAACATCAGACCGATAGAGAGATTGGAATATAGGACCATGACTAAACCCATCGCCCGAAAAATCTCAAATCCGCTTAAAAAAAGCGTATACGAGTATTTTTCTCCAAACAGAGCTTTGATTCCATACTCACTGGCACTTTGCTTGAGTGTTTTAGATTGCTCAATCGCATTTGCAACAAATCGATCTTCTTTGTTGCTTGCACGTATTTGTCCAAACAAATCACACATCTGTGTCAGAGTATCAGAGAGCTCGCCGATGGTACGATTTTGCTCTTTCTTGAGCTTTCCTACTGCTGTGGAGATTTTACGGGTCACGATCATAATCATCGGCTGAAAAATAAGGATAAGTATCCCAAAGAGCGGATTAATCCAAATCAGTACCACCGCAACCCCGATAAGCGTTGTTACTGATACCACAAGTTTCGAAAGTGCATTTCCTAAAAACTGCTCGATGGTATCGATATCCGTAATGAGATGGGTAATCACTTTCCCGCTTCCCAATCGTTCATACGCACTCATGGAAACGTATTTTAAATGTTCCAACGCTTGAACACGTATAGCAAAACTCAGTTCCTGAGAAAGAGTAATAAAAAATTTCTGTGACACAACGCTTAAGAGAAAAAATACAAACCGAAGCCCAATCGTTACCGCAAGGACAATCCCTATGTATAGTAATGGCTCATGTAGCGAGGTAACCTTGTCAATTGCTTGCAAGATTGCCCCACCTTTTTTAAGCAGCACCTCATCGACCATCAGAGGTATCAGTAGAGGAATAGGAATAGAAATCAACGTCGCCAAAATAGCAATAAGATTGCCCCACACTAATTCGCGTTTGTAACGCAGCATCATTGTAAAAAGAGTTTTAAAAGTAAGCATAATGTGATTATATCCTATCAAATACAATGTGAATAATGCAATAACCGTTCTAAATAATAAAAATTATCCTTTAGAGTTTTGGGTTAACTTCTCGACTCTCATTTACATTAATCTTCGTGTGTTACAATTTCCAGACTTTAAAAATAACACAAGGAAATACCATGCTCGTTACTAAACCCGCTCCAGATTTTACAGCAACAACCGTTTTAGCAGATGGCACCATCGTTGATGGATTCAAACTATCCGAAAATTTTGGAAAAAAAGGGACAGTATTGTTCTTTTATCCTCTTGACTTTACCTTTGTATGTCCATCAGAAATCATTGCATTTTCACACCGTATCGAAGATTTCGAAAGTCGTGGTGTAAACGTTATTGGTGTTTCTGTTGACAGCCAGTTTTCACACTTTGCATGGAGAGAAACTCCGGTAGAAAAAGGTGGAATCGGTCGCGTTAAATTTCCTCTTGTTGCAGATTTGAGCAAACAAATTTCAAAAGACTACGATGTACTTTTTGGTGAATCAGTAGCCCTTCGCGGTTCATTTTTGATCGATGCAAAAGGTATTATCCGTCACGCAGTTATCAATGACCTTCCTCTTGGACGTAACATCGATGAGATGATCCGTATGGTTGATACTATGCAGTTTACCGATGAACATGGCGAAGTATGTCCTGCTGGCTGGGTAAAAGGCGATGCAGGTATGAAACCAAGCACTGCCGGCGTTGCTGAATATCTTTCTGCTCACGCAGAGTCACTTTAATTTGAACGATACAGGAGCAAAAGCCCCTGCATCTACGCTTGCCGCTATGGCACTAAAGCTTGCCTCTTTCGAGGCAGATGTTAAATACTATTCAAAGTATTCGTTTATCCTTTCTGCATGCAATACTCTTTTTTAGCTTCCTATGCTCTTATCATTTTTGCTCTGTGGTATTCACGCCGTGAACATTTCGGTCTCGAAAAACAGATTCTTACCAACTCTATTTTGGCGATGGTGCAGCTGGGATTGTTGGGATATGCGCTTGTCTATCTCTTTAAAATATCCCATCCCTCACTTTTGTTTTTTGTATTATTGGGAATGGTGACATTTGGAGCCTACACAGCAAAGAAAAGAACACCCCTTGGTAATGAGAGTTTTAAAGTTGCTTTTTATACGCTGGGAGCATCATCAGGAATAGTCTTTTTATCGATGATGGCCTTTGGGGTCATACACATGATACCCAACGAGATGATTCCAATTGGCGGGATGATTATCGGAAATGCACTCAATGTTTACACCCAAAGTATCGATCGATTTAAAGGTGAAGTCAAAAATACACTAGAGACCATCGAGGGTATGACAGCACTGGGTGCACCGCTTAAAGATGCCCTCTCCCTTGCGTCCAAAGCCTCTGTCAAAGCCGCCATGATTCCCACTCTTAATATGCTCCAAACCGTCGGAATTATTCATATTCCTGGAATCACGACAGGGATGCTTCTTGCCGGAGCCGATCCTCTCAAAGCAGTCTCTTATCAATTGGCTGTAATGTATATGATGGTAGCCGTATCCTTGCTTGCAGCGGCGTTTAGTGTGATGTTCTCTTATCAGACTATTATGAGTGCTATTGATACTAAATCTGCAGTAGATAATAAGAATTAAGGACAAATATAATAGAATAGACTAAAGATTATCAAGGTAAAGTGTGAAAAAACTTCATCAAAAACATATCAATATTACCAAAGAAACAAAACAAGCGATTGAAGATTATTCCATTGTCTTTCCTGTACAATATCACCAAATCTATACCGAAATTGCAAAAGCACATCAAATTGAACTCAATCCAGAAGAATTAGTAAGTCCAGAGATGCTCGATGAAAAAATGATACGTCACCTCGTTTCATTATGTGAATATGGTGAGCGTGCTCTTCATGCGATGAAAACCAATAATGCTCTCAAGCTCAAAGAGGTTATTGAAGAAATGGAAGAACTTCAATCAGAGATGCACCATCTCAAAAAAATCGTTTACGAAGATCCTTTAACAAAAACCTACAATCGAAAATGGTTTGACGATACCTATTTAAATCACACAAAAGACAAATTCACTCAAAGCGGCACAATGGTCGTTACTGATTTAAATAAGTTCAAAATGATAAACGATACGTATGGTCATATAATCGGCGATAAAGTACTAAGGCACGTTGCGAACAAACTTCAAGAATCTAAGGGAGAGGTCGTGCGTTATGGCGGAGATGAATTTGTTGTCATTTTTTCTGAAAAGTATTCCCTACTACAAGTGAATGAAATCATTAATCATATTGCGCACTATTATGAAAAAACACTCTTTAAGAGTGATGATGAAGAATTCAAAATCAGCTTCTCCTATGGGATACAATCCTTTGCAGAAGGCAGGTTATATGAAGAAGTAATCAAAACAGCTGACAACGCAATGTATGCTTATAAGCGAAAAGAAAAATAAAAGTATAAATCTGCTCACAAAAACAGACTCTTGTCGCTGCTAGACTTAAAAACAGTCTTGACAGGTCGTCACATAACGTGTCTGTTTATAATGCTATCCTACTGTAATATCGGTATCAGCTTTGGCTCGTACAGAAGCTACTATTACGGCAGGAATTCCCTCATTAAGGCAACGTTCTACTATCTGTTGTGCATCTTTTGCAGATGCGCAGATGAGCAAACCGCCCGAGGTCTGTGCATCAAAAAGAATCATCTCAAGATCCGCTCCGATATTTCGTTTGAAATGTACTTTGGATTCCAAATACTCTTTATTCGCATAGCTTCCTGCAGGAATAATACCCATAGCAGCCATTTCCAATGCTTCGGGAAAAAATGGCACAGCGCTAGCCTCAACGTCGATCGTTTTTATCCCTGCACTCATCTCACGCAAATGTCCCAAAAATCCAAATCCTGTCACATCGGTACACGCATGAGCATTAAATTCTCTCGCAATAAGAGAGGATTTGTAGTTGAGGGTTCGCATCATTTCGGCAACTTTCATAATCGTTGCATCCTCCAGCAAATCTGCTTTTATGGCCGTCGTAAGGATACCCAAACCCAACGGTTTGGTAAGAACGATCAAATCCCCTTCTTGCACCGTATTATTGCGCAAAATTTTATCAGGATGGACAAACCCTGTACACGAAAGTCCATAGATCATTTCAGGGGTTTCGATGGTGTGTCCGCCTACGATAACCGCACCGCATTCTTTGGCTTTGTCCATCCCGCCGCGTAAAATTTCGGTAAGAACTTCTGTCGCATGATTTTTTCCATCAAATCCCACGAGATTGAGCGCTGTTTTAGCATCCCCGCCCATAGCAAAGACATCACTGAGAGAATTCGCCGCTGCAATTTGGCCATAAACAAAAGGATCATCCACAACGGGGGTAATAAAATCAACGGTCTGAACCATAGCCAAATCATCACTGATCCGATAAACGCCTGCATCCTCATTCCCCTCAAATCCAACAAGCAAGTCTTTATGAAATGATTTCAAATGACAGGTGACATTTTCCAATGACCCGGGTGAGAGTTTCGCAGCACACCCTGAAGCACGAACAAATTTAGTGAGCTTAGCGCTGTTGTTCATACTGAATTCCCTTTAGTATTTCGACTGTTTTTGCAGGGTCGTCATTGTGAATGGTCATATTAGGTTTTATGGTGACCTTGTAGACTTTATCATAATACTGTGTTAATAAAATTTCAGAGACTTTGGAGAGATCGCCATTTTCAAAAGCGGCAACAGTTGAGGCTTTGTCGTCGCGGCTGATATACGGTGAAATTCGCTCCATACGTGTTCGAAAAAAATTCTCATCCATATGATCATACATTCGCATAATCCGTTCAATACGCTGTTCGATCGGAGCCGTGATTTCAATACGAAATCCCGCTTCCATCTGCTTATACAAAGCGCCCGGTAAAACGATTTTCCCGATCCTCTTGCTCTCCGCTTCGACAAAAGCGCTTTGATGTGGATCCAGGGCAAAGAGAGCATGAGCAAGACGATTTTGAAACTCTTTTTGTGCAGGTTGAACTCCATTGACATCACCAAAAACTGAACCATAGTGATTCGCCATTTTTTCAAGATCAATGACATTGGATAATTCATGCAACAAATCACTCTTACCGCATCCCGTATATCCTGAAAGGGTGATGAAATTCACATCTGGAAGTTCTTCTAGATACTGTGTTATAAGTGTCCGATACGATTTGTATCCCCCTATGACACGATCGATGCGATACCCAATACTCGAAAGAATGGTTCCTAAAGACGAAGATCGCATACCGCCACGAGCACAATAAATAGCGATTTTGGAACCGGGAGTGAACTCAGGATAGATATCATGAATGTGGCGAGCCGCATTAAGACACACAAACGAAGCTCCTTTTACTCGTGCATCAAAAGAAGAAATTTGTTTATAAATCGTCCCTACTTGCGTATGTTCTTCATCATTAAGTGCATAAAAATTTCGGGCTAAAGGAATATGAGACTCACCATATTCATGCGGACTTCTCGCATCGATAATGAGATCATACGTATCAAGTGTTTCTAAAAAAGTTTCAATAGGAAGTGTTTGCATCATGATAAAATTTTACCCTACTATCTCTAACAGCCCTATTAGATGATGATATATGATAGCGTGATATTGAGAAAATAAGGTTTTTTGTTAGTAATGATCTCATTTTTTCATTACGCCATAATACACAGACTAAGGTCTAAGAAAAACTAAGTGTATCCCTCTAGGCATATCACTATGGAGTATTCTGCCATCATTAAAAATAAGGACATACCCAATTCCTAAAGCATTCAATAGATGTATAGCCTTTTTCTCTTCCATTATCGAAATGGCTGTAGCAAGGGCATCAATCCGCGTGTTATCGTGTTTGTCTATTAGGGTAATAGAGGCATACCGTTGTTCAGAGAGTCCAGATTTTGGGTTGATAAGGTGATTATATTTTTTACTTTTAATATATCGCTCATAATTACCACTTGTACTAATCGCAACTCGCGGCAGTGAAGAATGGATAGTTGCAATCATACTATCAACATGGAATGGATCTTGAATTTGAACGTCACATGATCCTAAACAGCCAATATCACCAGAGGCCGCTACGATTGCATTTGTGATTTTTTTAGTTTGCAATATATCAATAGCTAAATCAACGGCATACCCTTTGCCGATTCCCCCTAAATCGATAATAGTTCCGGGAAGTATTTTTACATGATTCCCCTCTAAGATTATCCGTTTTGAGCCTACAAACTTTTTTAATCTTTGAAGTTCTGCATGACTTGGAACGTGTTCATTTTCGTACCCAAAATGGTATGCACTGTGGGTCAGCGAACCGATTGTTATATCAAAGGCACCATCACTCAGATGGTACATTTCAAGTGAACGTTCTAATACTCTTTGGGTAACAGGGGTTAAAAACCCTTCTAATTTTTGATTGAGCTGTGAAATTTCTGAGTCACTTTTATATGTCGAGAGGCGCTCATCCAAATCTTTAAACAGCATAAAAACAACATCGCTGAGATTGTCATCGTCAATATTAACACTGATAAGCGTTCCCATATGTGCCTGAGTACGTGATGAGGCATCTAATGAGCTTAATAAAAAGAAGAGGATCAACAGTATTTTCATAAGACGAAGTGTAGCATAGGTATGGGCAGCTTTTTGTAAATGATAATTAGTTGCAATATTAATATTAGATTCAGTTTTTTGATCTATACTTTCGCTATTAATAATCGATATCATAAAAGGTGTATCCATGAAAAAAACCCTAATAAGTACAGCAGTCGCTTTGGCTCTTGTCACTACGAATCTTTCTGCTGATGAAATCAGCGATCTAAAAGCACAGCTCAAAGCACTCACCCAGCGTCTTGAAAATATCGAAGCCAGCACTAAAAAACAAGCTGAGCAAACACAGGCTCTTGCTGATGAAGTGATCAATACACAAAATGCCACATCCTTCGGTACTGTTGATATGGATAAAACTGAGCCAGGCCTCGGTGCAGCAGCATCAAAAGTCTATTATTCTAAAAACCCGCTTTCCATCGGCGGCTATGGAGAAATACAGTTTGCCCATCACACCAATAGCAGTATTAATGCAACCGAAGTAAATCGTTTTGTTCCCTATATCGGATACAAATTCAGCGACAATATCATTTTGAATTCAGAAGTTGAGTTTGAACACGGCGGGGAAGAGGTCAGTGTCGAGCAATTATATATTGATTTCTTACTGGATCCGGCATTTAATATTCGTGTTGGACATCAAGTTGTCCCAATGGGGTTGGTAAGTCTCAACCACGAACCGGTACTCTTTAATACCGTTAAGCGACCTGACGTCGAAACCTATTTAATTCCATCCACATGGCATGAAAATGGTTTGACATTCCATGGTAAAACGGATACGTTTAGTTACAATATCGGAACCGTTGTGGCTCTAGACATGGGACGCGCAGAACACGATGGAGCTGTTGACGCGGATACCAATGGTATCAATTGGATAAATAATGGACGTCGCGGAGGATATGAAAGAAATGCACAAACCTCTAATCTTGCTGCGGTTGCACGTCTTGACTATACCGGAATCAACGGTCTATTGGTAGGAGCGAGTCTGTATACTGGTAAAGCAGGTCCTTCAACCAATGACAAAGAAGAAGGAAAATTAACCATCGGTGAAATGCATGCTCAATACCAAAAAGACGGATTTAAAATCAAAGGGCTTTATACCCAAACTCATTTGAGTCATGCCGACTCGTATCTCGGTAATCATATCGTAGGGAATAACCCTCCTGTTGATTTTGCGTTTCATCCTGAATCAGCACAGGGCGGCTATGTGAATTTAGAGTATAATATCTTACCGTACTTTACGTCAGCGAGTACACGTTTACCCATATTTTTTCAATATGAACACTACAATCTTGCGACATCAATGGCAAGCGGAAATGCCTTTGGAACAACAGAGAGTTATACCTATGGTCTAAATTACTTCCCGCATGAGCAAGTGGTCTTAAAAGGGGAATATACTCTGCGCCAAAATAGGAATGATGCCAATTCGGCCAACTATGTCACCGAAGGTGTCTATTCACTAGGATTAGGATTTATTTTTTAATGAAAACGATTATCTCTCTTTTAGTATTGCCTATTTTAGTATTCGCCCAGGTCTTGGGCGATCCAGTTGCATTGACGCAGCGCACTTTTGGTGCGAAATCGATTGAACAACACAATATCATCCTGACAGAAGCACAGGCGCAGCAGCTTTCAAAAGTTTCGCAGCAACCTATAGAAACAAAACTGTACCGTATTTACAGCGCAAAAAATGACTCTAAAATACTGGGATATGGGGTATTACTTAGCAAAAAGGTACGTACGAAGACAGCAATTGTTCTCTATCTTATTGGAATCGATGGCAAAATAAAATCTATCGAAATCGTCGCTTTTAATGAACCAATCGAGTACCTCCCTACCAAAACATGGCTGGATGGATTTGACAATAAAAATGAAAACAACATATTACGTCTTAACCAAGACATACCTACGGTCAGTGGTGCTACTCTCTCAGCGCGTGCTATTACAGACGGAGCCCGTATAGCACTTTCCTTGATCGATATTGCAAAGCCCTGAAGCATGAAATTTATAGTTTCGAAAAAATTGATTGACAACCGTACATTGTATACAAGTGTATTATGGATGGTGATGTTACTTATTATTGCTTTGGCACTTGATTTGACATTTAAAGGCATTGATTTTGGTGTGACACCACATATGTGGGTTACTAAGATTATGGGAAATGAGACAGAGTTTATTGAGCCGCTTGGGCTGAGTGATCTATTGCTTTCGCTGCACACTGACCTCTTTAGCCTTATACTCATTTTTATACTTATCTCAGCGCTCGTTATGCGCACATCAAGATCTACCGAATTTAAAATTCTAACCCTTTTTTCGGGTGTCACTACCCTTTTACTTTATGGAATCGGACTCATCATTTCGGTATGGATCGGGAGCATAGGTGTTACCGTGTCGTGGGGAGGATTCCTTTTATTTCATCTTCTGATGGGTGCATATGCACTGGATATTTTAATTTTATTACTACGTAAGAAATTTTAATGCATCATCAAACTTTACGTATTTTGGCACTTTTATTTATTACTTTAGTCGTTTTGCAGTCAATATTAGGCGGCACACTATTTATGGTTCTTGCGGGCTGGAATCCGCACAGTATTACAGAATACTACGGACAAAAATCATTTCATGGATTGCTTGAAACATTGGCGCCACATACTCTTTTTGTGTCTGTGGCCCTGATGGGAATGCTCCATTTTTTAGGGTTTATTTCAACAATCAGTGAAAAGAAAAAACAATATTTTATTCATTGCTTATTTGGACTTTTTGTGATTGATCAGAGTGCACCACTTTTTATTTTTCTTGGATTACCTGTATTTGCATATGTAAAGCTCATTTCATTTATTGCGTTTGAAGGAGTATTGGCATTAGTGTTAATAACAATATTTAAAGCATCTTTACGAGAATTAAACCGCGTAAGCTAATCTAAAATAGTATATAAACAATTTTTTGTGAAAGTATTGTGAAACTTTCACAAATTTATTGCTATCACAATTAAAATTTAGCTTAGCTGATCCATCGTATGGAGTAATTCTTCCATTTTATTATCAACGCTTCCGACATATTTTGTTAAATCCATCATCTCATCCATATTTTTGTTGAGAGATTCACTGTTATCAGTAATGGCTTGAATTAAAATATTAATAGTTGCTGACGTTTCTGCTAAGCTTTTTTGAGTGCGTTCAGCTAGCTTTCGGACTTCATCTGCGACAACTGCAAACCCTCGTCCGTGTTCTCCGGCACGTGCCGCTTCGATTGCTGCATTAAGCGCAAGGAGATTTGTTTGATCAGCTATATCACCAATTGTAGTAAGAATTTGTTTTGTTTCCTGTGCATTCCCGGCCAAAGATTTCAGGTTGATTGAAAGTTCATGTTCTTTATTAGCTACATTAGAAATACGCTGCACTGTCGTATTAATCATCTCATTAAGCTCAACAAATTGATTTGAGCGGAGATTTTCAATAGTATTTTTGAGCTGTTTAGTATTGTTATTCAGAACTTCTTTACCTTCAAGATTCTGAAGTTCCATAGATTGCAGTGCCATAGCTAAATCATTAATCTTTTCTAACGTTTGAGCCATTTTCCCCTCAACAGAGATATTTGCACGTGTTAAAAATTTTCCTTCACTTAATGCTTCCAAAACACTGATAGCTTGATCAAGATTTTTTTCTGTTGCGTCAAGCATTGCATTCATCGTTTCACGGAGAATATGAACATGGGGAGTTTTAGAATCACTCGCAATACGGCACATGTAATGGCCTCTACGAACTTTATCGGCAAGCAGTACCATTTCCCCGGCTACTTTAGTATCTTGTTCCAATATTGCTTCATATATTGCACCTAAGTGATTCAGTTTTGACTCAATGCTGTCCGGCTGTGCAGGTATACTTTCAAGTTGATTACGTTTGAGCTGTCAAAACTCTTCAAAATCGGATAAATGCTGAGATAATTTTTCAAAATCTGACGATGAAGAATAGATCATTGCAATTGCTGTCCCCACTAAAGCCACAATGACACCTGCACTAACCCACACAGAGTTAATGGCTATTACCAATACCATACTTACAATGCCTAAAATCGATAAAATAATTACTTTTGTACTGTTTTTCATATTTTTAGTATCCTTAGATTAACGCATTGTTTTATAAAGCATTTCAGCTTTTTTGATTTCAGAAGTGGAAGCTTTACGACGACATGACATGTAGCCGCCATCACCGTCACCACAAGCAATATTCGGATAAACTGTTGCAAAAACCCAATAAAATCCGCCATTTTTGGTCGCATTTTTAACGTAACCTTTCCATATACTTCCAGTTTTTACAGTGTCCCATAAATCTTTGAATGCCGCTTTTGGCATATCGGGATGACGAACGATACTGTGTGGCTGTCCAATCAACTCTTCGAGTATGTACCCTGCGATTTTACAAAAGTCCTCATTCGCAAAAAGTATTTTCCCTTTTGAATCCGTTTGCGATACTAAAAAATCAGTATCTTGAAGTATTTGTTCCACTGCTTTACCTCAATTTATATTTAATTTCTTTATATGGTATCACTTTTATTATTTTATTGATAATTAATTTCAATCTAGTGTAATGAGAAAAGATTTGTTGAGTCAAAAAAGAGGAAAATCGAGGAAAAGTTTGATTTGTTTGGATTCAAAACGAGAATAAAGGAAAAGGAAAGTTTAGGAAAAGTTTGTAAAATAGAATAGAGATTGGTGCGGACGGGGGGATTTGAACCCCCACACCTGTTGGCACTACCACCTCAAGGTAGCGTGTCTACCATTCCACCACGTCCGCATATAAAAAAAGAAGAAAATGATCAGCCGAAGCTGATCAGAGATTTAAAACTTACGCAACCAAATATGGGTTAGCGTAAAGAGCGATAAGAGCAATTACCAATGTATAGATAACTTGAGCTTCGATCATAGCAAGAGCGATGAACATAGTTGTCATCAATTTTCCGCCAAGACCTGGGTTACGTGCAGTACCTGCGATAGTTGCAGCAGCAGTGCTACCCATACCGATAGCTCCACCAAGTGCAGCCAAACCAAGACCAACACCAGCAGCGATCATAGAATATGCTTTCAATGTTTGGTTAGCAACGTCAGCAACAACTGGCGCAACTGCAGGTGCAGCTTCAACAGCTGCTACTACTTCGTCTGCACCGAATGCTGCAGCAACAAGAGCGATCATAAGAAAAAGAACTTTTTTCATGGTTTATCTCCGTAATTAATATCAAAGTCTGTTCGGATAGTGTCCCTACTTATCACTT
Organism: Sulfuricurvum sp.; assembly: GCA_043759555.1. Lineage (GTDB taxonomy): Bacteria > Campylobacterota > Campylobacteria > Campylobacterales > Sulfurimonadaceae > Sulfuricurvum. The sequence continues at coordinate 55,278 of JAYVLH010000004.1, read as the reverse complement.
CGTGGACGGCATTATAAAATCTGTGAGCTAAAAACTTACTGAATAAAACATAAAACGAGCTAAGCCCATTTTATGGCAGGGACAGCTGTCCCTTGCATCCCCCTAAAGCTACCGACATAAATGTCGTAGAAACAGATATTATTTTGCTCGCGCCAATCCAATTTTATTTCCTTTGAACTCGACGATCTCTACCATCAACTCATCTCCCTCGCTTATCACATCACTCACACGGCTAATGTGTCCATCAGAAAGCTTTGAGATATGGATAAGACCGTCAATCCCACCCGGAAGCTCGATAAAGGCACCAAAATCAACGATTTTTTTCACTTTGCCATTAACCACGTCACCTACTTTGTACTCTACTTTTGGCACAGCAGCGGCACCGCCTACGATCCCCTCGATGTGCTCACGTGCACCTTTGATCCCCTCACGATTTTTACCTGTAAGTTTGACGGAGCCTTTTTTCTTATCGATATCAATAGCAACATCAAATTTTTCGATAATTTCACGAATAGTCTTACCCGCTTGACCAATCACATCCGCAATAAAACTTGGGTCAATATGAAATAAATCGGTACTGGGCAACGTCCCCTCATTGAGCTCAATCGTTTTTTCTGCATCTATCATAATATCAATAATATGAATACGTGCTTCTTTAGCTTGGTAGAGTGCCTCACGAAGGATATCTAAGGCAATTCCCCCCAATTTAATGTCCATTTGCATTGCCGTGATGCCATTTTTAGAGCCTGTTACTTTGAAATCTAAATCACCATCGTGATCTTCTAGCCCCATAATATCGCTCAAAATAGCGTGACGATTTCCTTCTTGAACCATCCCCATTGCAACTCCGGCAATAGGCTCACATACGTCAATATCACCTGCACGCAATGCCATATAGCCGCCGCATACGGTTGCCATCGAAGATGAACCATTGGATTCCAGAATTTCAGACACCAGACGAATGGTTTGTCCATTACTTACCGTTGCACCTTCCAAAGCACGTTTGGCAAGATTTCCGTGGCCCAATTCGCGACGACGTGGAGCACCTATAGGTGATGGCTCACCGACGCTAAAACCTGGGAAGTTGTAGTGGACCATAAACGCATCATTTTGTGTACCGCTATCCGTAAGACCCTCATACATTTGCGCATCTTTTGAACCGCCCAGTGTCAAAACGACCAACGCCTGCGTTTGTCCGCGGGTAAACAGTGCAGAAGCGTGTGCACTTGGTAAAACATTTGTTTCAATGGAAATAGGACGCACTTCGTTAAGTGCACGTCCATCGGCACGAATTTTTTCATCCAAAATTTGAGAACGCACCATCGAGCGCTTAACTTGCTCAATCGCTTTTTTCAATTCATGTTCATTCCACTCTGGCTTTTCTTCCATAATCGCTTTGCGAATCGTGCGAAGTGCTTTTGAACGCTCTGTTTTTGCCATTGCAGCAATGCCGTGTTTTAAGTCATCCGTATGATGTGAACGTACATACTCAGACATTTGTGCATCGATTTCACTTACCACGTATTTTAATTCAAATGCAAATTTAGCACGGGATTTAAAGGCATGTTCATACGCAATATTCGCAGTTTTAAGTTCAGCTTGGGCCAAAGTCAATACCTCAATAAGCTCATCTTCAGCCATAGCATTGCTTTGACGTTGTAAATACGTAGGAACAGATACGAGTGGATCAACAAAATCCATATCAATAACATGAACTTCATCGCTTCCATTGGCTTGCATTTCGATCATCAGCATATCATCACGGCTGCCTGCAAGATATAAATCAAGGGTGCTTTGCTTTAATTGTGAAAGTGTTGGATTAACAACGATCTCACCATCAATTTTACCAATACGTACCGCACTAACCGATGTAAAGATATCGATATCAGAAACATACAGTGCAGCAGAAGCTGCATTAAGAGCCAATACCTGTAAATCAGATTCATTATCACAACTCAAAACCAAAATCGAGATTTGAATCGGATTCGCAAACCCTTTTGGAAACAATGGGCGTAATGATCGGTCAACGATGCGAGACGTAAGTGCCTCAAAATCACTCGGCTTGGTTTCACGCTTGATAAATCCACCGGGAAACTTTCCTGCGGCGTAGCTTTTTTCCAGATACTGTACCGTCAAGGGAAGAAAATCTTCATCCACAAAATCTGTCTCATCGACAACGACCGTGGCCAAAATAACCGTATCACCTGATCGAAGCCATACTGCACCGTTTGCTTGTGCTGCTACTTGATTAAGAGCGTAGGATTCCTCTTTGTTGGTTAATGCTAATGTGATATCGTATTTCATGTATTCCCTTAAAAATTAAATGTTTTATTTTGCAAACGAGCTCGCGCCAGATAAATATTTGATATCATTATCGATAAAACGAAGACCCAATCCAAAAAAGATATTTTGCGCTTGAGGATTAAGGAAATTATCCCATCCCGCAGAAAACTCCAAATGTTTAAGCAATTGATAACGGGCTTGCGCTTTTAAATGGACATTACTGCCTCGAATATCATTGATGGCATTCCAATCAAACGCTTCCGCAGAAAATTTTAGCTTGTCATGATTCATAAAATAATCAATACCGATTCCACCCGTTGACTCAATAGCACCGAAACGTAACAAAGTATTGTCAAAACGTTTTCCATATTGTAAAGAATAATATTTTGTCCCCTTAACATGAGGACCTGGAGCTACTATTGCATTAGCTGAATAATCATCACTGCTGACCAAATCAAACATATAATAGGTCTCTGGATTAGGCAAGTATGTTGCACCGAGATAAATTTTACCATATCCATCACGCATCATTGCATCCGTATGCATTGCCACTTGCAATTCACTTGTGGTGAAGTTAGAAAGAAGCGAATCCACTTTGTCAAACGCATTTTCAGCACTTTTGAAAAAAGTACCTGCTGAGTCTATGGTATTTTTTAATCCATTACGATTTTCAACCAAAATAGTACTGACATTGTCTTCAATGCCAACAAATTTGGTCACTGCTTCAGGAAGCGTGTGTTCTAAAGCGCCGCTGATATTATCCATTCGTGTTGACAAAGAATCAATACGCGCCATAATAGCAGGGAGATCTTTATTAACCGTGTCCGCAGTTTGAGAGAAACCTGCACTCATCGTTTTAAAATTAGCAATTGCTGCGTGTAAATCAGCACGATTATCAACAACCACGCCATTAAGATTTACCCCAACATCTCTAAAGGCAATAATGGCATCTTGGATTGCTTTACGGTGCTCGTCATCGAGTGTTGAACGAAAATCATGCATCAATAATTCAAGCTCTTTAGCGGCGGCATTGACAGAGTCACTGGTTTGATCAAACGAAGCATATTGTTTTGATTGCGTTAATACGCCTCCCGTTGTAAGAGTTGATGCTGAATCTCCCACCAAGATGTTCAAAACTTTTGCCCCCAGAAGAGACTCTTGTGCCACAATCAATGAAGAATCATCAGGAATACCAACACCCTCATTAATAGATAATATCAGGCGTACTTTTTTGCCCTGAATACTCATCTCTTTGACTTCACCGATTACAACCCCATTCATAGAAACGTGAGTAGATTTTTCAACACCAGAAGCATCATTCACATATGCGCTAATCTCATACCCTTTTTGTCCCCATTTCCCTATAGAGGTTACTTGCGTTGAAAGAAATAAAAGGGCACCCAATGCTGCTACGACAAATAATCCTATTTTTGCTTCGAGTTTCATACTGTCCTCATTTATTGTTAGTAAGTTTATAATTAAAGTCTGATCCACCCAATGGCTTTAGAATCAACGTAATAAAAATATATGAATCTTCAAGCGAACCATTCCCATTTGTAGTCAAAATCGGACGAAGATTTCGAACAAATCGTAGACCAAAATCCCAACATCGCTGCCGATACAAAAAGCCGACTTCTGCATTCTTAAGCAATGACACTTGGTAATCATACGCAACACGACCAAAAATCTTATAATAGCGATTATACTGATATGCCATGTCTGCTGTCCAATACGATGCATACTCTGCGTGATTATTTTTTAGATCGTCAGTATAGTAGTTACTGATACTTCCATTGACGACATTATCATTGTAGCGCAGCGTATTTTGCTCTTTTGTTACACGATTGCGGTCATGATTATAGGAGGTTTGATTATAATACGAAATTGCCTTAGTAATTTCATATTCCAACTCATTTCGAAGCTCTCCATAGTAACTTCCCGTATCGTTATAACTAAACGTTTGACTCAATCGATCCACTAGCCACTGTTTTGAGTTCTCAAACAAATAGTTATTAAGCCCCAAAGCAAGTCCGTCACTGGGTTCATTGAGGGTATAAAATTGGCATGAAGGATCTGCAACACTGCACTGTCCATGATGACTCTTATAATATCCATTATAAAGACGGGTTCCTGCTTGTGTATAACTGATATTGGGAGCTATTACATGCGTCATATTATTATCATAGGCTCGAATCAATGTTGAGCCAAGTGAAAGGGTATGATCCAATTGCGCATAGTATCCTGAAGGGTAATTACTATTATTATCAGGTGTGGCAGAGGTTGTAAGAGTATTGCCATAAAAACCAATAGCTCTTGCTGCTGCATTGGCGGTATAGCTCACATCCAAATAATCATCAAACAGACTTGTTTGCAAGGTAACCGGAATATTAACATCTGCTTGAACAGCACGCTTCCCATCAGGTCTGTAAAAATTACTGGCCGTAGCATCACCACTGGCAAGAAGATGATCACCGAAAAAGGTTTCCAAGTAGCGATGGTATTGCAGTGTGGGAAGTGTCTGAATCGTTTGAGAATTATTAGTTTGATCTAAATATTGATAATACTTTAAATAAATACCTGCATAGTTGTCTTCACTGCTGTAATAGCCATTGACACGAGAAAAAATTTGATTAGCAGTAATATTTTGAGTTTCATCCGTTTTTTGTAAATTCAGATAATCGACATCGTTCATCCATGAACCTTTGGCATACAATCCCGACTCTCCCTCCAAATCTGCTCCAAACCAATTTTTCAAAACGTCTTTATTCTCATAATTGAGGGCAAATCCATAGTGCTTATCGTGTGCCAAATTGTAGACTTGCGCATACTGGCTCTGTTCCTTAAAATAACCCAAAGATAGAGAGCCTTTCGAGGTAGGGCTGTCCACAAAACGCATGTCTGTATACATTCCAGATCCGCGTGACGTTCGAATTTGTGGACGAAATTCTGCATCAAACCAATTGGTTGGAGCCCAGTAAACAGGTTGCTGATAATAAAATCCTTCTGCGCTTGATATACCAAAGGTAGGAATCAATAATCCGCTGCGGCGTGTTCTGTCCGTCGAGTATCCAAAATAGGGGAGATACATCACAGGAACATCTTCGATATATAATAATCCATTATAAATATTGACCCACATATTTTCGGTATCGTAATCAGCACTGGTAAAATGAATTTTCCACAAAGGGTCAGTTGAATTACACCCAGATACCATTCCGCTGGTTAAATCAATTTTATTTTGACATCCTGTTGCCTCATCAGCGCTCATCCACGTATTACTTGATGTATCAATTGAATAATAAGGTTTTGAATACCGGGTATCTGTATCCAAATTTAGTTTTGAATACTCGCTGATCGCATGATACTGCCCTGCTTTAAAAGCATTCACACTGCCAAATGCCTCAACAATACTCGTATTATCATCATATGTTAGTTTATTGGCACTCACAATTTGATCTTGATAAACTATAATAGGATTACCTGTTGCATTGGCAGTGGAGCCGTTTCCATCCACTTGTTCCGTCAAAAGCTCTACGCGATCGCCTCCATAAACCACACTTGCCGCTATGACACTGAGTAAAAGAAACTTACGCATTGATAACCAAAGTCCGCGCACTTAGATCATGCCATGAACGGCGGTAGGGGTCAAAAAATGCCCATGCAAATCCAAGATAAAAAAGAAGCTCGCTGATAATACGAAAAACCGAACGATTAAAAGCACAAAAAAAACTCGGATTTGAAAGAGTTTTAACCTCTATAATTCGAATTTTCATCACAATTTTGCCTAATGTTGCTCCGTATTGCATCGTAAAAAAGGTTTGATAAAGAATCTTTATCGCCATGTATTCCAAAACAAAAGTATTAATCACTAAAATCATTGCTTCAACACTTGTGGCAGCAGAAATAGAATCCCACAAAATAACCAATAAAATAAAACTTAACAAGACTTCATCAATACCAAACGCAGCCACACGAGCTCGTATGCTTGCAAGCTGTAAATTTTCTCGACTAAGGAGATTTTCGATATCGTTATTCATTAGCGCAAAGCTTGATACGCGATGTCAGTACGAAGTTTTTTGCCTGCAAAATGGACTTGTCCGCACAGCATATAAGCACGATTTCGAGCTTCTTTAATACTATCCCCCACTCCCACACATACAAGTACCCGTCCGCCTGTTGCATACAATTTTCCATCTTCCTCATTCACACCAGCATACGCAATATGTGTGTTTTGCGCAATCTTATCATGATGAATTTCATCGACAACAATTTCAGCAGGTATAGAATCACCAAAAGGATAATTTTTACTTGCCATAACAACACCCACAGCGTATTTGTCATAAAACTCAACATTCAGTGTATCCAGCTGCTTGGTAGCGGCTTTATAGAAAAGTTCACGTGCAGGAGTTTTTAAAAGCGGCATCAAAATCTCACACTCAGGGTCTCCAAAACGGACATTGAACTCTAAAGTTATGGGTTCGCCATTAACAACCATGATACCAATAAAAAGAACACCTTCAAAAGGTGCTCCCTCTTCTTGCATCCCTAATAATGTCGGACGAATTACCCGCTCTTTAACTTTTTCGTAAATAATCTCATCAACAAGAGGAGTAGGTGCATACGCTCCCATTCCACCGGTATTTGGACCTTCATCGCCATCTAAAAGCCGTTTATGGTCTTGTGCAGCAGGGAGAAGAATAAAATCTTTTCCATCACAAAGGGCAAACATCGAAAGTTCATATCCATCCAAAAACTCTTCGATGATGACTCGCTTTCCTGCATCGCCGAACGATTTTCCGCTTAACATTTCCGAAACGGCCACTTTGGCTTCATCATAGCTCTGTGCAATAATAACACCCTTGCCTGCACATAAACCGTCTGCTTTAACGACGATAGGAGCCGTAAGAGAATCGATAAAGGCAAAGGCATCACCAATATGTGCCGTTTCGATGTAGCGCGCTGTAGGGATATTGTATTTAGCCAAAAAGTTTTTCATATAAACTTTCGAACCTTCCAGCTGTGCAGCTGCTTTTGAAGGACCAAAAATTACTAATCCTTTGGCTTTGAAGATATCCACAACACCATCTGTTAAGGGACCTTCTGGTCCAACAATCGTTAACTCAATGGTGTTATCAAGTGCGAACTGCGCTAATTCTTCATAATCTTTAATGGCAATGTTTTCGCCCAGCATCGTGGTCGCACCATTTCCGGGAACAAAATAGAGGTTCGAAACTTCAGGATCTTGCTTTAAAACTCTCCCAATCGAAAATTCTCGTCCACCGCTGCCGATTATCATTATGTTCATACATTTACCCCAAAAAAATAATTGATTCTCTCATCTAAAAGCCCCAATGGATTTTTAAATAAAGTAAAAGCCCAGGCGGGCGTTTCGCAGTAGCTTTGGTTCTTCAAAGCTGTAATTGCGCCATATCGAGCGTTTCTTCCGGCGGCAATCTCTCACGTTTACACGCTCAAACAAGACCACCGACACACCGAAACGTCTACGGATGTGACTAGTTATATATGTAGAACCCTCATATTGCGGTTACTCGCTGCGCCCAGAGTTAATAATTATAACCTCAAAAAGCTTAAAACGGATGTCAAACTGCTAATTCTTTAGCCATTTTCACACACGATTCAACACTTGTATCCTCTGCTAATAATGATTTTATTCCCAATGGCAAAGCATTTTGAGTGGTTTTTCCGATAACCACAATATCATGTGTCGATAAAAGCTCATAACGTTCACAAAAGCATTCAATACTTGAAGGTGAGGTAAAAATCAACACTGCATTATCTGCAATATCTATTTTTTCCATGGTTTTATTGCAACGTGTTTCGTAAATAATCACCTCATCGAGGATCATCCCCTCTTCTCGTACACGCTCTGGCCATGAGGATGCAATCATTTTTGGACGGCAATAGAGCCATTTTCCATTATATTGGCGCAATACATTAAAAATGGTTTCCCCATACCCAGCTGCATTCACAACATGAACGGCGCCCAGCTGCTTCATCGCCTCTGCTGTTGATTCACCTACACAAATAACCTTGAGTTTTTTCCAATCAAGCGTATAGTTTTTGAGAGCAAGTGCTCCTTGTTTAGACGTAACAATAATTCCATCATATTGCGTAAAATCAATGTCAGGCGTTAAAAAATGTATGGAGAGGATAGGAAGATGGACGAGTCCCTCCATACGATGGTGGGATGTTTTAGAAACGAGATAAATCGGACGCAAAAGCGTGTCCGCCTTATTCCCACTCAATCGTAGCAGGAGGTTTTGAACTGATATCATAAACGACACGGTTAATGCCGTCTACTTCATTAATAATACGACGGCTAATACGCTCTAGCAAAGTGTGTGGCAAATGAGCAAAGGTTGCGGTCATACCATCTACCGCTTCGACAACACGGACACAAATAGTGTTATCATAGGTACGGTTGTCACCCATAACTCCAACACTTTTAACATTTAAAAGCACCGCAAATGCCTGCCATGTTTTTGAGTAATATCCGCTTGCCTTAAGCTCCTCGAGCAAAATCGCATCCGCTTCGCGAAGAATATAAAGATCAGGCTTATTGACTTCGCCCATAATACGAATACCTAAGCCTGGTCCAGGGAATGGATGGCGATTTACAAGATAATCAGGCAGCCCCAGCTCTAGCCCAAGCTTACGAACTTCATCTTTGAATAAATCACGCAACGGTTCGATCAACTCAAAATCCATCCAATCTGGAAGTCCGCCAACGTTGTGGTGGCTTTTGATCGTTACCGATGGACCGTTTACCGAAACCGATTCAATCACGTCAGGATATAATGTACCCTGCGCTAAAAATTTGATTCCATCGTGTTTTTTTGCTTCTTGTTCAAATACTTCAATAAATGTATGCCCAATAATTTTACGCTTGGCTTCAGGATCGGTGACACCCGCGAGCTTGCCCAAGAAATTTTCTGCTGCATCAGCAACAACCAGAGGAACTTTGAGATGGACTTTGAAAATATTTTCAACCGATTCACGCTCACCTTTACGCAAAAGACCATTATCGACAAATACAGGGATGAGCTGATTGCCGATCGCTTCATACAGCAACGCGGCAACAACCGAAGAGTCAACCCCGCCGCTTAGAGCACAAAGAACTTTGCCATCACCTACTTGAGCACGGATTTTAACAATCTGTTCTTTGAGAAAATGCCCCATATCCCATTTTTCGGTAATGCCGCAGATGGTACGCGCGAAATTACGGAGCATCAAGTAGCCCTCTTCAGAGTGATTTACCTCTGGATGATACTGCATCGCGTACACTTGACGCGCTTCATCAGCGATAGCCGCATACGGAGAATTAGGTGAGTAGGCGATAGGGACAAAACCCTCCGGCAAAATATCCACTTTATCCGAATGACTCATCCATACAGCACGTTCATCTTCACAATGTGCAAATAAGGGTGACTGCTGTGTCATATCAATCGTAAGCTCTGCTTTACCGTATTCATGATGATCACTTCGGATTACAGAACCGCCGAAATCAACAGCGATACGCTGCATCCCGTAACAAATACCAAGTACAGGAATACCAAGAGAATAAACCCCTTGATCAACCGTATAAGCATCTTTGTTATACACAGACGAAGGACCGCCGCTTAGGATAATCCCTTTTGGATTTTTGGCTTTAATTGCATCGATTTTAGTGTGATAAGGGAGGACTTCACAATAAACTTTGTCTTCGCGTAAGCGGCGGGCAATAAGCTGAGTATACTGGGAACCAAAATCGAGGACGATGATATTGACATCTTTCACGGGTGAGCCTTTAGGATGGAGATGTTTTAAAGGGGGGAAAATCCCTGTCTATTGATGAAATGATACCTAATCGTAGTTTAATTTTGCTTTTTACGTTATGTGTAGTACTATAATAAACTATTAACCAAGGAAATTTGATGCAGTTTAATGAAAAAATCACTCCTGATGAACGCTGGCTATTAAGCCTTATTCTTTTAGCAGCGATTAGTGCTTTTATCGCTTTGACTTTTTTTATGCGCAACGGCTATCTGGTACAATTCGATCACGCAACATTAAACTGGTTTCATAAAATCAAGACCCCGACACTGGATCACTTTTTTTCTAGTATCACATGGCTTGGGTCTATGTGGGTGCTATTACCTCTTTACATTATTTTGACACTGTTTCTTTCACGATATTTTGAAAACTTTGAAAAACTTTTAGGAATTGGATTTTGGGGGGCATTTTTAACCACTTATGTTCTCAAATATGAGCTTGAACGAAAACGGCCCCATTTTTTTCCCACTATCAACGAGCTACCCATAGATCCTTCATTCCCCAGTGCCCATACTTCTCAAATTGTCGTATTTACCCTTTTACTTTGGCTGATTGTCTATACCGGTCCGTCCTTGTTTGGCACTCTTCTGACTGGGTCATTGATATTCATTGCCCTAGGAGTCGTGCTCTCTCGTATGTATTTACAGGTTCATTATCCGACCGATGTCTTGGCGGGAGTACTGATTGCGATTAGTTGGAGCTGTATTACCATCTTGATTGTAAAATCGGGATCATTAACATGAAAAATAAATTTTTAAATACTGGAGAACATGGATACCATCCTCTGCGGAAATTCAGAATTATCCTTTCGGGCTTACGATTTGCCGTCATCTATGATTTTAGCGTCATGTATAAAATCGTTATTTCTATTTTCATACTCATACCGGTTTTTATTTTCAATGCTTGGGTTGATGTTTCATTGATTATACTCGCCACAGGAGTCATGCTTTCAGCAGAAGTATTCAACACCGCCATCGAAGCGATTTGTGATTTTATGGAAACGCGCTCCAATGAAAAAATTCGAATTATTAAAGATATTTCTGCTGCTGCTACCGGAATCACTATTTTTATATGGATAGTTATCCTTTGTCTGGAAGTCATCAAAGTATTTAGGGTCTCTTGACAATCAAACGCCATAGGTTCTAAACACTGATTACACCTTAAAAACCGATATAAAGGACAAGGTTAGATAGATTGGATACAATTTCTTAAAAAAAGGTTAGCTCCAGATGGAAATGATCACAACTCTTATCTTGCTTTATTTACTCATCATTATTATCGGATCTTTATGGGCATCGAAAAAAACGGGGATTGCTGATGTTCTCTTTTATCTCATAGGGGGACTTGCCGCGGTTAATCTCCATCTTCTCTCCCCGACATCTGCTGCCATCGAAATTTTTGCGTTTATCGGAACTATCTTTTTGTTTTTTTATCTCGGTTTGGAAGAAAATCTTAAAGGTTTCACAGAAGGGATTAAAAAAGGGTGGAAAATCGCCATTGCAGGTGTTATATTACCCTTTACAGCACTTTATTTCACCGAATTTTTTCTCTCACACGATACTATCAAATCAATTGTCTTTGCAATGGCATTCACTCCGACTTCTATTGGTATCGCTTTTTTAACGCTCAACACTCTCAACTTTAGTGCAAAAAGCCGTCTGCAACCCATTATAGTCGCCGCAGCACTCACCGATGACGTTATTTCTTTAATTTTATGGGGTGTTTTAGGTGGTATTCTCGTTTCATTGGGAGCATCATCTGCTGAAATTTCACTCCAAAGTGTCACCTCCCTTGCCCTAAAACCTGTTTCAAATTTTCTCTTTTTTAGTTTAGCTATGGCTCTTATCGCCTATTTATTCTTTTTGTTTCATCCGACAACCTCTCTCAAAAAAGAAAGTACCTTGCTCACCATTTTTGCCAAAACCAAAGCATCCATTTATTCTCATGCCGGAGCTGGAAAATTTCTGGGAAAACAAGAACAAAATGTTGCCATTATCATCATGATATTTTTGGCATTTTTAGGCTCTTTCATCGCTGAATTTTTTGAAACCAGTATCGCTTTAGGAGCTTATTTTATGGGTTTGATTATTAACAAAGATCACTTTGGAACCGAGCATTCAAGCAGCGATGAAGTATTTCACGCCACTATGGAAAAACTTCGTTTTTTAACCCTCTATTTTTTCGCACCCATTTTCTTTATCAGTATTGGTTTGCACATGAAAATTGAGAGCCTCAATGCTCTTGGCGCGATTATGACGCAAGCATTGCTTCTCGCAGGCGTTGTATTTATTGCCCAATTTATCGCTGCTTCTTTCACGGCTCGATATATCAATACTCTTCCTTGGCGCTCATCTATACTAATAGGAATCGCCATGCAAGGACGAGCAGAAGTTACTTTCTTAGTTGCGATGGCGGCTCTATCTATGCACCTCATCACCAGTGCTGATTTACTGCTCATTTCAGTAAGTGCTTTTATCCTAAATCTCAGTGTCCCATTTTTACTAAAAATAGCAGCGCATCATCATGAAAAACACGATCAAGCGGAAGTAATATAATGAACCCCGATCGATTCATGCCGTTTTAATGCAGATTGAATGATAGCACGAGCACTCAGTAACCGTAATTTTAAAAGACGTCCAACATCGGAGTTTAGCATCTCTTCAATTGCACAAGAGGCTTCATTCAGCCCTGATATTGTCCGGACAATTGATACTTTATCCCACATAATGTGACGCAAAGCATCTTTTTTCTCTTTATCACCCTCCAGCTCAAGCGCCATTGTTGAAATGTCAAATTTTTGCTCACAGCTTTTTTGACTATTTTTCAAAATCGACTCCGCTGCGCGTTTGCCAAACACCAGTCCCTCAAGCAGTGAATTACTCGCCAGACGATTAGCTCCATGCACTCCCGTACACGCTGCTTCACCAACTACATACAACCCTTGCGTATTCGGAACACGCCCCTCTAAATCGCTTTTGATTCCCCCGATGGCGTAATGAAATGCAGGAGAAATAGGGACTCTCTCTTGCGGGAGGTTATACCCCAAATCTCGTAATGCTTTGTAAATATTGGGAAAACGCCCTTGAAAATATTCTTTGTCGAAATGGGCGCACGAAATATAAACTTGACTGGATGTGCGCTGCTTGTAATCAAATATCGCACGACTCACAATATCCCGAGGAGCCATCTCTCCTCGCTCATCGTATTCAAACAAAAAGCGATACCCGTTTTCATCGACAATCCATGCCCCCTCACCCCTCAAAGCTTCCGTAAGCAATAACTTTCGCGCCCCTGAACCGGATACAAACACCGTTGGATGAAACTGCATCATCTCCATAGACTCCAGTTCAATCCCTTTTTCCAAACAAATACCGTGAATATCCGCGCTGATCGCATGAGAATTTGTATGATATTCATACAGCGATCCAACCCCACCGCTTGCGATGACGACATTATCTGCATAGATGAGTTTCCTCTTCCCCTCGCTAAAGACTTCCACGCCGCAACATTTTTTATTTTCCATTAATAAATCGACAACAGTAGCATTGCTTAGCATCGGATGAGGATTTTGCTGGAGTAAAAACAAATGAAGATACCGACCTGTTGCATCACCGCCCGCGTGTAAAATACGGTTGCGCGAATGGGCCGCTTCTTTTGTATACAGCAAATTTCCATACTCATCGGTGTCAAACATAAACCCGCGCTGCATCAAATCATGAATGACGCTTTGAGACTGCTCACTCATAAACTGCACTGCATTGGGATTGCACATGCCAGCACCAGCTTCAAGCGTGTCAGATACATGAAGCGAAATGTCATCATTATTATAGGCGGTCGTTACGCCCCCTTGTGCATAATAAGTATTGCACTCCCACGGATGTGATTTGCTGATCACCAAAACTTTTAAATGCTTCGGCAATCCGATTGCCGCATACAATCCTGCAACACCGGCACCGATAATGACAACATCATAACGCAACATTTTTTTCCTCAGTGACTGACTTTTGGTAATAAGGAGGGGCTTTGTATCCACATCCGCTGATCGCTAATACAATTCCAATCAAAAGCATAACGGATAGCTTCATCATATTTTCTCCCTATGGTTCTTTAAAGGAGGATGGTATAATAGCTACCATAAATACTTGATTAAGTGATCTCAATGATTGATAAAATACGCTCTCTTCCGCATAATGCAGGCATTTACCAATATTTAAATGCAAAAGGGCAGATTTTATACATCGGCAAAGCCAAAAATCTCTCAAAACGAGTCAAAAGTTATTTCAATCTAACCCCGACACTCACTCCAAAAGCAACCCTTTCCCTACGAATCCAAAAAATGCTTTCAGAAACCGTATCTCTTCACTATATAGTCGTTGAAAAAGAGCATGATGCCCTGATACTGGAGAACTCTCTTATAAAACAACTGGCTCCTAAATACAATGTTTTGCTCCGGGATGATAAAACCTACCCTTACATTTACATCGATTTAAACGACGCTTATCCCCGCTTCGACATTACACGAAAAATAATCAACGGCAAAAATGTCCGCTATTTTGGACCGTATTCTGCCGGAGCCCGTGATATTCTCGATTCACTCTACGAATTACTCCCTTTGGTACAAAAAAAAAGCTGTCTCAAGGGAAAAAAAGTTTGCTTATACTATCAAATGCACCAATGTCTGGGACCGTGTGAACTCCCCGTAGATATTGCATACTACAAGAGCCTCGTCGATACTGCTATTTCATGGATTGAAAACAAAAAACTTCTTTCTCCGCAACTGATTGAGAAAATGGAATACTATGCCGAAGAACTCAGGTTTGAAGAAGCGATGGGCTTGCGTGACCGCCTGGAGCGTATTGAAAAAAGTGTCGTCACCTGTGCCATCGACCTTGCCCGAAATGTAAACTATGATATTTTTGCCATCGCATTTCACGAAACGAGAGGCTGTGTAGTTCGAATGTTTATACGTGAGGGGAAAATAACCTCGAGTTCACACGATTTTTTCTCTGTAAGTGATAATTTTTCACTGGACGAAGGATACGAGCGGGCATTGTTAAACTTCTACGGAATTCAAAAACCTCCGATTATAGCCCCCATCCTCACCGCCCATCCTTTCGAAGAAAAAGAGTGGATACAAGAGCACTTAACACAAATTTTTGAGAAAAAAGCAACGTTAGAGTCACCAAAAATCGGAATTAAAAAACAGCTTACGCAGCTTGCCTTCACAAATGCACAAGAGCTTTTAAAGACGCATAAGCCCAGTAATCAAGCACTTTTACAATCGATTAAAGAGCTGTTTGAACTTGAACATTTTCCCAATCGCATTGAAATATTTGACAATTCCCATCTAGGAGGAGTCGCAACTGTAGGAGCTATGGTTGTGTACGTCAATGAAGGATTTGAAAAAAATTCTTACCGTCAATATCACTTGCACGAAAGAGATGAATACGGCCAAATGAAAGAGATGCTGACACGGCGGATAGAAGGATTCACATCCAATCCACCTCCTGACCTATGGATACTCGATGGAGGTTCAACGCTGCGTGCTCTTGCTCTTGAACTGCTATTTTCAGCAGGTGTCACTCTCGATGTCATCGCAATCAGCAAAGAAAAACTGGATGCCAAAGCCCACAGGGCAAAAGGTTCAGCACGCGACATTCTTCATATTCAGGACGATACTTTGCGACTGGAACCCTACGATAAACGACTTCAGTTCGTTCAAATGTTACGAGATGAAGCCCACCGAAGCGCCATCACGTTCCATAAAAAAACAAAATTAAAACGCGATCAAGAATCAAAGTTTCTCTCACAAAAAGGGATAACTTTGCCAAAGATTTATAAATTATTAGAATATTACGAGACTTTTGAAGCGATACAAAATGGGACTTATGAAACTCTATGTGAGCTAATTGGAGCCAAAGATGCTAAAATTATTCAAAATCTATCACATTTAGAGTCAACCTAAGAATTCTTTTACCTTGTTTATGCCATATTCCTTACACTAATAATTTCAGAAGTTTTTTAGCAAAGGGATGAATATGGAGAGACCACTACCAGTTGACGAAGAATATTTTTTTGAAGGACGTGCCATTGTCAGCGAGACTGACCTTGATGGCATAATTACTTTTGCTAATCGGCGCTTTTGTGAAATCTCAGGTTACACCTCTGATGAACTCGTCGGACAGCCTCACAACATCATCCGCCATCCTGATATGCCACGTGCTGCTTTTGCACAAGTATGGAAAACTATCCAATCCGGAACCATTTGGCATGGATTGGTTAAGAATCTACGCAAAGATGGCAAGTATTATTGGGTAGATACAGAAGTTTCCCCTATTTACGATAACAATGGTATCGCTAAAGGATATATGGCCGCACGTAAACCTGCATCCCGTAAAAATATTGAAGAAACAGCTCAGATTTATAAAAAAATGCTTGAGCAAGAAAGCTAAAGGGAGAGAACGTGCTACTATATAACCATAAACAAGAGTTCATCGGAGTAAGCGAAGAAGGTCTACGCCTTTTAAACTACTCATCACTCGTTGAACTATTAGCAGTTTGTTCTGATGTTGCAGATCTCTTCGCTAATGAACCTGGATACATTCATAATTTTAAAAATTTTGGATGGATAGACTTTCTTCTTCATGCCGATTCTGATGCCTCCAGTGCTATTATTCATGCGAATGGACGTGTTTTCAGCTGCCAATTGTCCGTTTCCTTCTTCTATCTATGTGAAAATCCGACCCAAAAAGCATACAACATTGAAATACTGCACGTTAAAAGTATCAGCGGAGAAGATGTTAAACCACATACTATCACCGCTAAAGCAGTGCAAAAAGAAGAAAGCACTTTTGGCTCATTACCAAATTACGCTGACATCACCCCTACACAGCTCAATGAACCAAATATTTTAGATGTTCCCCAGCTTACTTTATCCTCTTTTGATGATGAATTGCACGATGACGATTTAGCATTAACGCCAGCCTTTAAAGATGATCTTATTGAAACCTTTCCAAGCAAAGAAGAGGTCGTTGTAGCAACACCTGTTGCAATACCTAAGAAACTTCAAGAAAAACCGATGATGGGGAGTGGTAAATATAATGCGCAGGAGCAAGAGTGTCTTGATCGTCACCATGTTGGTAAAAACTACGTATATGACCCAAATGTAGCCGCTAATGAGCTTGGCTTGCCCGTTGACTTAATTGAAGAGTTTATCGGTGACTTCATTCAACAATCCTATGATTTTAAAGAGGATCTCTTTGAATCGTCCGCTAAAAATGATCTCAATAACCTGCATATTTTGTCACACAAACTCAAAGGTGTAGCAGCCAATCTTCGTATAGAAGATGCTTTTGAAACCCTGAGTGTTATTAACACCTCAAGCGATCCTGTAGAAATTGAAGCGAATCTCAAATATTATTTTGAAATGATTCAAAAACTCAAAGGCGGGGAGATTCAAGAGGAGCAAAATGCATCCGAATCAATCACGTCCGAGCCTTATTCAAACGCAGATCAATCACAAAAAAGCACAGCAGCCATCACGGATGAAGCACTCGATGATATTTACTCTTTTGGTCTCAAACAATATGATAATGACTCCCTCGTTATCCACGGACACGAGCTTGAAGTGAGTGAATTACCAGAATCGGCTCCTTTTGAAGAGCCTGTCTTTAAAAAAGAATTTTTAGAGATTGAAAAAGCGGGATCAATTGAAGAAGAACCCGCAGTAGAAAAAGAACGTACTTTTGACGAAATGTTTCCAGTCAAAGAAGAGCCTGTTCTGGAAGAAGTTAAAAAACTTCCTGAAATCATTAAAGAACCAGCCGCCCCGAAACTTCAGTATGATTCTTTCACAGTAGCAAAATCTTTGGGAATTGAACCCGAATTTATGGATGAGCTGATCTTTGATTATAAAAATGATTCACGTATCATCAGCAACCAAATCACAAGTGCTATCCAGGCATTTGACACAACAATGTGGAATGAAAGTGCCGCAAGATTAAAGGGGATCAGTGATAATTTACGTCTTACTGAAATCTCAGAAGAACTTTCAATTCTTAGCAAAACCCATGACGCACAAGAAGCCAAAAAAGCCTCACTACGGCTTAATGCTTATCTTGATCAACTTTAAGAGGAATTACAATGCACTTAGGACTTAAAAATAGACTTCGCCTCATCAGTCTCCTCCCGATTCTGATTTTGTTTTCACTTGCTAGTTATTACGTTTACACCTCATTTTTGAGTTATCAATCTGCACAAACACTTCAAGCAAGCCTTGAAAAGAGTAAGCAGCTCGATGACATGATCAGCAATATCGCGCGTGAACGCGGTATGACTGTTATGTACTTAGGAAATGCTTCTGCAACAACTCTTAAATCACTTCATGCACAACGCATTGTTGTTGATAAAAAGATCAAAGAATTCAAGTCCAGTTATCATTCTCCTCAAGTTGACAGCATCATCGCAACCCTTGAAAAGTCACGTCTTCAATCACGCCCTTCAATTGACAACCTGACAGCTGACTTTACAGAAATTTTTGATGATGTTTATGGAAAACCACAAACGGCTCTCTTGAATGAACTTACAGCACTCTTTGCTGTTCAATTTGACTCGCAAATCACATCGATGCAAGGAAGCTATCTCTCTTTGGTTCGTGCGAACGAGTATACAGCCCAAGAGCGTGGATATATCACCTACCTCCTTTCTAGAGGAGCTCCTTTAGAAGATGAAGAACTAAATAAATGGATTGATTACATCTCTAAAGCGGATAACCTCAACTTTAATACCATTAATGATCCAAAACTAGTAGCTACGCTTACAGCGTCCTTGTTTGATGAAGACAATACCGATCTTTTCCAAGACATTACAGCTGAACGCGGTGCCATTTTACGTGAAAGCGGTACCGGAAAATACGAAACCAAATCAGGCATTTGGTTTGCGATGCTTTCAGAAAAAGTCAATGCGATCACTGAGACAGAAAAAATCCTGCTGAGCCAAATGGATATTCGTACTTCTACTATTAAAACACAAGCTATTCAGCTTTTGATTATTGCGATTACCGTATGGCTCGTTGCTGTACTCATCGGTATTCTAGGAGTACTTCTTTCTAATGAAATCGCGACAAATATTAAAAATCTTGAATCTGTTCTCAAACGTGTAGCAACAGATACTCATGATAACGAAGCTGATGCGCTTAGCAAATCGATTAATCTTGACACTGCAACAGGTACAGCGCAAGCGTATGCACTTCTAGAGCGTATTATTGAACAAACCATGGGTGATAAACAATATGCGATGGAAGCCAGTGAAGCCAAGTCAATGTTCTTGGCGAATATGTCACATGAAATTCGTACACCACTCAACGGTATTGTTGGATTTACTGAGTTACTAAAAGACACAGAACTTCATGATGAGCAGCGTGAATTTATCGAAATTATTGAAAAAAGTTCAGAGAATCTTCTTGAAATTATCAATAATATTCTTGACCTTTCTAAAATTGAAAGCAATAAACTTGAAATTGAAGACATTGCCTTTAATCCTATGGAAGAATTTGAAAGCGCTGTTGACGTATACGCCGTACGTGCATCTGAAAAACATATTGATCTAGGCTGCTTCATCGATCCAAGCCTTGAGCGACCGCTCAAAGGGGATCCGACCAAGATCAAAGAAGTTATTATTAACCTTCTGAGTAATGCGGTCAAATTTACTAACAATGGCGGAAGTGTCAATGTTGATATCCGACGTATTGATTCAGACGAAGCTGGTCGTGCTCGCGTACGCTTCCAAGTCAAAGATAGTGGAATCGGTGTTACCAGCGAACAAAAATCACGTATTTTTGAAGCATTCGGGCAGGCAGATACTTCTATTACGCGTAAATACGGCGGAACTGGCTTAGGTCTAACCATTTCAAGCCGATTTGTTGAGCTAATGGGCGGTAAACTCGATCTCGAAAGCCATCCAGGTGAAGGAACGATGTTCTTCTTTACGCTTACTTTTGATGAAATTGAAACACTCAATGAACCTATCAAAGGTTCTTTTTCAAATATCAATGCAGTCATACATGAAAGTAAAACCAAGAAAAAACTTCAAACGACGTATCTTAAAGAATATCTTGATTACCTAGGTGTCAGTTATACAATATTTACCGAGATGGATGAATTGAAAATCTTAGAGCGGCAAGTTAATTACGATCTTCTTTTTGTAGATAACGACTATATTAATGATGATGAGTTGATTCATTTTGCTTCTGCAACTGAACAAACGGTCTTGATTACCAAGTCTTATTATATGAAAAAAATTGATTCTATGGGACTGGATTTATTTAAAGTTCTTTACGAGCCTCTTAACAACTCAAAAATACGTTCAGTACTAGAAACGTATGAAGCAGAAGCATTTAATACCCGTAAGCAAAAAACTACACGACGTAAAAAATTCGATGAGAAAAACTCTCGTTTCGCAGCCAATGTTCTTGTTGCAGAAGACAATGTCATCAATCAAAAACTAATCAAACGCACTCTTGAAGATCTAGGTCTTACCGTATCTCTTGCTAATAATGGATTAGAAGCATTTGAAAAACGTAAAAATGGTGAATATGACCTAATTTTTATGGATATCCAGATGCCTGTACTTGACGGTATGGAAGCAACACAAGAAATTTTAGACTTTGAAGAAGATCATAATCAGCATCACGTCCCTATTATCGCTCTTACAGCAAATGCTCTAAAAGGTGACCGTGAGCGTTTCATGACAGTAGGAATGGATGAATACACTACCAAACCTCTGGTTCGAAGTGATATTATTTCCTTACTTAACAATTTTCTTTCACATAAGATTATTGAGATTAATGTTATTCCAAAATCAGCTGAAGATCTTATTGGGAACAATACGGATAAAAATGAGTCTGTTATATCCGCAAAAAAAGCTGCACCTGACGTAGTGCAAGAAGAAGTGGCAAAAGAAACACTCCCATTGCTTGAAACTAATGTAGATGACAAACTTAATATTGAGGAAGATTTTTCTGAGAGTATTCAAGACCTTCCAGAGCTTATTGTTGTACCAGAGACAAAAGAAGAAGTTGCTGCCGTAAAATCGACATTTGATGCAGATATTTTGTTAGCAAAACAAAATCCTTTAGAGTTAAAGCTTTTTTCACGTATTCTCGATGATTTAGGATATACCTATATCACTGTCAACAAAACAAAAGATCTTTATACCCATGTTGACTCTAAGAACTACAAATTGGTATTGTTTGATAAAACTCTTCCGGACCTTAATCTAAAAGAACTCTATGATATAATCCGTGATAACAATAGTGAGATATCATTAGTGATGCTCGTTGATCCTTCCGCAAATGAAGATGAAAATGATGCAATGTACGTCCACGAGATAATAAAAAACAGTGTCAATAAAGATCTTTTACGTCTCGTATTTGAAAAATTTATCTAAAGCAGGAACCTATTAATGGACGTTAAAAAACTAAAAGTACTCGCAGTTGACGATGATCTAATTAACTTAAAACTCTTAAAATCGATGCTCATGAAAGCACCAAACGTTTCACAAGTTGTTGAAGCAAAAAATGGTGCCGATGCTATTGGTGTCTTAAAAACACAGGATGATATAGATATTATCTTGCTTGATATCATTATGCCTGTAATGGGAGGTATTGAGATGCTAAAAGTCATCCGATCGGATGATTCTCTCCGTCAAGTCCCTGTTATTGTCCTGACAACCGATGAGACCAAAAAAGGGGAAGCGTTGGACTGTGGTGCAAACGGATTTCTCATGAAACCTGTCCGTGAAAAAGACGTTCTCGCTAAAATCGCTCAGCTCACTCTCTAATACATTTTTCTCTCGTTATACAACCCATCTTTTTATCATCCCGTTGATACGGGATCCACTTATATATATTAGTGCATTGGATTCCGTGTCGTAGCACGGAATGACGAAAATACTAAAGCTTCTGCCAAGTCCGCTTTACAATGCGTATTGGCTCAGTTGAGAGATTTGAATCCGTGCGGGTGGCTACCGTAACATCCATTAATATCATTGTATCTTTGCCGGTATTAATTGCTAATACATGAGGAGCTGTACATCCTGCAAATTGTGCTCCACGAAATGAATAGGCATAAGAAACATTCGCATCATACATTGGATTATTATTCACATCATTTACAGTAATAATCAAGTTTTCTAAACAATGATTTCCTGTACGATCAAACCCTTGCACCCGCATTACTCCAAACTCAGTAGCACTTTCAGCTAATAGATCCGCTTGTGCACGCAGATAATTGTCGCCAATAGATTTGGAACCGATAGCAGCATTTCCAAGCAGCATCACACCACCCAAAGCAACAAGAACAACAACAAAAATCGCTAAGATCATCGCAAAGCCGGATCGTTTAGTAACGTACATGGACTCTCCTTTCACGACAGATTTGCGTCGCATTGTCATCGGTATCTTTAAGTTCAGCATCCATACCACGCATACATACTTTGAGCGTCCACACCAACCCGCGATCACTTACCCCTGCATTACCTGCCAAATCTGTAGCATTGTAATTAGCATAAAAATGAGAGACATTCTCTCCTAATAAACTGATTTTTGATGCCGCTGAAAAAGATTCATCTTTCCAAGGACGAAAACCACTGTACATCCAAAAACTTCCATTATCATCAACTCGAAACGCATACCCTGTACGCAATAAATATTTACGATGTCCATTAGTAGCATTGTTGTCATTATTGAGCCGTAGTAGCCCATTAGCCATTGGATTTGGATTTACTCCATCAAGCTTGTGAAATCCTACTTTACCTTCACCAGCAAAATTAAAACGCACACAAGCATTTGAATCCATGCTATCTGCATCATAAATAGCAGAATCACGCAATGTCGATCCAAGAGCTGTAAGAATAATATTGCTCATTGATAGATTTGCATCTGACATATTCAGATCATTCCCTGTTATCAATTTCGCTTCTTCATTCCAACCAGAAAGTCCGCTAACTCCTCGTAAACTATCATTATCTACCCCTATAAATGCAATGGTAAAATCAGCGGGATTCACCACTGGAGGACCATAACATGCTACTACTACCGGATTTATATTCAAATTGACAATCGAACTGCTGATACCATTTTCAAAATACTTGGTAAGCTGATCGAGGATATGATCGGCATCAGCAACTCTTTTATTTATAGTGACGGTTTTATATATTCCATTGTAATACTGGCGTATAGCTTCAAGTGCAATTCCACCTACAATTCCCAAGATTACAATTACAAACAAAAGCTCGATCATCGTAAATGCTTTACGTTTTAATAGAACTCTCATCTAGTTGCCTTTGTTTGATTTGAAAAAGGTAAGGGTAGTATCGACACCCAAAGTTGTATTTTGAAAACGTGTAACGATACGCTTAAGATGAGTTACATTTTCAGCAGGTGCATCTGCAGGATTTATGCTCCCAGACGATCCAAGCATCCATGTTGCTGTTTGTGTATTGCCTATAGTGGTTGTTGGTCCAGAGGGTACATAATCTACCTCATACGTTGCAGTTATGGTATAAGGCGTACCACTAGCTGGGGAAATGATAATCGCTTCACCCAAATCATTATTACCACCATTGAGTTGCTCTATCCCTCTCGATAAATTACCATCACCATTTCGTGGAATAACTGAAGCAGGTGCTAGGATATTACACTGCATCGAAGAGACGTTTTCATCGGAACCAATGCGATAACCTCCCGCTCGTGAACAATTCAAGTCCGCAATCGTAGCAATATTCAAAGCACCTGAACCCGAAGCACTGTAGTTTCCATCCCACCGTGCCTGAAATTTATCAAGCGTCCATCCGCTCAAACGCGCCATGACGTCCTCATCGATGAGCGTTCCTTTCATGGCTTGGTTGGCTACATTCATCATAGTAGGAATAGTTATAATACTGATGGCAATAATGACAATAGCAAAAATTAACTCGATCATCGCCATTGCAGGCCGAAATTTAATCATCATCGTATCGCCGGTGCGTAATCGGTGGTACTGTGCCATCCGCCACCTCCACTGGTTGATGTTTTGTTACTTTTGCTGTTCTCTGTTTCAGTTTTTGCACTGCCTGTTGCCCCAATCGGTGGAACAATGTTAATGTTAAAACATGGATGAGTCTGACAATCTAAATTACCTGCTGATGGGTCAGCATAAGGTAATGCTGCAACCCCATACCACAACCATGAATCTGTATCAATGTGGGCTTTAGCCCCAAAAGGAATCGTTGCTATCGCATTAAAATTATAATCTTCCATTCCATCACTTCCAACCGGTCCACCAAGTACAGGAGCTTGAAGTGTTGATCCAATGTATGTTACATTCGCGTCACCATCGTAACTACCAGTAACATCACTATGCAACGTATTGATATACCACATCGCTTCATTTTTACTTGAACCAAGGGCTATCCCGGCAATATTTGGAGCATTATAAACTTCATACCACGCATTCGCGGTAAAAGGGACTGCACCAAATACACGTACATCACGTGGAATAATACGACCATACACAAATGTTGCATTTCCATCAAGCGTTTGATTCTTATCCCCATATACACTGTCTGTATCTATAATCGAAATATTCACATCACTACCGACACCATTGGAAGAATTCACATCAAATGGCGATACAGCCACTTTTGGATCTCGGGAAAAATTAAATCGTCCTACAAGTGCATCATTATAGGCTATCGATGTACTTCCTGTTGTAAAGTTTCCATCTGCATTGGCCACCCCGAGCGTCAAAGGGGTCAAACCTCGTGCTGTTGCAGCGACGGAGGAAACATATGGTCTAATTGTAATGTTGCGGTCAAACATATTATTAGCATAGTTTTGCGTCACACTGCCTTGCTTGTTTTGAGCCCAAACTGTCATCGGGATTCTCGCTGACATGTTCAAATCGCTCGATAAATACGTAAACGATGGTGATATCCCCTTATTGTTAGTAATAGACGCTGTAGAGATATTAAAATCCCATGGAATAAACGTCACATTACCCTCACCATGAATCGTCCGATCCACCAAAGCGGTATCCGTATCAACAGCTGCCCAATTCGTATCATTCAAATCAAGTGTAAACTTACCAACATCACTGAATCGAATCGGGACAGAACCTGTACCGTTACCGAAGTTCCAAGCCCCTGCTATCGTTGTCGTCCCTTGGGTATTGACTGTCGCAATTTGAGCATTAGTATCACGATTCCACCACGATTTTGGTACTCCGGTGAGATTAGAGACTGTCTGATTATAATCAGTAGTATTTACTATGCTGCTATAATTTTTCGCATACGTTGTAATATTATAATCTTCTCCTGCCTTCATCAATCCTGCTGCCGTAAACTCAAATCGATCAGGACGAATCGCGAAGTGGTCAACCGAACACTTCGCACCATTCAAAGCATTGGCAAGACAGATAAAACAACCCTGAGGATTGTCGTATGGAGAATCTGGGAGATTCCCTGAATTATAGCTAGCTGACTGGCAGGCAGGATGCGCACCTGTAGTTCCGCACGTTGTGTATATAGAAGCTCCAAAAGCATCTTGAAGATGTTGATCGCTATTGATACACGACGGTACACCGTCTAATACGGCCGATGTGTTACTGACATTCAGACACTGGCTGTAATCACCCCCCGGAAGGTTACTCCAGTCGATAAAATAGAGCCGAATACGGGCATCTCTGCGTGCTACCGGAGTCATTGTAAATGCACTTGATGTCACAGAAGAACCGCCAACAGGCATTTCTACAGAGACAAAACCGGACGTTGCGAGATTTTCTTCTGTCGAACATGTTCCATCGGACAGCTTCATCATAATAGGCATGGATTTACTTCCCGTATAATTGGTCGGTGTTGTTCCTGATCCCAAATAGACCGCTGTCAGCTGTATATTATCTTTATTCGCCACTTTGGTCTTGATAACGGATCCACTGGAATACGAAGCAAGCTGATCCGGATCGATAACATCAACACCGCCAAGAGGAGCCAATGAATATAAATACTGACCTGCATTAGCAGGATTGGAGGATGATTGACCCACTGATGCTCCCGTCAGTGCATTATAATAACTCGCAAACATTTTATTTTCAACTTCGACACTTTGCCCTTTTGTATCGGGATGTGCTGCCAGAGTAGCTGTGAATTGGATAGATGCAGTTTGTCCTACAGCCAGCAAGGGAATCGGGCACGAAAGCTTAAAAGGATTATCCGTAACAGTACATGTATTTTTACAATCGCTATTTGAAGGACCGTACTTACAGACAATCGAATTCCACATCTTAGTCGTATTATGATCCAGTAAACTACCCAGTGTTACCAAAGGATTTGTGATATTTCCAGCTGTCGTTGAGAGATTATTGTCATCAAAATTATCAAAGATAACAATGTTGCTCGCTCCTTCATTTCCACTATTATTAATATCAGCACTATAGGTTATTGCTTGATTCGGCGTCAACGAGCCACTGCTGTTGGTTGTTTTGCGTATTGAAATAAAGGGCTGGTAGATATCGGTTGAAAAGGCAAACACACCTGGGAAAAATCCATCGCCACTACTGATAAGCTTCACATTGGTCGATGTTTGATTTGTCTTAATAATATTTTGACCGGTTGTTCCAACATTGAAAGTATCAATATCTACCCCAATCGTATTTTGACAGCTTGGATTTCT
Source organism: Sulfuricurvum sp. (assembly GCA_043759555.1). Classification (GTDB taxonomy): domain Bacteria; phylum Campylobacterota; class Campylobacteria; order Campylobacterales; family Sulfurimonadaceae; genus Sulfuricurvum. The sequence goes on along the minus strand of JAYVLH010000004.1, from coordinate 28,457 downwards.
AGTTGTCACATAATTTGCTGAGCTTCCTGTCGTTCCAACCGTTTCTGATGCATTAAAAATATTGCTATTTGGATTCAATGTGTTTGTCAAACTTGTGTCACCCACAGTATTGGAAAGGCTTGCAGAATCACCCACAATCCCTATATCCCCTTCACCAGCAAATAACAAAAATTTCGAGTTAATCGACCCAGATGATGGCGTCAAAAATCCGCTTAATGGAACGGTTGTATTAGCATCAACACCCGTACGTCCGGTATCTGAAGATGAAATTCCAATATACCCGTCAAAGGCAGTAAGATTTTTCAATGTCGCACTCGAATCATGATAAAACACGACTAGAGACCAAGCACCGAAAGCTCCACCGTTGGGTTGTCCTATTTGGCTATAAATATTCGCAACCGTATAGGTTCCTCCAAGCGATTGTTTTACATAATTTGTAACATCCTGCATTCCTTGATAATACCATCGTGTTTTAGTATTATCAAAATAGACCCAATTGAATTTTGTATTATCACTTACAATTGGTGTATAGTTTGTCATTGCTGGAGTTTTTAATAAAGCGGTTTGGGCATTTGATTTTATTAGATTCGTTGTCCCTTCGTAATATCCTTGCCAATACAATCCTGCCCATAAAATATCATTCGCTGTCGACACCCCTGCCGGAAGAACAAGGTCTGCTGTTGTTGAATTAAACGTCGATGGATCACTATCAACATCAGCAAACATGGTATTTATCCCATTATTGCTTGTAGCAGGATCCGGACATCCACCTGACGCATCAATCTCGATTGAATTACCAACAATTGAGATATCGCCATTATCATTAAAGGTATTTACTTTAGTAAAATTACGAGGATTTGCATTCGTAAAGTTTATATTTTGCATCACTGTGATTGTAAAACTATCTGAGGTAAAACCATCATTATCAGTTGCCTTGATCGTAAAGGTTCTTGTTGCGGTGACAGCCGTTGGCGTACCACTGATTGCGTGGGTACTTGTACTGTAACTCAGCCCTGCTGGCAGTGTCCCCGTGAGTGTATACGTAATCGTATCACCATTGGTTGCCGTAAAGTAATTGTCAAAATCAAGCGCCGTCATAGCAGTACCAACGGTCAAAAATTGATCTGGGACATTGGCTATCAGTGTCGGCGGAACTTCGGGAGCTACCCCCGTCCCTGTAATCGAAAAGTTATAGGGATTTTTGGCTGTAACGTTGTTTGCAGTAGAGATCGTTCCACTTCTTGTTCCTGTAGCCGTTGGATTAAAGCTGACAGTAAAAATTGTTGATGCACCTGCTGTTAATGAAGTGACAGACGGCTGAGATGTCACTGTAAAATCTCCTGTGGTTGCAACGATAGGATTTCCTGAGAGTGAAAGGGTTGCTGTTCCAGTATTTGTTATCGTAAAGATTTTAGTTACAGGTGTACCAATGGCTGTGCTTCCAAAATCAGTATTATCCGAAGAGCTTGGAGAATTGTCATTGTCGCTGATCATTACTCCGTTGCCGGTGATACTCATATCGGGACCTGATACACTCCACTGCGCATAAAGAGTAACGTTTGAGCTAGTAAACGTGTAATTAGCACCTAAAGCATAAGAAGTTCCCGTTCCATTAGAGCTAGTATTCCAACTAGTGAGAGCATAGCCATTTCTAGTCATCCCTGTACCATCACTGAGCTGAATAGTTGTACCAGTAGTCCTAGATACAGAAGCTATATTTCCTGATCCAGATGTGTTATTATAGGAGAGGGTAGATGCCCATCCCGAAACAGCAAACATCATCACCAGTCCAAAAACGGCAAATAGCCGCGAAAAAAGTTTAAGAGCTGGATTCCGTGTCGTGGCACGGAATGACGGGGGTGTTGTGCTACGGAATAATTTGGCAATGGATTCCGTGTCGTGGCACGGAATGACGGATAGGGTTAAGGTTTTCATTTCATCCTCCTAGGGATTGGTTGCAGTCTATTTTTCATAAGATTTTCCATTCATTTTCACTAAAAATACCGAGTATCTCTATCCTATCTCTTGCGGTATTCACACGATAAGGAATAACATACCCCGCAAAGACTAAATCTCTCACGTTTTCATCGCTGAACTGTAAAGAACGACGGCATTTGTAGGGAAAATTTGGTAAATCATTAATTTTTGCTTCTAACTTTTTTGCAAAATTCAAAGCATTCAATGGATTACTATCACCAATAAAGTCAAGTATTTTGTTTAACTCGACTTCATATCTTGGAGATGTGTCTACATACATTTTTGTTCCCATTTTGCATATATTCTACTCATAACTTCTGAGTGTGCTATAAGCTCCACTGTACCATCATCAACCTCTTGGATTCGTCTTTGTAATTCTTGCGCCAAAGGATCATTTTTCAGATCATTATCCTCTACAATTGGACTTACTTCAAATTTGGTGATAATATCACTTCTGATCGCACCAAGAATACTCATAAGTTGATCTAATTTCGTATCTTCCACTTCTAAAATAATTCTACTCATTCCATCCTCCTAGGGATTTTAGGGCACTTCATAATTAGGGCTCAGTAAATATGAACTATAAATCTGAAACACTTTATCATGCTATTATCGGCCAAAATACCGATTTTTCAAACCATTCTTTTAGTCATTTCGACAAAAGAATAAACGCCATCTTCCTAAGTGTAATCAACCTATTATTAAGAAGTAATTAAAATGTGTTATTATAAATTAGTCTCTTCCAAACATTACTCTTTGCACCTGCTAAAACATTGATTTTTCTATGTTATAATTGATTTCACTCTAAAATTTACTCTAAGGCAGTACCCCATGAATATCTCACTCGTCGGACGCCACATCGAGCTTAGCGATGCGATCAAAGATCATTTAATTCACTCTATTGATACTCTAGGAAAATACAATCTCGACATTATCAGCGTTAATGCTATCGCTTCACTGAATGAACGTAAAAAAGGGGTCATGATTGAATTTACTATTAATGTAGCCGGTAAAAACACCATCGTGATCACACAAAGAGATAATGATCTCTATGCAGCCATCGATATAGCAATCGACCGTGCTCAAAAAGCACTTCGACGTTTACATGATCGTTTGAGTGATCATAAGAATGAAGGGTTAAATGAGGCAAAAAATGCCGCTGCGCATAGCGTCGATTTACATGCGGCTAGTGTTGCAATGGAAGATGAGATTGTTCCTATGGAATTGGAGCTTTACAAACCTCAAGAAGTAGGCGAAGTACTCGAAAATCTCAAAGACAGCGGCAAGCAATTCGATGTTTTTTACGATATCGAAGGGAAACTGCGTGTGCTGTTTAAGCGTAATGACGGACGCTTTGGGCTGTATTAAGCTCTCGTCATACCGTACTTGATACGGTATCTACTCACTTCGTATTTTTAGATTCCGTGTCGTGGCACGGAATGACAGTCATCTAACCACTTTTTTACATCTCTCACTATTGCTTCATCCTCGCCGATATCTGCCCAGCGGAACTTTTTACCGCTTTGGATACTTCCTTCTAATAAATCACCGCTAGAGCGAAATTTCAAATCCAGTGCGGCAATCTCAAAACCGCTCATGCAACTGCCAAACGACTCCAACCGTTCATTTTTTCCCGATGTGTTCGTGTAAAGATAGCAATACCCTTGCAATCCGGTACGGCTTACGCGTCCTCGTAACTGATGAAGGGTCGATAGCCCCAAACGCTCGGCTCCTACAATGATTACGGTCGTGAGACGCGGAAGAGATATTCCTACTTCAACAACAGTTGTGGCAAGTAAAATACTGCCTTTATCTCTAAATTCTCGTAATACGGATTCTTTATCTTTATCTTTTCCGTGGGTGACATAGACATTTTGAAATTTTTTCTCCCAAAATCCTCGTGCTTCTTCGATACTTTGATAGTTAATGTGTTCACTTTGTTCTACGAGCGGGTAGACGAGCAATACTTGATGTTCTTGCGCTATTTCACGGTGTATATGCTCTAACAATAAAGGGAAATCATTTTTATGGAGGATTTTGGTTGCAATATTTTTGGTAAATGGAGTTTGGACGATAAGGCTTACGTCTATGTGCGCTGATTCGATCATCGCTAATGTTCGCGGGATTGGTGTTGCTGAAAATTGAAGGAAATGGGGAGATGAGTCATTTTCGGTGAGCTTGGTGAGCGCATGGCGCTGAGCTGTACCAAAACGATGCTGTTCATCGACCATCACAAGAGCGGCACTTGGTAAATCGCGATGAAGCAGTGCGTGAGTACCGATCAGAAAATCAAATTCATCCAATGACCCTTTTTTTGTGGCATTAGTCACCAACCCAATGCGTAAATTCGGAAGAAATTTTTGTGCCTCTTCGAAAAGCTGTGCGGCAAGTATCGTCGTAGGTGCCATCAAAATAGAGCGAAAAGGGCGCATCATCAGCACCGATGCCAAAATAACCATCGTTTTACCGCATCCGACATCACCTACGATCATCCGCCGAGCGGCACTTTCCCCTGATAAATCCTTTTTGATATCATCAATCGCTTTGTTTTGATCGCTTGTGAGGCTAAAAGGAAGTGTCTTTACCCAATCCCCTATCTCCCCACGAGCCTTAAACTTCGTCGGATGAAAGCGACGTTTTAGCCGAAGACGACGCATGTAATCATAAAGTTCAGCAAATTTTAGTGTATTTAGCTGCTGGGCAGTCAAAGAGACTGGAACTTTTGGGAAATGAATTTCTGTAAGTATTTGCGCAATCTGAGAGGGCAAACCATCCATCATCAGAGCCTCTGTCGTGATGTGCTTTTCGATAAGACGGCGCATTACATCAATCCGCAAGGGTGTTTTGTAGAGTGGAACCAATGAGCCTACACTTGTGATTTTGAGTGGATGAATCATCTCCCAGCGTCCACTCTCCAAGACAGCTTTACCACTAAAGAAACCTCTTGTATGGAGTGGAAACTGATGAATCATATAGGGTTTTGGATGAAAAACAATTCCTTCAATCCGCTCGTCAAGATTGTGGGCAAAAAAGGTGATTTTGAGGGTTTTAGGTGTGCGAATTACACTTTCCACGGTTGCATCGAGTACACATGAGCCATTATGCTGCAGCTGGGTACTTAGACGACGATCTTCAAAAGACGTTGGAGTGATAAGCGAGAGTGCGACGACACTTCCCACTCCAAGACGGTGGAATTTGTCGGCGTCTTCAGGAAGTATACTTTTATGACTCATTAATTTTTTTCCGTTCGCCCTGAGCCTGTCAAAGGATGATTCATGGTTCGACAGGCTCACCACGAACGGAGACGCTATTTTGTAACAATTGCGTAGCTTAACTGCGTAATCTCATTATGACGTTTGATAAATTCATTCAAATCATCCAGAGTCAAGTTTCGAATCATCTCCAATTCTTTGACTGAATAACCCAACTCGTGACCTTGATAATATTCACTAAATGTTCGTCCCAGACGCTGAGAGAGGGTTTCAACACGCAACGGCTCAGAACCTAATAAAAACTTGCGGGCTTGATCGAGTTCTGCTTGTGTGACACCCTCTTTTACAAAGGTATCGATGACCTCAACAACACTTTTTTTAGCTTGCTCTTGAGATTCGAGTTTCGTTTGGAGATAGCCGCTAAAGTAGGTATGCGTTTTTGCTACTCCTAAGCGCGAATAGGCAGAATACGCCAAACCGCGTTTGACACGGATTTCTTCCATCAAACGGCTTCCAAAACCGCTCGAACCCAAGACAAACATTGCTACTCGTGCTTTGTAAAATTCGGGATCACCTTCATTCATCGCAAACGGTGCCCCAAAATAAAGATAGGCTTGTTGTGTTTGCGGACGAGTTAAAATTGTCTCTTTGGGAGTTTTTCGTATTTCATAATGACGCGGTGCACCAGCCTTCCCTTTTGGTAGCAATGAGAGTAATTGAGAGACTTTTTGTTTAGCATCGTTTACACTAAGATCTCCTCCAATAACCACTAGAACATTCGAAAGAACCATTTTATCCCCTAAAAATGTTTCCACATTTTTGAGCTTTATTTTTTCTATGGATTCTTTGGTTCCGATATTCGGGGTAGCTATTGGTGTTCCCTCAAACAGTATTGCCTTGAGTTCATCGGAAGCCACGGTATCAAAATCTGCTTCTTTACGAGCGATATCACTCATGGTAAGGGTTTTAACTTTTTCAAGTGTCTCTTTAGTAAGATTAGGAGATTGTATCAACTGACTCATCAACGAAAGACCCGTATCAAACTCCTCTTTGAGTGTTCCCAACTCCATGACAAAGGTTTCACTCCCCGCATTGGTACTAAGCTCAATGGCACGTGCATCGAGTGCATCAGCAAATTTCACTGCTCCAAGCTTTAAGGTCCCCTCGTTCATCATTTTGGCGCTCAAACGAGCCAAACCTCCATTAGAACCCTCATCGATACTGCCGCTGCCTGTAAAAATAACCTGCATTGAGACTAAGGGAAGACGTTTATCTTCTTCGTAAATAAAGGGGACTTTAACCCCTTTTACTTCTATAAATTCCAATGTGCTTGCCATAAGTGTATGCCCTAAAAATAAGATCGTTAACAAAAAAACGCGATATATCGCGCGTGAGCTCTCTGCTGAAGAGAACGCAGCGTTAGCGTAGCCAAGAGGGGCTCTGCTCCTTTGACGTATCAAAGATATGTTTTTCACGCAAATGTCTCTAGTACATCATACGCAGTATTACGAATTGCCGGTGTCTCACCAATATCACGGATGAGGCGAACCATTTCCTCTTTTGCCATACGAAAACCCGCTCCCGCACTGCGTACTACATTTTCTTCCATCATCGTTGAGCCCAAATCATTAGCACCATACAGCAATGCCATTTGACCTATATAGGGTCCTTGCGTGACCCATGAACTTTGTATATTTTCGAAATTATCTAAAAATAAACGTGATACAGCTAATAAACGCAAATAACGATTGGACGATTGTTTTTCTATCTCTGGATGCTCTTCCATGAGCTGCGTGTTCATCCCCTGAAACGACCACATAATGAATGCACGGAATCCGCCTGTTTCATCTTGCAGTTTCCGAATCAAATTCCAATGCTCGATAATTTCTTCATCCGTTTCAACTGTACCGTACATCATCGTAGCGGTAGATTTAATTCCCAGTTTATGTGCTTCACGATGGACGTGCAACCATACTTCACTGTCGATTTTTTTAGGAGCGATAATATCTCTGACACGGTCACTCAAAATCTCCGCACCAGCTCCGGGGATGGAAGCCAATCCTTTTGCGTGAAGGCGTGCGAGACATTCTTGGATAGTGATGTGTGATACTTTGGCAATATAATCCAGTTCAATCGACGAAAATCCATGAATCGTAATCATCGGATATTTGAGGTGAATATGTTCGACTAAATCCTCATACCATTCTATTTTTAGCTTCGGATGGACGCCGCCTTGGAATAAGATCTGTGTACCGCCGATTTCCAAAAGTTCATCGATTTTTTGATCAATTTCTTCAAAAGTAAGGATATACGCATCCTGGGCTTTTGGACTGCGATAAAAAGCACAAAACTTACAATCGACCCAACAAACATTCGTGTAATTAATGTTTCGGTCAACAACAAATGTTGTAATCCCATCAGGGTGAAGCTCTTTCTTACGAGCGGTTGCCATTTTCCCGAGCTCTTTTAAATCACCGTTTTGAATTAAATCAAGCGCTTGTTCTGGAGTAAGACGCATTAATGACTACTTATCTTTTGAAATCGCGTCAAGGACACCATTAATAAACTTGGGAGATTGCTCGCTGCCAAATGCTTTTGCTACTTCGATTGCTTCGTTGATAATCACAGCCGAGTCAAGCTCACCGTACATAATCTCATATCCGCCCAAACGTAATGTTGCCCGCTCAATAGAACCAAGACGGTCAAAATCCCAATCTTTAAGATGTTTGACGATTGCCGTATCGACTTCTTCTAAATGCTCTGTCACACCTCGAAACAAATCCATGGCAAAATCACGCTGTTTATTACGAATTTTTTTCTCTTCCATGATTTCATCGCTAAAATCAGCGATGCTTTGGTTCCCCAAATCATACGCATACAATAAACTTACAACCGCCATACGGGCTTGATGTCGTGTTGCCATTATGCGCCTATCGCTTCATACAAATCAATCATTTCGATAACAACCGTCATCGCTTCAAAACCTTTATTTCCGGCTTTTGTCCCTGCACGCTCGATAGCTTGTTCGATGGTATCAGTCGTTAAAAGTCCAAAAGCTACCGGTTTTTTATGTTTTAAACTTACCGTTGCAATTCCTTTTGTAGCTTCTGCGGAAACATAGTCAAAATGGGGAGTTGATCCACGTATCACAGCACCTAATGCACACACAGCATCGTATTTTCCGCTGTTTAAAAGTTGATCAATTACCATAGGCAATTCAAATGCGCCTGGTGCTAAAACATGAGTCAAATCTTCATCATTTCCGCCATGTCGTGCAAAAGCATCTTTTGCCCCTTCAACAAGTCTGTCAACAATAAAATGGTTCCAGCGTGTACTGACACTCGCGATTTTTTTGCCATTGCGTACGCTTAGTTTTCCTTCAATTACGTTCATATTAACCCTTTATTTAATTTTATTCTTTTCCCAGCGTTACCGTCATTCCGTGCTACGACACGGAATCCACAAAAAAATGGATCCCGTATCAAGTACAAGATGACAAATAAACTATTTTATTGCATCCAACTGCAACAATTTTTCGCTGAGTTCTTCTAGTTGTTCTAATTTTAGCATATTTGGCCCATCACTCAAAGCACAAATGGGATCGAAGTGTGTTTCAAAGAAAAATCCGTCCACTCCGACTGCGGCAGCGGCACGTGCCAAATGAGGAACCATAGAGCTGTCACCGCCGGTTTTACCTGTTCCCGTTCCCGGCATTTGTACCGAATGCGTCGCATCAAAGATGACTGGCGCAAATTGACGCATAATCGGTAAAGAACGCATATCAACGACGAGATTTCCGTATCCAAATGTACTTCCACGCTCACACAGTAAAACTCCATTTTTTTGTGATGCTTCATATGTCACCTCATCACATCCGCGTGTTTTAAGGACTTTTGCAACCGAAAATTGCATATCGCTTGGGGTCATAAATTGCCCTTTTTTGATATTAACGATTTTATCGGTCTTAGCCGCTGCCACGAGTAAATCGGTTTGTCGGCACAAAAAAGCGGGAATTTGTATCATATCAATTACTTCTGCAGCAATAGGAACCTGATAGCTTTCGTGTACATCCGTAACTATTTTATACCCGAAATCGTCTTTTACTTTTTGTAAAATTCGTAAACCCTCTTCCAGTCCAGGACCTCGGTAACTGTCCAATGACGTACGGTTAGCTTTATCAAAACTCGATTTAAAATAAAAATCAAATCGTGGATCGTTATGATAACGCTCTAGGCTTTTGGCAATTTTAAATATCGACTCTTCACTCTCGATGACGCAAGGACCTGCTAGAAGTATCATACTTATCTCCATCCATAGCTGTTAACTATTTTTCTTAACGCATTATACCGCTATATTATCTTTGGCACCACTAAATTACATTATAGTTAAAGCCAATTTCAATTATTATCAAACATAACCCTATTTTCAATGTGTCGCTAACTAAGAGCTGCAGCTCTTTTTAGCTACTGGTATTTTGCGCACTCCTTTGGCGCATTGAAGATGAAGCTTATAACGATATCCTCGCATAATGATACGCTTAATGATATGCCCCATAATTCCGCTTACACGTATCCATCCCAACAACGAAATACTCGCATAATGACCACCCAGTGCAATCATCATCCCACGTAACTTCATATCTACACGCCGCATCGCACGACCTTGCATCAGCAATACTATATTATTAGCCGCCAATGTACCGCTTTCTTCTGCCATTTGTGCCGTTGGCGGGAGAAGTTTTCCCGTACTATCACGAAGTTCAGCAATATCGCCTGCCGCGAAAATCCCATCATGTAGAGGTATACGTAAAAATTTATCTACAATCACTTGAGATTTTTTATTTTTTTCTACGTCTAATGTACTTGTCAGTGTCGATGCCACAATACCACCCGTAAAAATCATAAAATCAAAACAAATCGACTTATCACCATTGAGGATCAAAGCATGTTCTTCGACTGACGTAATACGCGAATGATTGATAATTTTTACCCCTAATTTAAAGAGTCTTTTGGTTGCTTGTGTAACCAAATAGCTTTCCATTCCTTCCAATACCGACTCATTCGGAATAATCAAAAAAATATGAATATTGTCACAGGTAAGTGTGTTATCTTGGTGAAAGACACGAATATAGTTTGCCATCTCTGCCGCAATTTCAACTCCGCTAAGTCCGCCGCCGCCGATAACGACATTAAAAGGCTCATTACACCAGCTTCCTTCGCTCTCCATACGATCATATAGACGCTGTTCAAACTGCTGTTTAAATGCCAATGCACTTGGCAGTGTTTTGACACCGTGCGAGTATTCCCGCAACCCTTGCGTCGAACCATTGTATACTGTACGGCTTCCTGTACACAGTAATGCATAATCATACGAATGGCAGGTATGTTCACCCGTGATGCATTTCGCCTCAAAATTTATCCCGCGGATGGTGTCTTTGATATAGCTGACATGCTCCCCATAACTCAGACACAATGCGACTAAATCGATAGTAACACGAGTTATGGAACACTCATTAGCAATAAGCTCGTACACTTCGGTTTGTAGGTAATGATAAGGGTGCTGATCGATAAGGACAACGTCACACAATCCTGATGTTGCCAGCACTTTGAGTGCTTGAACCCCTGCATATCCTCCACCTATGATAATAACACGTTTACGCTGCATAATCTTCTCCATTATGGCCATAAACTCATTATATCATTCTTTTAAATAATTATTAACGATTCCTGATGAACATACTACGGCTGAACTAAATGCCCATTGAAAATTATAACCGCCAAGCTCTCCGGTAACATCCACTGTTTCACCGATGAAATAAAGTCCTTTAATCTTAGTACTCTCCATCGTCAGTCTCTCTATTTCATCGCACGCTACACCGCCCCTGCATACTTCGGCTTTGGTGAGCCCGAACGTACCTGAGGGCGCCATCACGTAATTTAGAAGTCGTGTCAGCTTTTCGCGTTCATCACTGTTCAAACGATTGCACGGCTTATCTTCCAGAGCTATCGCTTCCAAGAAGGCTTTACTGAATCGCTTGGGTAAAGGAAGTGCGGAGCTTAGAAGTTTTTTTTCTTTGAGCAGTTTTTCAAGATCCAAATCGGGACAAAAATCAATGGCGATTTCCCCCTTATGCCAATATAGTGATGCTGAAAGGACAACCGGACCGCTTATCCCCTTATGCGCAAACAGCAAATCTTCATCCAAGACTTTTTGACCCACACGTATACGTGCTGGAAAACTGATACCGCTAAGCTCTTTCATCCAAAACTCTTTTGGCTGTAACGTCAATCCCACCAACGCAGGAGAAAAAGGGATAATCTTATGGCCATACTCTTGTGCGATTTTAAGACCGATATCGCTTGCACCCAGTTCTTTATAACTGGCACCACCCGTTGCTACAATAACGTTTTCAGCGCTCAATTTTCCCTTATCCGTAGTCACCACAAAAGGGCTGTTCCCCTCAACGCTCAAAATCTTATGTCCCAAGAGCATCTCGCATCCATGAGCGCGTCCCAATAAAATTGAAATCACTTCATCCGAACTTTTGGGACAAAAATAGTATCGCTCTTTACGAATGACGGGTTGAAGTCCCCCACGATTAAAATAATCCAAAAGTGCTTCTTTGGAAAATACCTTTAGAGCATGAGCTACCAGCGATTCCTCACCTAAAAAATGGCTTGCATCCACTTCCACATTGGTAAGATTGCATTTTCCACCGCCGCTTGCTTTGAGCTTGAGTGCCGGACGAGTGTTTCCATCAAGTATGCCAATTTTCAAGGTGGATTGTTCACGTAATTGTGCAGCACACATCAACCCAGAAGCGCCTGCTCCAAGAATCAGTACGTCAAAATGTTTCATCTATCGCTTAATCAATCGCAATGCCATCGCTGTTGCAAGTAACGAAATCGCGATAATATGTTCCAAGGAAAGAGTTTTATACCCGATCAGAAGATGGATCATTACGGCAACCACCCCTAAATACAAAAATTTGTACCCCGCTTTGGATAATGGAGCTAAAGCTAAAATAAATAGCGCCCCAACCCCAAAACTCAAAAATGGATAATTCATTATAGCTCTGCCCAATGCGGTTACATTAAATCCATACGCTAAGGCAAAAAATAAGACATGCACAAGAGCATATCCAATAACAAATCCGCCTAAAAGTTTTTTAAATTCTCGTAAATCAAATCGGACAAAGACATAAAGGGGGCTAATCCAAAATGCAAAAATCAAAATCCACAGAGCAGTTTTACCCGCTATTACACTAAGATAGTAATAAAGATGAAGAGGATGAGGAACATAGGCACCGAATGCATTTTCGCACCACGCCACAGCCCCATCAAACCATGAAAAATCAAAGGTATGGGTATACACAACACCCATTGCCAATAATGGGATTAAAGCTAAAAAGAGTATTAAGTATCGCATGACCAAAGTGTAGCTAAAACTCTCTTTGGCTATAATAATACTACTATTTTTATCAAGGTTATTAATGTCTAAAAAACTTCACATCGTATCATTGGGTTGTACCAAAAATCTCGTTGATACCGAGGTAATGCTAGGACGACTTCAAAACTACACAATGACCGATGATGGCACGGACGCCGATGTCATTATCGTCAATACCTGTGGATTTATTGATGCCGCCAAACAAGAATCGCTCAATACTGTTTTTAACCTCAATGCAGGACGAAAAAAGGAGTCCGTATTGGTCATGGCAGGCTGTCTCTCTGAGCGCTATAAAGAGGATCTAGCCAAAGAGCTTACCGAAGTAGATATTTTCACAGGTGTCGGCGATTACGATAAAATCGATGAACTTTTAGCCCTCAAACAAAGCCGTTTTTCCCCCGAAGTCTATCTTATTGACGGGGCCGAACGGGTTGTTACCGGTTCTACCTATCACGCCTACATCAAACTTTCCGAAGGGTGCAATCAGCAATGCAGTTTTTGCGCCATCCCTTCATTTAAAGGCAAGCTCAATTCAAGGGATTTAGAGAGTATTGCACGCGAAGTTGAAGGATTGGTTGCCAAAGGGTATTATGACTTTAGTTTCGTTTCCCAAGATTCAAGTTCGTATCTACGTGATCAAAATATCAGCGATGGACTGATTCACCTCATCAAACGAATCGAACTCATCGAAGGGGTCAAAAGTGCCCGCATCTTGTATCTATACCCGTCTACAACGTCACTAAAACTTATCAAAACGATTGGTGACTCACCAACATTTCACAACTATTTTGACATGCCTATCCAGCACATCAATGATGAGATGTTACGCATCATGAAACGCGGTTTCGGAAAAGAAAAAACACTTGAACTTCTCAATGCGATGAAAGCATTGCCTAATACCTTCATCCGCACCAGTTTCATCGTCGGACATCCGCATGAAACGGAAGGTATGTTTGACGAGATGGCAGAGTTTGCAGCTTCTTTTGGTTTTGATCGTCTCAATGTCTTTAGCTACTCCGATGAAGAGGGGACAAGCGCCTATACATTTGACGATAAAATCCCTGCCAAAATCATCAATGCACGGGCAAAAAAACTGGGAAAAATTGCCTCTGAAGTTGAAATCAAAAGCCTCAAAAAGCTGATAGGAACTGAAATCTCTTTGGTTATCGACGGCGAGAGTGATGAGCATGAATTCCTTCTCAGCGCACGCGCACTCAACTGGACTCCCGATGTTGATGGCGAAATCTATGTCAATGATCGCGAGATCGACAACGAATTAGTCTACGGAAAAATGTACCGTGCTAAAATCACCGAACTTTCCGGAAATCACCCATTGGCAACCATCACAGGCGATGCGTGAACTTTTACACCTTGACCGTCTTCGTGAGGGGAAAGCTCTCTTAGCTTTTTCCGGCGGCGTCGATTCGACTGCCCTTTTTCACCTTTTACGTGAAAACTCCATTTCTTTTGATATTGCCCACGTAAATTACCATGCACGCCCATCAAGCGATGATGAAGCACTCAGTGCCCAAGCACTTGCACAATCGCACTCTTTACATTGCTACACTCATTCCTGCTATCTAAGTGGTGCAAATTTCGAGAATAATGCGAGAGAAGAGCGGTATCAATTCTTTGAGTATCTCATGCAAAAGCATAATTATACTTACCTCCTTACGGCCCATCAACTCAATGATCGACTGGAGTGGATGTTCATGCAATTGACACGCGGCTGTGGACTGCCTGAATTATTAGGTGTCAAATCGCTTGATAGACGGGGGAAACTCATCATCCTGAGACCACTCCTTCAACACGATCGTCAAGAGATCGAAGACTATTTGAGCGAACATAACCTAAGCCATTTTATCGATGAAAGCAATACAGATGAGAGCTATACCCGAAACCGCTTTCGGCATCGCCACAGCACTCCAATCATGCGGGAGCATACTGACGCTATACGACGAAGTTTTCGCTACCTAGAAGAAGACAATGACGATCTTATCGAAACAATTCACTTTCAACTATCTGATGGGTTGTATTGGAGTGAAAATCCGCGTACCTTACGTTCTCTTCTATACGGCATCGATCAGCATCTAAAGTCTATTGGCATACTGATGACGGCTCACGAGAAAGAAGAGTTAAAAAAAGCAAAAAGCTCTATTGTTTCGCGCAGATATGTCGTCTCCATAGAAGATGACTATACTTTTATTTCCCCTTATCAAACCAATATTACTATGGATAAGGGATTTAAAGAAGAGTGCAGAAAGCTCAAGATCAACCCAAAATTACGCGGGTTTCTCTATGGCTCTCTTGAAGCATATGCGACTATACGTCGATTAAAAGGGCTTCCAAAACCTCTTCAATACGAGTAACACCACGTATTTCAAGGACGTTTTTCACCTCATCAGGAATGTCTACAAGATCACGCTCATAGTTTTTCTGAGGTATTAATGCAAGTTTCATCCCAGCACGGTGAGCAGCGATCAGCTTCTCTTTGAGTCCTCCGATAGGAAGAACATTACCTGTAAGCGAGACTTCGCCGGTCATTGCAATATCCGCACGTACTTTTTTATTGGACAAAATCGAACCAATAACCGTACACATAGCTATCCCTGCACTTGGACCGTCTTTAGGTGTCGCGCCATCAGGAACGTGTATGTGCAGATCAAATCGCTTATACACTTCACTCGCATCTACAACCGTTGCGCTCTCACGCTCGGCAACAGAAAGCGGAATGATAGAGTGGTCAATAGTCAGTGTTCCGCTGTCAATTAACGTTTTTACAACGGATAAAGCGATACGAGCCGATTCTTTCATAACGTCGCCCAAACTACCCGTAAGCTGCAATGTTCCCTTGCCATTAATACGTATTGCTTCGATTTTAAGAACATCTCCGCCAACCGCTGTCCAAGCAAGACCGTTGACAACGCCGACACGATTAACATGATCGGTCTTTTCTATCTCAAAAACCGTTTTTTCCAAAAAGTCTTTAAGATTTTTGAGAGTTACGCTGACTTTTATCGTACTTGGATCTTCGAGTATTCTTTTTGCTGTTTTACGGATAATATCCGCTACGCGTCTGCGAAGATTCCGTACTCCTGCTTCTCGTGTATGCTTTTCGATCACATCCAGCAAAGCTGTTTTGGAAATCGAAAGCTCCGAAGGCTTTAAGCCATGTTTTTTAAGCTCTTGTGGAATTAGATACTGTCGTGCAATCTCATATTTTTCTTGAGGTGTATACGAACTGACTGGAATAAATTCCATGCGATCACGCAACGGTCCGGGAATTTGTCCCACATCGTTTGCCGTAGCAATAAAAATAGCCTTGCTCAAATCAAGATTAAAATTGAGGTAATAATCCCTAAAATGAGTATTTTGCTCAGGATCTAAAATCTCTAACAATACCGCAGTCGGATCACCACGATTCGATTTAGAAATTTTATCGATTTCGTCGAGCACAATGATCGGATTCATCTTTTTCGCTTCAATGATCCCTTGAACAATACGTCCCGGCATCGCACCCACATACGTACGGCGATGGCCTCGAAGCTCATTCACATCTTCCAAACCGCCCAATGCGATACGTACTAATGGACGTTTAAGAGCCGTAGCAATGGAGTTGGCAAGTGACGTTTTTCCCACACCCGGAGGGCCTGCAAAACACAAAATTGCTCCGCGTCCCTCTTTGTCCGCGTGTCCGCGAAGTTCCAATAATTCTCGCACTGAAAAATATTCCGAAATACGCTGTTTTGGCTTTTTAAGTGAAAAGTGATCTTTGTTGAGCTGCGCTTCAACATCGTGAATATTGAGTGCTTTTTTGGCCTCTTCACCAAACGGAATTTCAAGAACATATTCTAAATATGTTTGCAGCATACCAGAATCTCCACTGTCTGGATGCATACGAGCAAATCGCTCGAGCTGCTTATTGGTCTCTTTATAGGCATCAGGATGCATTTTGTCTTTTTTGGCTTCAAGCTTTTTACGGAACTCTTCGATCTCTTCTTCACGGTGAGTATCGGTTCCCAACTCTTTTTGAATCTGCTTGAGCTGCTCTTTAAGAAAATATTCTTTATTCACTTTTTCTATACGGGAATGTACCTTGGACCGAATCTCTTTTTGGAGTTTATTAGCTTCGGTCTCTTCTATAAGCTCATCGATCAACATCAAAAATCGCTTTTCAGGGTCACGTTCAACAAAGAGTTTATACGCATTCTCTTTTTTCATTTTGATCGAGCTGGAGATCAAATCAACGATACGATTGTATTCATGATTTTCTTCTATTGTGCGGAGCAAATCAGGAGGGAAATAGTTACTTACTTGGGAAAGCGCACGTACTTTTTCACGTAAAATCTCCAAAATGGCATCCATTTTGAGTGCATTCACACCTGCTGATTGGATAATATCCACATTCGCTCGAAGTGGATTATCATGTGTCATATCAATAACATGCCCACGAGCCAATCCTTGAAACAAGACTTTGATTCGTCCATCAGGGAGAACGACTTTACGCATAATCGAGCCAATAACACCTGCATCATAAACCGCATCCATCTCACGTGAGCCTTCGTGGTCAGGTCTTACAGGACATACTATGACTAATGAGTTGTTTTCAATAGCTTCAGCAGCAGCAGCAATATTTTTTTCATCACTCAAGAAAAGAGGCGAAATCATAAAAGGGTATAAAAAAAGCTCATCCTCAGCAATAACAGGCAAAGTTGTAGGAAAAGCGGCATAGTTACTAAGTTGCATTGTAAAAAATCCTATAAAATTTATTTATTTTATTTTCCATCTACTAAAATGACTCATCTTTTCAAAAAGAAGGAATTAAAAAGCCATACCATGACGTTTCTTTTGAAGCTTCCGGCAATGTAGTATTGTGATCCGATGCCTTTCTTTCATAGGTCGTCGTTACTGAAGTAAACGAATCATTATCATCCATTGAAACAACACTGCGTGTCTTTGGAATCATAAACGCATACCAACTGCTCGTGCCATCACCTTCAAATATCTCTCGATACCATGGGATAGTTGCCGGTATAACTTCAGATGAATCAATCCATGTTACAGGGGCAATACTGCGATAATAGTGTGCCCCTTTTGGTTTTTGCAATCTATCATACAGTTGAGCAATTTGATTATTCAACGTTCCACGTGCCAGCTGCAACTGAGTTTCCATCGTATTCACTAATGGCATATACGTTGAGTATGGATAACTTGTTTTAAAAACAGTTACCCCTTTGAGTGTTTCATCAATGAGTCCTTGATCACGTCCAGGATTTGGAAGCGCTAAAAATTTTGATTTGATTTTCAAAAATTCAGTATATTCACGCCCTTCACGTGTAGCGTAACGACGGTTGTATTCATCTAAAAAGTGCTCTGAGAGCAAATACTCTTCGTATGCCATGTGCGCCTGTGCCATAATGAGCGTTGCCTCACCTAAAAGAGGAGAGCCAATATGCTCACTTTGCAATGAACTAAAATAGCTGTCTGCTTTTTCAAGATTCCCATTGGATACCGCTGTAATCATTTTTTCATACCAATAATCCGCAGGTTTATTGTACTCATCGATCTCTTTAGCGCATCCGCTCATAAAAAGAATCACTGCAACTGTTGCTATCACGCCTTGAATCATCTTCATCGCTTATCCGTTTTTAATTAAGGTAGTGACAATTTTACCAAAAAGAGATTAATACTACATTGTTGAATCTTTTTTGTGTTAAAATCAATCTAATTTATAACCTTAAGAGGTAACAATGCACTTTCATTTAAAACTTCCGCTACTAGGATTTGAGTCCGCCACATCAATGGAACTAAAAAAAATCGACGATGTTTTTATGCGTCTAGAAAGCACCGATAACGATCTCTCATTTACACTTATTAACCCTTTTGTTCTGCGTGAGTATACTTTTGATATCCCAACATCACTTCAAGCACTTATGGAAATCGATGATGAAAGCAATCTCCTTATTTACAATCTCGTCATCTTAACAACTCCCATCGAAAACTCTACTATTAACTTTGTAGCGCCTCTTGTCTTTAACACCACTAACGGAACTATGGCACAAATCATTCTTGATAATCGCCCTGAATTTGGAATCGCTGAGCCCATTAAAAATTATCTAAACGACGCAAGCCATGACTAAACCTTCCATCACATTTATTGGCAATGGCAAAATGGCTCTTTCAATTGCCAAAGGGCTGAAGGATCTCTATACATTAGAGGTCATTGGGCGCAATCTTCACCATTTAGAAGATTTCGAGCGTAATGTGGGGATTGAACTTCAAAAAACTCTCTTTTCAGATGCTAACTGTGAGGGAAAAACTCTTATCTTGTGCGTAAAACCCGCCAACCTCTCTGAAGTGTCCACCCTTCTTAAAGGAAAAGCACAGACTCTCTATTCGGTCCTTGCGGGTACATCATTGGCATCACTCCACTGTATACATGCACATTCTTATATCCGGGCAATGCCCAATCTCGCTGCTGAATCCGGACTATCCATGACGTCTCTTGTCGGCGATCCTTCATTACAAGAAGAAGCCCTGCAGTTGTTCCAATCCATTGGCATGGCTTTATGGTTAGAAAGCGAAAAAGAGCTTGATATCGCAACCGCATTAGCGGGAAGCGGGCCTGCTTATTTGGCACTTATTGCTGAAGCACTGTGTGATGGAGCTGTCCGTGAGGGATTAAAGCGTGAGCATGCTA
This sequence comes from Sulfuricurvum sp., assembly GCA_043759555.1. Lineage (GTDB taxonomy): Bacteria > Campylobacterota > Campylobacteria > Campylobacterales > Sulfurimonadaceae > Sulfuricurvum. The sequence goes on along the minus strand of JAYVLH010000004.1, from coordinate 9,119 downwards.
TGACATTGATGCGCGGCCTTTTCAAAGGCTTTGGAGAACTGATCCAAACACTACATCCTGCACTTTTAAAAGACAATGTAATGAGTCCAGGGGGAACAACTGCGGCCGGGTACGGCGCACTGGAAAATGCAGGTGTCCGTGAGGGATGCATGGAAGCCATACGACGTGCGCACCTAAAAGCCAAAGAGATGAAATAAAAAGGCTATTGACCTTTTTTCGTCTCTTCTTCTATTTCTTCTTTAACGTCAGCAAGATGATGAACCTTCATCGTAAATGACGACTTAATCAAATCACCTTCTCTCTCAAAATGAATCGGAAAATTAACACCGATAATCCAATCACTATGATTGACTTGATCAAGAAAATGGTAAAACGTTTCTGGCGAATTAATTTTTGCTGTGGCATTTACCTCATAAACTTTAAATGACCCGTTATGATCACTCATTTCAATCTCACTTAAAAAAAGATCTTGAAACTCTTTTTCATAGATACTTGTAAACTTTTTGGGGTTAAACGATGTTTTAAATGCTTTGAGAATAACTTTATGCGTCATCTCTAATTTTTCTAATTTTTCTTGGAGTTGATTTTGTTCTTCCCTGGATGCATCGAGTACTCTGCTCTCTTTTTTATTCTCTAGACGAAGCGTTCGATATTCTTTACCTTTGGGAATAAGCAAAAAAAATGAAAAAATGAAAATGCTTATCATCAAAAAGAAAGAGAGAAGAAGTAAATATAATGTTCTAATGTTCATTTGCATATTCACTCTTGCACCTCAGCTATGCTTTCATCTTCTAAATAATTGCTTGAAACAAAATTATACCAACCATTTTCAATCGGATAAAAACTCGTATAGGTACGATGAAAAATAGACTTCAATGGCGCTTCAAGCATAAAGGCATACACATCTTTAGTAGGTGTTACCCCATACAAGACCAATGATTTTGCATCCAAATCTGCCTTGTTTAATGTAATACTGTCAGGTACTAAATCGAATAGATTATGAATACTCTCTTTCATTACCATATTGTTTGTTGAAATTTCTTCACTTTTTTTCGCTGCAGATTCGATAATCATAATTCTTTTTTCAATACCATGTTTTGAAAGTTCTAGCTGCTTGATATTTGCATCAAACGATTTACTCTGCTCATCAAATTGCTGTGTTTTATACGTCAAAAATCCATACGCAAGCATCACCATACCAATGCTGATCATAAAGAAAAAGAGAGCTAAGCGTATTTCACCGCTAATAATACGTTTTGGTCTCGGAGTACTAAAGCTGTATATCATAGGGCTTCCTCCTCGATCAGAGCAAGGGCATTAATCCCCTCACACACACTTACATGTCGCACCAAAACATTCAAAAACAGTTCTTCTTCAAGATAACGTTTAAGTTCATCTCCACTTTTTCCCCCATCCGCGATACACACTGTTTCCACAAAACGATTCGCACATTGATCACTGGTATAAAATCGTTGAAGAGTTTTTTGAATAAATTCAAAACGTTTATACTCTTCACTGGAGCCATCAATAGCATTTTTGGAGGCACCTGGATCCTTCTCTTTTTCTTGCCGTATTTCTTCAGGTGTTAACACATCTTCACTAAACTCACTCACTTCATCAAGATCATCCAAATTCGCAATATCATGAAACGAATCAAGATCATCTAGAAGATCCAAGTCCTCCAAATCTTCTATGTCATCAAGTGAAATAGTCCTATCATCTTGATTATCCTCATCCATAACAGGTGAAGAAAAATCCATCGATGACAAAGAAGTATCGTCTTCAGTTTTTTGCTGTGCACTATCAGCGGTATAATAATGGGCATACTCCAATTTTCCACCATCAAAAATAGCAATCGCAAAAATTCCCGGCATTGCAAAAGCATACAAAGCAAATGCATTGTTAATCTTATCCGCAAAATAATATTCAATCATCGAAAAAGGGGAAAAAATAAAATCCAGCCCCACGTCTGAATAATGAACCTTAAGTCGATGTAATTCATCTTGAGAAGCATACTGTGTCCACTCATTATTACGGTATAACGTTTGAATTCCTACCAAATCATCATTGAGAAAATGAAGTGCCGGACGAGAGCACCCCTTATAGGCTCCTTGATTAGCATACAAATTAAGAGTACTTATGTAAAAAAATGGGGAAGAGTCGACTTTGCTTTGAATGTAACGGTTCAGAGTATTCGAGGGAGTATCGCCAATAAAATGCTGCTGTTCTTTGGACAATACTTTTTTATTTTTTATAACAACAGACATTACCTCATACCCGTCTTCCGCAGGAATAATAGAGATAAATATCTTTTTAAATAATCGCTCTAGCACTAAGATTCCTCTGTTTTATTGCACAAGGGATGCGATGATAAATAATATTCCATTTTAATCGCATTTCCCAATTTGGTATAAATCTGTGTGGTTGCCATACTAGCATGTCCTAGCAATTCGCTAACATCGGCAATTCTAGCACCATGGTTTAATAACTCTGTCGCATATGAATGTCTCAGTTGATGAGGAGTAGCCTTCAACCCAACCTCTGAAAATGCCTTGGTAAGGGTATATCTTAGACTATGTTCGCTTAATTTTTCTCCTTTTTCCTCAAAAACATACTCACAACTAGGCGTTGACAACTGCATAGTCTTAAACTGTGCATACACTTCCCCCAACATCGGAACATCCCGTTCCTTTTTTCCCTTTCCAAAAACACGGCACCACTCTTCGTTCACATCACAAAGCTTCAAATTTGCCAGCTCTGAAATCCGAAGTCCCATCGAGTAGAGAAAAGAAATAACAAGCTTTTCAAAGGGTTTTGCGTGTTGAAGGGCACGAAAAATATGCTCATGAGAAATCGGCTTTGGCAGTGTCTTTGGGATTTTAATTGCTTCATCACCTCGAAGTTCAACAGTCCAATCATTAGAGTGTAAATACTTGGCAAAACTTCGAATAGCACTTAGTTTTGTAGAAATAGTTTTAGGTTTTAACGGAGCAATAAGAAGGCGTAAAGGAGTCAAGTTGATCAGAGTTACCCCTTCTTCTTCACATATTTCCGCTTCTTTTAACATCTGATCAATCGACTCGCTGTAACTGATTATTGTCAAAGGAGAATAGCCCAGCATCCCCTCCAGATGTTTTAAAAATGCCTCTTTTTGCTGGTGTAATTTTTGTTTCATAAAAGTGCATGCTCCATGAGCTGTTGACTCAGTACTGCCTTTGCCTCTTCAAACTCCAGACCTGTTAAATCAATCGGTTCAGATGCGTAGAAGTCAAGAGTTCCAAAAGGTTTTGGAATCACAAATTTATCCCAACTTGAGAGCTGCCAATAGCGTGATGGACGGCAATGAAAAACAATGACCTTTGCCTGGCGTTTTTGCGCCATCACTACCACTCCATTTCCAATACTGTAGCGAGGGCCCTTCGGTCCATCAGGAGTAATGCCAATATCATACCCTTTTTCAAGTGCCTGCAGTCCTTGAATCAATACTTTTGCACCGCCGCGCGTAGTAGAACCACGAATCGTACCCAACCCAAAAAAATGAATGACTTTAGCAATAATTTTTCCATCAAAATGCTCACTAATCAGTACTTTTGCTTGTGGAATCGAACGAAATTGTCTATACAAATAAGGCTGCATCAGCAAATCACCGTGCCATGATGCAAAAATAACCGGTTCTTGAGGAATAATAGAGGGGAGATGAAAATGTTTACGGCATGTGAGATGAATAAATCGAATCAAAATCATCCCCGCTACGGGAACAATCCAGAGAGAAAGAAAACGAAGTGTTTTTTTAAACAACAATCTCTCCATGAGAAATGGTTCGTGTTGCCTCCGTGATTTTTACCTGAGCAATTTTTCCCAGCAGTTCTTCGCTTCCTTTAACTTTAACAGAGAGGTTGTTATCACTGCGCCCAGCAATATAACCATCGTTACGCAGTTCTTCAAAATAGACTTCGACCACTTTGTTCAAATGTTCACTCTTAAACTCATCCAAAATCGCATCATGACGCGATTGAAGAACATTTAAACGATGTGAGCCAATCTCAGAATCTATTTCTGTCATTTTTTCAGCTTCTGTAAGAGGACGAGGAGAATATTTAAAACTAAATACCTGTTCGAAACGGACTTTATTGAGCACATCCATCGTATCGGCAAAATCTTCATCACTTTCACCTGGAAATGCCACAATAATATCGGTACTGATACTAACATTAGGAACCATCTCACGAAGCTTTGCTGCACGATTCAAAAACCACTCTTTGGTATAGCCGCGCTTCATCGCTTTTAAAATTTCATTAGATCCGCTTTGCAACGGCATGTGCATCGATTTACAAATTTTAGGGTTGCGGGCAAACTCTTCGATAAACTCATCATCCATATGAAGCGGATGGGGAGAAGTAAATCGAATACGCTCTACTTCAGGAATCTCACTTACCAGACGTAATAACTTGGTGAAATTAATTTTTTCACACTCACCTGAAAAACGACGACCGTAGTTGTTGACATTTTGTCCAAGCAAGAAAATCTCTTTAGCGCCGCTAAGAGCCGCTTTTTTGGCTTCGGTAACAATCAAATCAGCAGGGATAGAAATCTCATCTCCACGCGTTTTTGGAACAATACAAAAGGTGCATTGTTTATCACATCCGATAGAAATATTGATGTACGCTTTATAGGTACTGGTTCGAAAGTCTTTAAAAGCAAACTGTGATTCATCGTAATCGATTTCGATTTCGACTGCTTTGTCTTTGTGAAGAATCTCTCCAATTTTGGAAACATTACGAGCACCAAGAACAAAATTCACATAAGGAGCACGCTTAATAATCTCGTGACCTAAATGCGATGCAGTACACCCGCAAACGCCGATTTTGGCATCCGCTTTTTTGAGCTTATTAAAAACACCAAGTTCAGAAAAAAGCTTGTGAACCGGTTTCTCACGGACTGAACAGGTATTGATAAGGATCAAATCCGCATCACGTGCATTGTCGGTGAGAACATACCCCTCACGCGCATTAAGTTCCGCAATCATATGCTCAGAATCGCGAACATTCATCGCGCATCCGAGTGTCTCAATAAAAAGTTTTTTAGACATAGGTTATAAAATGTGTACTTCGTACATATATTCGCTTGCAGAAAGTCCAAATTTTACTTCACGCATATAAAAACTTTTGCCGATTCCCTCAAAGTGATCTTGTAGTGCAAGAAGATCTTTGTGTGAATTTTCACGGTCAAAATAGAGGATAGACGAATTATTTTTTTCCACTATTTCAGTGATTTTTTTAAGATCAACTTTTTTTGGTTTTGTGTCAAGTTCAGTACGTGCGAGTTTTAGTTCCATGGATTTGCCTTTGATTGGAGTTCTTGATAATTAGGACATTTTACCTCTCTTTCGATAAATATCCTATTAAGCGTTTTTTTTGTATACTTTTATCCTTCATAAAAAAGCTCCCTTTATTGACAATTTATTTTTTATGACCACCTAAAAATAAGAGGATATTCCTATGGAAAATATGTTAGATATTATCGATTCTATCGCAAGTGAAAAAGGGTTAAACCGTGAAAATGTTACGGAAGCCATCAAAACAGCATTTGTACAAACAGCCAAACGTATTATTAATCCTGCATTTGCATTTGAAGCCGATGTCGACAATCACAGCAAGCAAGTAAAACTTCGTCAAGTCATCACCGTTATCGCCGATGACGCTCCTGAATTAGAGGGAGAATCAGCAGGTGCCTATATGAGTATTACTGCGGCTAAAGAGATCGATGATGAAGCAGAAATCGGCGATCAGCTCCAAATGGAGCACGAACTTGAAACCTACGGTCGAAGTGCCTTTGCAACACTTCACCGAGAAATCGAGTTTCATATCCAGCGTCTTGTCGAAAATGAGCTCTACGATAAATACAAAAACAAAATCAATCAAATCGTTTCAGGACGTGTAACGCGTGTTGATAACGACCAAAACACCACTATCGAAATCGATGAAATTCGTGCTATATTAGCAATGAAAAGCCGTATTAAGGGTGAAAAATTCAAAGTTGGCGATGTAGTAAGCGCTCTTGTACGCCGTGTTAATGTCGATAAGGTTATGGGTATTACCATGGAGCTTTCACGTACTGCACCAAAGTTTCTCGAAGAGCTCTTAGCCCTTGAAGTTCCTGAAATCAAAGACGGCATCGTGGTTGTTGAAAAATGCGCCCGTATACCGGGAGAACGTGCTAAAATCGCCCTTTACACCAACCGTCCACAAATCGATCCTATCGGTGCTACTGTAGGAGTTCGCGGAGTACGTATCAATGCCGTAAGCGAAGAGCTTTGCGGTGAAAATATCGACTGTGTTGAGTACAGTGCATCACCAGAGCTCTTTATCTCTCGCGCTATGAGTCCTGCTATTATCAGCGCCGTCAGTGTAACAGAAGATGAGAATGGCGAGCGTAAAGCAATCGTAACACTCCCAAGCGATCAAAAATCCAAAGCCATTGGTAAAAGTGGAATCAATATCCGTCTAGCATCCATGCTTACAGGCTACATCATCGAGCTTAAAGAGCAAGGTGAGAGCGCAACTGCAAGCGAAGAGAAAAAAGAGGGTATTGGCTCTCTCGAAGCACTGTTCGGGAATTAAAAATATTGTCATTCCGTGCCACGACACGGAATCCATACACAATTTAAGAAAATGGATACCGTATCAAGTACGGTATGACGAGAGTCGTACGCTGGGATGACGGAATCCTTACCTCTTCACAAACGGATTTAACTTCAACAACACCGCATCAGCGATCTGATTACCAAGCAACGTCAAAAACGCACTCATCATCAAAATTCCCATAATCACCGGATAATCTCGGCTCATAGCACTCATATAAAAGAGTTGCCCCATCCCCTCTATTCCAAAAATCGATTCCAATATCACCGATCCACCGATAAGTCCAGGAAGGGAAAGCCCCAGCATCGTCACAATCGGCGGCAACAAATTTGGGATAACGATATATCGGACAATCGTTTTTTCATCAATCCCGCGAGAACGTGCAAAATACACATAGTCACTTTTTAAAATTTCCAATGTCAGAGAACGGATATACAATACCAAGCTCCCAACTCCCACAAATACCATCACCGTTATCGGCAGCGTTAAATGCCACGCCATATCGAGATAATACCCAAACCCTTCTGGTGGTTCAAGAGAGTGTAATCCCGCAATCGGAAACCATCCCAGCGTTACACTCACTCCCATCATCAACATCAATGCTAAATAATACGAAGGCATCGCAAAACTAAGGAGAGAGAATTGCGTGATTACATGATCTGCTAATGCTTCATATCGTAACGCCGCACGTATTCCCATCCATAACGAAAGTATAAATGTCACGATAAGAGCAATTACATTCATCCACAACGTTACAGGAAGGCGGTCAAAAACCACCTTATTTACCTGCTCACCACTGACAAATGAAATCCCAAAATTAAGCTGCGTAAGATTAGATATCCAGCTGATGTACTGTTCAAACAATGGCTTATCCAAACCATAAATAGCTTTGAGCTGCGCAATGTTTTCGGGAGTCATATTGGGATTTAGCTCACCACTCATAAAGCTGTTAGGAGCAGCATGCATCGCACCAAAAGAAATAAGGGAAATAAGAACAAGCATTAAGAATGTATACAATAAAGAGCGGAGTAAATATTTCATGAATTAATTATAACGCAAGGGATTTAGAGAGTCAAGGAAGGCGTCATTAGAGTGTCATACCCTATAGGGTATGACGAAAGAAAAAAAACTCTTAAAACTTAAGTTTCAACATTGCAAGAACGCTGTCGTAACGTGAACCAGTAGTGTTACCTACTTTAACATTTTGATCTTTAGCATCAGTACTAAAGTATGCCAATGTAGCATTCAACGGTCCGAAATCTTTAGATGCAGTCAATGCGATCTCTGTCAAATCATGGTTAGCAAAAGCATGATTTACATTTGTAGTATCATTTTTATTATTAACATCAGTATAGTATGCACCCAATGCAACCACATCTTTAATAGTATATTCGCCTGAAACGTTGAATGACTCAGCACCAGGAGCACCTACATATCCATAGTTCCAGTATGCTTCAGTGTACAATTTTGATTGACTTGTAGCATTTGCTGTTGCAACGTTAGCAACATTTAAAGCTCCATCCTTATCTGTTTTTGAGTATGCTCCAGAAACTTTTAGCCCTTCAACACCTACGTAAGCAAGCTTACCAGCATACGCATCAGAATCTTTTGCTCCACTTAAGAGACCTTTTGGTGACATATCCGCATATTGTGCACCAACTTTTACGTTTTTGATCAATTGACAATCCCAATCTGCTTGTAGCCAGTATGCATCAGCAACATTAACAACATTGTAATACCATGCTTGTGCAACAAGAGGTTTAAATGAATTGTTTACAACTGCTGCTGCGAATGCGCCATCAGCCATAAAAGTATTAAAATTTGCAGCAGCCGCTACAACATTATCCACACCTACTGGACCATGGTAACCATGATTAAGTGCACTTGTGCCATTACCTTTACCAACCCATGCACCGACTAAAGTCGTATCAGGAATATCTTGGTTAATCAAAACAGCCGCTTCAAACGTATTTGGAACAATTGACCATGTTTCTGAAAAAGCTAGTGGGGTATCCAATGCCATACGACCCAATTTAGCCGTTGTTTTACCCAAAGTTGCAGCAACCCATGCTTCACCCATCCATGCTTGATCATTTACTTGAGCAGCAAAGCTAGAAGTATTTCCTGCTGCACCGTGCGCACCTGTCCATGTATTGCTCACGAGGTTGTTTTCAAGACCAAGCGTACTTACAGCATAGCCGGTAAGACCGAAAGAAACACCTTTCATTAAATCGCCGGTTACACCAACACGAAGAGCTGTATCTGCGAAGCTAGCATCTTTATCAAAAAGACCGCTTGTTGTGCCTATACCATTATGTGGAGTATACACTGCATTATTAGTACCATAATATACACTTGCATCACCATCAATCTTGATGTTATCAATAGCGAAAGCACTCGCACCTAAAAGAACTGCTGCTGCAAGACTCATTTTAACTAATTTCATTGATTCTCCTTAAATAAAACTTGACTTTGGGA
>JAYVLH010000003.1:0-9379 GCA_043759555.1 Sulfuricurvum sp. | reverse complement strand
ATCATCTTCACTTTCAATGTGATAACTATTGGTACATACATCTAATGCTATAGAATGAAGCTGCTTAGTGTTAGATGAATTTTTACCGCCTATTACAATTATAACATCCGCTTCACGTGCTAGTTTATTAACAGCATCTTGATTATCAAAGGTTGCATTGCAAATCGTATTAAACACACGTACTTCTTTGTGTGTCATCATTAACTTGGAAACAATACTTTGATAATCTTCAATACGCCTTGTTGTTTGAGCCACAACTGCTACTTTTTCACGCAATGTTAATACGTCTATCTCTTCAGGAGAATTAACAACATACACTTTATCTGCAGCATAACTTTTTACACCTTTGATTTCTGGATGTTCATCATCTCCAAAAATGACGATATCATATCCTTGTGCAGACATCTCTTCACAAATCTGCTGTGGTTTGGTAACATAAGGGCATGTGGCATCAATCACATTGACTTTGCGCTCATGCAATTGAGCCAATTCTTGCTTTGGTATTCCGTGCGTTCGGATAACAGCAGTATCACCTGTACGAAAACTCTCTAAATTATCACTCAAAGCAACATTGAAATCCCGTTTTAGTCTTTCAATTTCATTTGGATTATGAATCAAAGGGCCATACGTCGCAGAATTTTTATTTTCTTCTGCTATTTTGATGGCGCGTTTAACACCAAAACAAAAACCATAACTCTCTGCCAGTTCTATTTTCATCGTGTTACCTTAGTACATTGACTCAAAAGTTCGAAAAAATTAGGAAAAGAGGTATTAATACACTCAATATCCTCAACATCCATACCGCATTTCAGTCCTGCTATCAAAAAACTCATTGCAATACGATGATCACCGTGAGAGTTCACCGTGGCACGTTTAAGTTCTCCGCCAACTACCGCATAACCATCGTCATATTCTTCTGTTACAATGTTACAAAGATTCAAATTATCAACGACCGTTTTAATACGATCAGACTCTTTTACCCGAAGTTCTTCAGCATTTTTAATGACACTTTTTCCATTGGCGCATGCCATTGCAATAGAGAGCACCGGAAGTTCGTCGATAAGCCATGATATATTATGCTCGACCGTAACTGCTCTCAATGGAGCATACTTTACGGTAATGGTTCCAATGGGTTCATATTTTTCTTCCGTAAGAGTGTAGGTGATGTCTGCACCCATTTGCTCCAGTACTTTAAATGCCTCGATACGTGTCGGATTAAGTGTTATTCCTTCCAAAATTACAATAGAGTTTGGAATAATACTTGCGGCAACCGCAAAGAAAAATGCACTGGAGGGGTCAGCTGGGACACGAATATCCAAAGGTATTAAAGGTTTTACGAGCGGCCAGATTTTCGTTTCTAACCCATTTATTTCCAAATGTGCACCCATACCCAATAACATTCGTTCCGTATGATCACGGCTAAGTTCCGGTTCACTATAAGTACACACTCCATCTGAGCGCAATGCTGCTAGGATCATAGCACTTTTGACTTGGGCTGATGCAATTTTTGACTCATATTTAAAGGCATTAAGAGACGCACCCCGTATTGAAAGAGGAGCCAAGTCACCATTATTACGCCCATCCAGACGTGCTCCAATATTACGTAAAGGCAATGTTACGCGTTTCATAGGTCGGCGTTTTAGATATTCATCACCTGTAAGGATAAAATGACCCTCAGCAGAGGAGAGTAATCCGCAAAAAAGCCGCATTCCTGTCCCCGAATTTCCACAATCCAAAATTTCAGTACTTTCAACAATACCATTGGATTGGATCGTTATTGTCTTCCCATCATCAACAATGGTAGCTCCCAATTGACCAACAATCTTAAGGGTGTTAAGAGTATCTTCGGCACGCAAGAAGTTAATGATTTTACTTTCACCTTGCGCCAAAAGCGCAAACATTGCGCATCGATGTGAAATGGATTTATCGGGAGCTATCGCATCACTTTTAAGCGTAAAGGCGTTTGCAGGAGTAACAACGGCGCACATCATCGCAAGCCTACTCCTAGCTCTTCTCGTAATCCTGTTAAAATCCACTCAATAGCAGCTGTTATTTCCTCTTCTTCAAGAGTTTTATCATCTGATTGCAGCACAAAACGTAAACTCAAACTCACATTGTCACCTAATTCTTGCGACGCATAACGATCAACTGGATAGAAACGTTGAACATCTACGCTGGCATGTTTCGAAATAACGCTTTTAATGCTCTCATACGACATGGATTGAGGAATCAGCAAGCTTAGATCTCTGTATGATGCCTGATATTTTGAAAATGGCTTCGCCTGAATCAAACCATACGGCAAACAATCCATATTAAGCTCACACATAAATGTGTGAGAAAGATCATATTCTTCTTCAACACCCGGATGCACACGGAATAACTCTCCAGCCTCTACTCCATTGAGTATTACTTTCGCACATATATAGGGATGCGCCATACTGTGAATTGGAGTATATGGTTTCATTTCAAATGATCCAATAACATCAGATATCTTTTGAGCGAACCAATTCAGATCAACGATTGGCGCTTTACCGCTATTAGAGATTTTTTCACCTTCTTTTCCACCGCTAATGACAAAAGCAATTCGCTTACTTTCTATACGTTTTGAATCAAATACCATACCGCTTTCAAATAAAGCAATCTTTTTTTGATTGACTTTAACATTTGCACTTACAGAGTTTAATAATCCTAACATTAAAGTTGGACGGAGTGTATCAAATGTTGCCGTAATAGGATTGAGAAGTTCTTTGTCCTCATCAGTGCATACAAATCCGAAACGTTCGCACTGTATTCGTTCATTAAAGACAAAATGAACACTTTCAAAAAATCCGCTCTGTGCTGATCGTTGACGATACATACGAACTTTTCGATAGACCTCTAAATCATTTGTGTTTTGATTTCTCTCTGCAAATAAAAGCGGTTTGGATGGAATGTTATCAATTCCGACCATTCGAACAATCTCTTCTACAATATCTTGCTTATTAACAATATCATGCCTAAAATCAGGAATTGAAATCGCAAATACTTCGGCTTTAGGCTTATTAATAACCATCCCAAGATTTTTCAAAATTTGTGTCAATGTTGTTTTATCAATTTTCATCCCGATAAAGGATTCAAATTCATCTTCTTTCATCGTTACAATACGTGATTCGCGTGCTGATTGAAGCTCTAACTGACCACCATAAATAGTAGATGAAGTGTATTTTTCAAAAAGTTCCATTGTAAAATCAATACCAGTGTTCAATTCTGGCTCACTGCCTCGTGAAGCATGATAATAATGAGGGCAGCTTAACACTTTTATCTCACCCATTTTTTTAGCAATGATTTCAGGAAGAATATAGCTGGCTTCGATAATTGCCAATCCATCATTAAGACTAAATCGTGCATCGTCGCTTTGAGAAACACCTACTACCGAAAGCTTCTCTTTACCATACAATGCGGCATAACCATTTTCATCAGCAGCGAGCGTAATCACTGATTTTGTGCTGCCTGTATCTTCTAGGGCACTAAAAGGGTATGCACGTAATACAACACCCGTACTATGTGTCGCGTATTTAAGCAATGTATCCATCACATTAGGATAATTTTCTTCCAAAATGGCCATTCGGAGTGCTACTAAAAAAGGAAGTTCAAGTCCTTTAACATCAACGGCACCATACAAAAGTTCAACATCATACGTTTGAGCATGTGTCAGTTGCAAAATTCGACCAATGCCTAGGCGTCCTTCCGGTTCAACGCTCTTTCTGATTTCTCGAAGCTCTTTATTAAATGCAGCACTCAAATCGCGTGCAATCCCATGAATACTTAAGCAATCACCACGATTAGCAGTCAATTCTATTTCAATAATGTCGTCATTAAAAGCGGCATAGTCACACAAATTTTTTCCGTTAATAAGCTCGCCGATACTTGAATCAAGGATCATAATCCCCTCACCCATGGAGGGTAGACCGATTTCCTTGGATGAACAAATCATACCGTGCGAATCCATACCGCGCAATTTGGCTTCTTTGATTTCCAATCCGCCTGGAAGTTTTGCGCCAACAGTAGCTACGGCAACATAAATTCCGGCACGAACATTCGAAGCACCGCATACAATCTGACGAACGTCACTGCCGACATTTACTTGACAAACATTAAGTTTGTCCGCATCAGGATGTTTCTCACATGCTTCAACAAAACCGATTACAACACCTACAGGGACAGACATTTTCTCGTGGCGATCTACTTCCAAACCAATAGCATTAAACGTTTTAAGCAACTGCTGTGTTTCTATTGCACTTAAATCAATCCACTCATTTAACCAATTTTTTGTAACGATCATCTAAACTGCTCCAATAATCTAACATCACCCTCAAACAGTGATCGCAAATCCCCAATACGGTGGATCAGCATCGCAAAACGCTCAACCCCTAGACCAAACGCATATCCGCTTACATTTTCATAACCAACAGCTTTAAAAACATTCGGATCAACAATACCGCATCCAAGCACTTCGAGCCATCCTGTTTTCGAACACACTCGGCATCCTTTGCCTGCACAAAAAATACAGCTTATATCCACTTCTGCTGAAGGCTCCGTGAAAGGGAAAAAGCTGGGACGAAATCGCACATCAACATCACCAAACATCGTTTTCAAAAAATCTTCTAAAATAAACTTAAGATTAGCAAATGATACTTTTCCCTCTTCTTCAACGACCAGTCCCTCTACTTGATGAAACATTGGTGTGTGGGTAATATCGTAATCACGACGGAATACTGATCCAGGAGCAATCATCCGAATAGGCGGCTTTGTACTCATCATAGTACGAATTTGCACAGGTGAGGTATGTGTCCGCAAGAGGGCGCCATCTTTAAAATAAAATGTGTCTTGCATATCGCGTGCCGGATGATACTTAGGAAGATTAAGAGCTTCAAAATTATGAAAATCATCTTCTACCATCGGTCCCGTATGGACCGCAAAATTCATCGCTGTGAAATATTCAACAATACGATCCATTGTCTCCATGACAGGATGAAGTGAACCCCTCTCGCTGACAGGAGAATGAAGCGTAACATCAATCGCTTCGAGCTTCATAGAACTTTCTAAATGCTGTATTGCTAAAAAAAGCTTTCGATCCATCAATAGACCGTTTAGAGACTCTTTGTGAATATTTAATTCCTTAGCAAATGTCCCTTTTTCGGCATCAGGAATTTCTTTCATTCGTGCGAATTCAGCGTTCATAATCCCTTTTTTTCCAAAAATCGCAATACGAATTTCTTCTATTTTATCGATTGTATCAGCTGACTGTATAGCATTGTACCACTCTTCCAAAGCTCTTATCTCCATCATTCATTAATTAAGCAATTGTAGTGAAATCTCTTTTACAATAAGCTTCGAAGGGTGAGCTGTATGCTACAATGCAAGAAAAAAGAGGTTTCGTATGTGTCTATTTTGCAAAATTGCCAACAAAGAAATTCCATCAAACGCAGTGGCTGAGAATGAAGAGTTTTTTGCATTTCATGATATTAATCCAAAAGCACCTGTTCATGTCCTGGTTATTCCGAAAACACACTTCGATAGTTTTAACGATATTCCAGGAGAGTTAATGGGAAAAATGGGAACATTCATGCAAAATGTTGCCAAAGAGATTGGCATTGATGAAACAGGTTATCGTGTTATCAGCAATATCGGAGAAAATGGGGGACAAGAAGTCAAACATCTCCATTTTCATCTCGTAGGCGGAGCAAAACTCCACTGGAATCACCTAAGTGATGCTGATTCGAAAGACTTTTTTTAGACAATATTTTACACACTAAAACGAACAAGTTCATTTTAGTGGCAAGGACTAAAGTCCTTTGCAATCCCCTAAAGCTACCCGTATCTTTCGGATACGAGAGAAATTTATGACCACATGACTATGCATTGCACCCTTGTAATGTTCCAAAATCAACAGAACTTCCACCACCGCTGATCATCTTTTCATTTTCTCGGACGGTATTACCATTATGTATGATCGTGTACGTAATCGCCGTTGTATCTCTAATAGTGTTAATCGTCGAACAATAGGTTTCTAAACTTGCCATTACCCAGCGTGCGGCAAGAGTGTCCTCTGCATTAGAATTAAACCGATATTCAAGGTGCAATGAATTAAATTTCTTTGGGGCATCATCGTTTCGAACAACCTCACCGCTCACTTCAAGATTTGTTACTTCATATCCTTGCTGCTTAGGAAGCATAATGATATCGGTTGCCGTACAGCCAATAATACCGCTTAAAAAATATTCAATCGGAGAAATTTGTGGACAATCAATAATAAAACTGCTTTTTTCTGTTTTCGCTATAAAACGCATTGCATCTTGATGTGAGACGGTAATTTTCATAAAATATCCTTTAAATAATGGTCGAAATAAATAATTTGTTCTAACGTACGTACTTGTGCCGTTCCACCCTGAGATGTTCGTGCATTCATAGAATGCTCAATACTGAGATAACGAAGAACATCTTCATTGATACGATTGTCAATCGCATGCAGCTCTTTGTATTCAATTTCACTTAAGTCAATTTTTAATGCTTCGGCACGTGCAACTGCTTTACCTGTAATAAAATGGGCTTCACGAAAAGGGACATCGCAATATTGAACCAAATAATCGGCCAAATCAGTAGCCGAAAGATGACCAAGCTTACACGCACGTTCCATGTTGTCAGGTTTTACTGTCATTGTTTTAAGAGCTTCACGCAAAATTTCAAGAGAAATTTCAGCTGTTTGGATACTGTCGAATACACCCTCTTTGTCCTCTTGAGTGTCTTTATTATACGCGAGCGGCAACCCTTTCATCACAGTTAACAGACCCATTAGATTTCCATACACGCGACCTGTTTTTCCGCGTAACAGTTCTGGTACATCAGGGTTTTTCTTTTGAGGCATAATCGATGAGCCTGTAGAGTATTCATCGGAAAGTTCCACAAAACGAAACTCATAACTTGACCAAAGAATAATTTCTTCTGAAAGTCTTGAAATATGCATCATCAATGTAGATATATTGAAAAGAATTTCAAGGGCAAAATCACGATCACTTACCGTATCCAGACAATTAATACTGACTGAATCAAAACCAAGCGCTTTGGCTGTCATCTCACGATTAATATTATGAGGCGTTCCTGCAAGGGCGGCACATCCAATAGGAGAGATATTATTACGTTCGTGTGAATTTTCAAATCGCTCAATATCGCGCTTAAACATCGATGCATATGCGAGAAGATGAAATCCAAAATTAATGGGTTGGGCATGCTGTAAATGCGTCATACCAGGAACTAATGTCGTCGTATGCTCACGTGCAATGTCCACAACTGCAACCATAAGTGATTTTATTTGCTCAACAATCTCACTATTTTTTCGTAATACATAGCGTCTAAAGTCAAGAGCAACTTGATCATTTCGACTACGTGCCGTATGCAGTTTTTTCCCTGTATCACCAATAATCGCTGTCAGTCGTTTTTCGATTGCCATATGAAGATCTTCATCACCAATTTTCCATTCGAATACACCCGACTCAATTTCACGCAGGACTTGAGCCATACCTGCCTCAATAGAAGCAAGTTCATCGGATGTCAAAATACCCTGATGTGCCAACATTTGAGCATGAGCAACAGAACCTTCAATATCTTCACGATACAATTTTTGATCAAACATTATAGAGGCATTAAATTGTTCTAACAATGACGATGCATCTTGTGCAAAGCGTCCGGACCACATTTTTTCCATAGTGTCTCCAAATAATAAAAAAGTGGGGTATTCTAGCGAAGTTTGGTTTAGAAAGTATTACCGCAAAGCGGTAAAATTAGTTACAAGCAGGTACGTTACCGCTATCTTTAGCATATTCCGTTAAAAAATCTTCAAGGTGTTTAGAATCTTTGGTAAATTTTCGATTTCCAAAATAATCCCATGATGCTTGTGCTTTTCTAGATGACAAATGGATATCAGCGAGTTTTTCACCTTTTTTATCCATAATCTTTTCCCACGTTCGTATGTTTTTTGATGCTGCCATTTCTTGACCGCCGCCATGACACTCTTTACATGCCTCTACGTAAACTTTTTGACCTTTATAAGTTGCAGCATTCAAAGACGAAATTGACGCCATTAAAAAAAGCGCAATGAATGAAGTGGTTTTAATCATCGAGTATAATTCCCTGTTAAATAAAATCTAAAATGATGATACATTAGTAATTCTAATATATTCCTTAATACATTCTCATCATCTGATTACAACTGATACTTCTGTTCCAATTTAGCCTCTAAGTCCCAAAGCGAAACAGATTTCAACTTGTCAACAACACTGGAAGTGCAGTTGACATCGCCTGGCCACTCACGCTCAAAACCATCAACCGCCGTTTTATTAGTTCCATCCACAGACACAATGCTACCTTCTATCTGTATGTCACGCCCTGCATCAATATTGTTTGCTACACGCCATAACAGCATATAAGGATTATTCAAATCATTTTTTTCTATGTCAACCAATATTACGATTCGTAACAATGGTTCAAGTTCCTGAAGCATTTGAGCACTATGCGCTAACGAACGGGTTTTTTGAACTCCAATAACCGTTATTGGATTAGCCGTATGACGCATATACTGCACTACTGCTTGTGCTTCGGGCAAAAGGGGTCGTATCCGTTCCAATAGAACAGTACTCTCAAGCATATCAGGCTTTTTAATCACGTACGATGCTGTAAAATCAACTCCTAATTTTCCGCCGACAAGTGCTTCAGGACTGGAGTGATCCAAAGCATCAGTAATTCCCTCTGATATGAATAGACACTTTGGTATAAATCGATTGAGGGCATAGGTTGCTAGTGCTTCGTAATTGGTCAATTTTGGAGCGTCTTCTGGAAAAAATAATGCATGCTTTACAAAACTCATCTGTCCTGAACCCCAAAAAAGATGCATAAACTGTTTGGTATGCCCCTTGTAAAGCGGTTTCATTTTAGCCAATATAAGATTGTGAAAAACCCCATTTTCAGGCATGTGATAATCAATCAAATCGGCTGCATTCGTTTTCAAAAGAGGTAAAAAAATACGCTCTGTTGCCCAACCCATATATTTATCTTCAAGCGGCGGCTTGCCCACGACCGTTGCCAAATACTGCGGATTTTTACGGCTTGTTATGGCACTTACTTCCATTACAGGATAATGTTCTGCGAGTGTGTAATAACCAGTATGATCTCCAAAAGGCCCTTCTAATCTAAGCTTTTCCGTATCTACCCAGCCTTCGATAACAAAATCCAGATCTTCAGGAACATACAAAGGTGTTGTGATGGATTGAACGAGTTTTGGAGCCTCTTTTTTTATTAAGCCATACAGTAATAATTCATTAACGCCATAAGGCAGTGGAGCTGTTGC
>JAYVLH010000002.1:0-19201 GCA_043759555.1 Sulfuricurvum sp. | reverse complement strand
TTTACTTAAAGAGATGGGAGAAAAATATTTAAATCCAGAGATCTTAAATCGCAAAAAGAAAGGGTTTGCTAACCCTTATATGGAATGGCTTATTGCATCAAAGAGGATAGATTTAATACGTGAGGTCAATAAAAAAACGGGTATATTTCATGACAATGAGCTAGAAAAATACATCGAAATGGCACATCGTGGAAAATTTAAACAGCACACATGGGGACTATACTGCTTAAGTCATTGGATAAAAAAAGAGCTGCTATAGCACTTATTTACTATTTCCCTCAATAAGCAATGCGAGCTCCAATGTCCCGCTAATATAATTGGCTAAGAAGTTCATAATTCCTTCATCTTCATAGGTGAAATCACCGTTGTATTTATTGAGCATCTCAATAACTCCGATGACGTCTTGTTTGGAGTTTAAAATTGGAACCGCTAAAATATTACGTGTCACAAAACCACTTTTGTCATCAATTTTGGATGAAAAACGGCTGTCCTCATAAGGGTTATTAACTAAAATCGGGAGCTTGGTTCGGACAGTTTCTCCAACAATTCCTGTCTCCATTCCTAAGACAATTTTTCCTACTCCGTCACTAAGTTTGCTCCATAACATATTGGTTGTACGATCTACGATAAAAATAGAGCATCGCTCTGCATTCATAATGGCTTTTGCTTCTTCTGAAATTTCAGGGAGAGTGTCTTCGATCTTTTCGTACTGTGTCAAACGTTTTCCAAAAATAGCAATACGCTGATAAATTTCAATACCCATAGGTTTCCTTTTTTAGCAGTGATCCTTGATTGTCATACGAAAGAGAAAGTTCTAAATATGTACTGATATAGTGAGCAAAGAAAATCATGAATTTTGCATCTTCAGAACTAAAACCATCAGGTTTATTTAACAGTTGAAATACACCGATAATTCGTCGATTGGAATCAAAAATAGGTATGGACGCGATATTTTTTGTAACAAAGCCCGTCTTGCTATCGATAGAGGATAAAAAATGCTCGTCTTTGTAGGGGTCGTTGATGAGCAGTGGTTTCCCTTCTTTGAGGGTTTGTCCTGCAATACCATCTTCTTCGTGCAGCGTAATGGTTTCGGTTCCATCGGCGAGTGTTGTCCAGAGTGTTTTATTGGAAAAGTTACGAATGAAAATAGAGCAACGTTCTGCATGACTGATATTTTTGGCGTATTCAGAGATGAGCGGAAGACCATCGTGCAAAGAGGGACGGTTTAAAAGTGCGCGTCCAAAATCAGCCAGTTTAGTAAACGTAGTAGACGTTTCCATAAATTCTCCTAAATTATAATTTTTTATACAATGAAGGGTAATGCTATCACCAGTAAGCTGAAAGTTGACTCAATGTGAAGAGGGAAGAAGAGGATAGAAGATAATGATATTCATCTGCCTCGAGAGAGGCATATTTTAGAGACTATGCTCTTTTTTGTAGTCAATAATCATTGTATATGCTTCGTCTTTAAGTAATAATTTCTCTTTTTTTAGTTTTTCAAGCTCCAAATCAGTTAAAGGAAGATTTCCTTTTTCAGCTTCAGTTATTTGATCATCCAAAGAGTTGTGGCGGTCAAAAATTTTTAAAAAATGGGCATTTGCCGCATCGTTTTCTTTCATATGGGTAATAACGTCTCTGTATTCATGTAGCATCGTGGCTCCTTGTAATGTTATAATGAAATTGTATCACTTTTATTTTAAAATTCGGGGGAGGGTAATCCCCTCTTGCCCTTGATATTTGCCCCTTTTGTCTTTGTAGCTCTTTTCGCACATTGCATCACCTTGCAAAAAAAGCACTTGAGCAATCCCTTCATTAGCGTAAATTTTAGCGGGAAGAGGTGTAGTATTAGAGATTTCGATAGTGATATGCCCTTCAAATTCTGGCTCGAAAGGGGTGACATTGACGATGATACCGCAACGTGCATACGTTGATTTCCCCAAACAAATTGCCAAAACATCACGAGGTATTTTAAAATATTCAACGGTGCGAGCCAGCGCAAATGAGTTAGGCGGAACAATGCACACGTCCCCAGTGAAATCAACAACATTTGCATCATCGAAGAGTTTTGGGTCAACAACCGTGGAATTGAGGTTGGTAAAAATTTTAAATTCATTGGTCACACGAATATCATACCCGTATGAACTAAGGCCGTAACTAACAACTCCTACACCTACTTGATCCTCACAAAATGGGGAAATCATCCCCTCTTCAAGAGCCATTTTTCGAATCCATCCATCACTTTTGAGGCCCATGCGCTATCCAATGTTAATTTTATTTGTGGTAGTATAGCATATCTATTACCCTACTTTTAGGAGCGATTCATCCATGGATATGAAACAAATTAAGACATTAGTACAAGAGTTCGATGTAAGCACTCTTTCAAAATTAAAAATCACATTAGATGGTTTCTCGATTGAATTGGAAAAAAATGTTGGTGCGGTTGCCGCACCTGTTATGATGGCAGCGCCTGTAGCTATGATGGCGGCACCTGCAGCTACTGCAGCAGATGTTTTATCTGTATCTGCACTTTTGAGCGGAGATGCAATTTTGTCTCCAATGGTAGGGACATTTTATTCATCTCCTTCACCGGAGTCTGCACCGTTTGTTAAAGTGGGAGACCGTATAAAAAAAGGTCAAGTCGTTGCAATTCTTGAAGCGATGAAAATTATGAATGAACTTGAAGCAGAGTTTGATTGTGAAATTCTTGAAATTCTTAAATCCGATGGCCAAGCTGTTGAATACGATATGCCATTGTACGCCGTTAAAAAGCTTTAATTATGGCGGAAATTAAACGAATTCTCGTCGCTAATCGCGGCGAAATTGCACTTCGTGCTATTCGCACGATCAAAGAGATGGGCAAGGAAGCGGTTGCCGTTTATTCAACTGCTGATAAAGATGCTGCATATCTTCAGCTTGCAGATGCCTCGATTTGCATTGGTGCAGCTCCTAGCGCAAAAAGCTATCTTAATATTCCAGCTATTATTGCAGCAGCAGAAATTAGCAATTGCGATGCAATTTTTCCGGGATATGGATTTTTGAGTGAAAATCAACATTTTGTTGAAATTTGTACGCATCATGGAATTAAGTTTATTGGACCAACACCTGAAGTTATGGTTATGATGTCTGACAAGTCTAAAGCCAAAGACGTTATGATCGCTGCAGGTGTCCCGGTCGTGCCAGGATCTGACGGTGCGATCAAAGATATTGCTGAAGCGCATATACGTGCGCGAGAAGTCGGATTTCCCATTATTCTTAAAGCGGCGGCTGGCGGCGGCGGACGTGGAATGCGGGTTGTCGAAGAAGAAAGCGGTATTGAAAACGCTTTTTTAGCAGCAGAAGCAGAAGCGATTACGGCGTTTGGCGATGGAACCATTTATATGGAAAAATTTATCAAAAATCCACGTCATATTGAAGTACAAGTGATTGCTGATAGTCATGGTAATGTTTTGCATATCGGAGAGCGTGACTGTTCCATGCAGCGTCGTCACCAAAAGCTGATCGAAGAATCTCCTGCAGTTGCGTTGACCCCTGAAATTCGTGCAGAGCTTCACGCATCAGCGGTCCGTGCAACAAAGTTTATTAAGTACGAAGGTGCAGGGACATTCGAATACCTTCTTGATGCGGATAAAAATTTCTATTTTATGGAGATGAACACGCGTCTTCAAGTGGAACACACGGTTTCTGAAATGGTAAGCGGATTGGATCTTATCGAGATGATGATTCGTGTAGCAGAAGGTGAAGCCTTGCCCTCTCAAGATACGGTAATCTTAAGCGGTCACTCTATTGAGTGTCGTATTACTGCAGAAGATCCTATTAAGTTTTTACCAAGTCCTGGAAAGATTACACAATGGATCGCACCAGGCGGGCGAAATGTTAGAATCGACACCCATGCATATGCTGGGTATATGGTTCCTACAACATACGACTCTATGATTGGAAAGTTGATTGTGTATGGTAAAGATCGCAATGATGCGATTGCACGGATGCATAGGGCATTGAGTGAATTTACGATTACTGGAATTAAAACGACCATTCCTTTTCATGCAAAAATGATGAAAAATCCTGATTTTATCAATAACAACTTCGATACCAAATACCTAGAAAATTATAAAGGCTAATGTCATCCCCGTGCTTAACACGGGGACGATGAAGTTTTTTTTACGGCAGCCGCACCACTTTAATATCTGCACTTAGTCGCAATCTTGTAAAATAATCATTCAGTACTTGATTTCGTTTTTCACCCATAATAGCATTAGAGATTTGAGGACGTACTGAATCGAGATTTTCCGTGACAAGATTAGGCTTATCTTTCATATAAAAGCTCATGAATCCATTTTTACCATTGGGAATGATGGGACCAAATTTACCGACTTCGATTTTATTGAGCAATTGCGCAAGCTGCGGATTAATGGCTTTAGAGGGAATGTTTTCATCTTTTGACGTGACATTTTCGACGTTACGCATAGGATCATTGATTTTTACCTGCAGAGCTTCAGAAGATGGAGAAATATAGGTAACTACATCATAACGGTCTGGTTGTGAAAATTCATCTAAATGGAGCTGATAGTATTCGGCTTCTTCTTCAGCAGTGGGTTGTGCCATTTTTGAAAAAGCAATCGAACTGTAAAGCTTTTGTCCACGCAAGTTTTCCTCTACTTTTGCTTTTAGTTCCGTTTGTCCAATGCCGCGTGCGGTTTGCATCGCATCATAAAACTGCTCTAATGTAAGATTGTTTTGTTTTGCCATACGTTCAAGTTCTTCTTGAATGTCAGCAGAAGTAACGCTTATTTTTTTCTCACTGGCTTCGAGTTGTTCAAGTTTTTTACGGATAAGCGTATCGGCACTTTCTTGTGCAGATGTCTTACTTTGTTTCATTTCTTGTTGCACTTCATAAAGTGTTATGGGACTATTTTTAACCATGACAGCAACGCCGCCGATGGGTGCACTCCAAAGTGATGTGAGGAGTAAGGATGAGAGTAACAGTGAACGCAATGGCTGCTCCTGAGGTAAAGTTCTCTATTTTACCCGCTTTTAACCTAGTCTTAACTAAAATTCGACAATTGTAAAAAAGGATTTTAGTATGGTCGTAACACGTTTCGCTCCAAGTCCGACAGGATATTTGCATATCGGCGGTTTACGTACCGCATTACTCAGTTATCTTTGGGCGCGTCGAAACGGCGGAACGTTTTTACTTCGCATTGAAGATACCGATTTTAGCCGTAATGACGAGGCTGCCGCACGTGCGATTGTGGATGCATTTAAGTGGGTAGGACTAGAGCATGATGGGGTAATAGAATACCAATCTTCCCGTTTAGGTATTTATCAAGAGCATGTCCAAAAGCTTTTAGATGAAGGAAAAGCGTACAAATGCTATATGTCCAAAGAAGAGCTCGACGCACTGAGAGAAGAACAAACACAGCGTAAAGAACGTGCAAAATACGACAATCGATACCGTGATTTCACAGGAACAGCACCTGAAGGCCGCGAAGCGGTCATCCGTATTAAAGCTCCGCTGGAAGGCTCAATCACGGTCCATGATGGGGTCAAAGGAGATGTTGTTTTCAATGTTGCTGATATTTTGGATGATTTTATCATCGCACGCAGCGATGGGACGCCTACGTACAATTTTGTAGTTGCAGTCGATGATGCATTGATGGGAGTTACGGATGTAATCCGAGGAGATGATCATCTTTCTAATACGCCTAAGCAAATCGTTGTCTATCAGGCGCTTGGATTTGCATTACCGAAATTTTTTCATGTTCCAATGATACACAACAGTGAAGGCAAGAAGCTTTCAAAACGTGATGGTGCAACCGACGTGATGATGTATAAAACTCTTGGGTATACGCCTGAAGCACTTCTGAACTTTCTTGTTCGCTTGGGGTGGAGTCATGGAGATCAAGAAATTTTTTCAATGGCAGAAATGTTAGAGCTGTTTGATCCTAGCGATATTAACCGTTCTGCATCAGTTTACAATACCGATAAGCTTGATTGGCTCAATGCTCACTATCTCAAAAATATGAGTAATGAGAAGTTATGCGAATTACTAGAATTTCATGGTGTAATGCTCATCAGTCATGACAAACGTGAAATTTTGCTCGATGCAGTCAAAGAAAGAGCAAAGACTTTGGCGGAGATGGCGCTGCTTGCAGGAGATATTTTGGTGGCTCCTGCAGAGTTTGATGAAGCTGTGCTCAAAAAGGGGTACAAAGAGGAGAGCCGTGCTGTTTTAGAAGCATTTGCGCTCGCTTTACAAAATACTTCTGAACTTCATTTACCAAGCGATTATCATCACGTAATGGAAGATGTTGTGGAAAAACTCGAAATAGGATTTGGGAAAATCGGCCAACCATTGCGTATTGCGCTGTTGGGGAAATTATCGGGTCCAGGATTGGATAGTGTAATGGCAATTATCGGTATTGATGAAACAATAGCTCGGATTAATACTCTGATTCAGCGATAACGTATTTCTCTCATTGGGGGGACAAGACCCTTCTTTTTGGCTTCTGTTAAAAATTTTTTAAATCCTCTTTTTTCTTTTTCCCCGATACCATAGCTGATATAGCTGAGATAATGGCGTATCTGCTCAGGGGATAAGTTTGATTTTCGAGCATTTTCTAATAATATATACTGGGGAATTTTGACAGGATGGGCTGTGAAAGCTTGAGTGAGGCGTTGTAGTTCATTGGTGTAGTCATGCGAGCATAAAAGGGCGAAAACGAAGGGCAAGTTTGTTTGCTCATTCCATACTTTTCCTAAATCAACACATTCTCCGCCACTGTAATAATAACGCAATGCTTTATCGCCAATGAGAACTTCACCTGGTATATTTAATACTTGAGTGAGGAGGTTGGAGGTTGCTGAATCACTATCTTTTTTGTCTTTATGTGAAGGAAGAGCTAAAACACTTAGGACGTCACGCTTTGCAACAATTCCTACACCAAAATGATGACAATGACGCGCAGTGATACTGGAGATAAATGCCGCATCGATTCGTCGCGCGGCAAAGGAGCGATTCAGAGCGGAGGGAACACCTTTATGGTAATGAAGGCTTTGCTGGGTACGTAGAGTTCTGGCGTATCGTTTCATAAAAACATGAAACGGCAAGAGGTTTAAAAAATCAATTTTTCCAAAAATCACACTAAAGACCTTTTCATACAAGAGGTGCTATTATACTAAAATAACAAGTGAATTTAGAGGTATATTTTATGATAACGGTAGAATTTTTAGGGCCAATTCAAAAGCCTATTTTGAGCATGGATGCATCAAGCTTGCGTGATGTTGCAAACGTATTAAAAGAAGATAGCGACATGGCGCAATGGATTGAGTCGTGTGCGGTAGCAGTAAATGATACATTGGTCGCTTCTTTAGATACGGTATTAAAAGATGGTGACAAGGTTTCACTTCTTCCCCCTGTGTGCGGAGGATAAGGATGTTGGAATTGCACGACGGGGCATTAAATGTTCCAGAAATTTTAGCACGTTGGTATGAGCAAGAAGCCACTAGCAATTATGGAGCGTATATTCCTTTTGTTGGAACGGTACGGGATGAAGATGCGATCGAGGGATTGAGTTTCGATGTATATGAACCAATTTTAAATAGTTGGTTTGATGCATGGAATGCAAAAGTAGCCCCATTGGGAGCAACGCTTAAAATGGCGCATTCTCGCGGAGATGTATTGTTGCACGAATCCTCATATATTGCGGCGGTATTCTCCCCTAAACGTCGCGTAGCATTAGAGACGATTGAGCAGTTTGTTGAAGATTTTAAAGCTTCTGCCCCCATCTGGAAATATGATCTGAGAGATGGTAAACGTATTTATGCACGTGAGCGCTCAACGGCTATCGCCGGTGCAGGCTTGCTCGGGAGAGTACAATGATTTCGTACGAAACTTCTCAAAATATGCTGAGTCTCTTGCCAATGGGCGCCCTTTGCAGCGAGCGTGTTTTTTTGAACAATGCTTTGGGACGTATTTTGGCAGAAGATATTGTAGCTTCTGAAGACTATCCTACACATCCTACCTCGGCCATGGATGGATATGCGGTACTGCATGCAGATTTTTTAGAATATAAAGCTTTGGTAATATTAGGTGACAATCCTGCAGGAGCTGATGAAATAGCCAAAGTAGAAAGTGGCATTTGCATTAAGACTTTTACAGGTTCATTGATGCCAGAAGGCTCTGATACGCTGATTCCTATTGAAAATATATCAGTACGTGATGACCAAATAGTTATTGAAAAACAAGTTCCTCTTGGGTTCGCTGTTCGTCCAATAGGGGAAAGCTACCGCAAAGGTGAGGTTTTAATTCCTAAAGGAACGACGGTGGGATTTGCAGAAATCGGAGTCATGGCGGGAATTAATCACGTTATGGTAAGCGTTTCTCAACGTCCGCGTGTGAGTATTATTGCTACGGGAAGCGAGATATTGGATATAGGTGAAACACAACATCACGCAGGCCAAATCCGCAGTTCTAATAGCTATACGCTTCAAGCGTTGGTATCACACATCGGAGGCGAGTGTATTCAGATGGGAATTGTCGGTGATGACAAATATGACATTATGGAACGATTTGATGAAGCGCTTCGCTCAAGTGATATTGTCGTAAGTACTGGCGGGGTGAGTGTTGGAGATTATGATTTTGTCAAACATATTGTTCCAAAGCTTGGTGCTGAGGTAATCTTCAAAGGGGTAAATATCAAGCCGGGACAGCACGTAATGGTGGCTCAGCGCGGTTCGAAGTTTATTGTTTCCCTTCCGGGATTTGCGTACTCTTCCACCGTAACTTTTATCCTTTATGTAGCACCTCTGATAGCTCGAATGATGGGAAGTGAAAATAATTACGAGCCGATTGAAGCGACACTAAAAGTCCCTTTTGCAAAACGTTCTAATAAGAGTGAATTTACTGCGTGTAATCTCTCTTTTGAAGACGGACGTTATTGGGTTGATTTTGAGGGTAAAAAAACAGGAAGTTCGGCGATTTTGACAAATCTTTTAGGCAATGCCGGATTAATGATCTGCGGTGAAGATGATGGAGATTTGGAAGCGGGAACACTGGTTAGAGTTATAAAGTTATAATTTTCGTCATTCCGTGCTACGACACGGAATCTAAAAGCATGGATACCGTATCAAGTACGGTATGACAAATTATTTCACAATCTTTGCTTTAATAGTCTCTTCATTCATCATCTCTTTTTGATACTTAACAACTACTAATTCTTCTGTCTCATTGATAAACCATTCGGCAATATGCTCATGCTCTAAGTTGTTTAGTTTCTCCATATCCACATGATCCATAGGAATATAAAGATGTGAAAAACGAATAGGATTGCTAAGCTTCATGGTCCATAAAAGCCACAGCGTCGAAACGACAATCAAGGCAATCGCTAATGTTTCTTTGTTGGAATACTGCAATGCAAGACCTGCCACAATCCCGCCAATAAACGTCATGAGATACGCAAAGCCATTGGCAATACCCAGTGCTGCCCCTTTTTGGTGGACTTTCGCAAATTTGGAAATCATTGATTGTACCAAAGGTTCCATCATGTTAAACGCAATAAAAAAGCTCACAACACCCATTACAAACTGCCAGCTTTGCGTCGCAAATCCCATAAGGGTAAAGGCAATAATAAAGAGGACGATAGAGATCAAAAATATTTGTTTTGGTTTGTTGTATTTTTCGCCAAACACCGCAGCAGGTCCCATAGCTACAAGTCCTGCTAATAGTGCTGGGACATACACTTTCCACAAATCAGCGGCTACCCAGTCAAATCCTTTTATTGTATCCGTACCGATCAACAATACAGGAATGAGGACAAATGCAACTGTCATCAGCCCTTTTTGCATCCCATTGATGATAATCATATTGAGAAGATTGGGATCTTTGAGAATATCACGCGTGTTGGTAGAAGAGTGATAGATATGGTGGATGCGTGGAGGAGTCGGGACTTTCGTAAAGAGGATGATCATGGAGAGAATCGACAAAACGGCTGTTATCCAAAAGAGGGAAGAGAGTCCATAGTGTGCGGCGATAACAGGTCCAAGACCCATGGCGGCCGCAAAGCTGATTGCAATAGTCCCTCCCATAAGAGCCATGGCGTGACCTCGTTTTTCTTCGCTTACAAGGTCGCTAATCATCGCAGGGATAACCGCGCCAATAGCACCGGCACCTTGCAAGAAGCGTCCGAACATGAGAGTGTAAATATCAACGCTGAGCGCACAAATGATAGATCCTACGAGAAAAATAACCAATCCAATAAGAATGGTGGGTTTACGGCCGATTTTATCACTCATAATTCCAAAAGGGAGTTGAAAAATTGCTTGAGTAAGAGCATATCCACCGACGGTGATCCCTATAAGAAGGGGCGTAGCTCCGGCAAGAGTGAGTCCATAGACCGAAAGTACCGGCAAAACCAAAAAAAGACCAAAAAAACGAAGCGATAAAATCGCCGAAAGAGGGAGAACTGTTTTAAACACACTGACGCCTTAAATGAGATAAAATATTTGTCATTATAGTATATTCATAGTAACACGTTTACGTGAATATAGAATTACTAAGTCTAGTCTAAGGATATGAATCAATGCAGATCGTAATAGCTACCTCAAATAAAGGTAAAGTGCGTGAGATTATTGAACTGCTTCATGATCGTGCGGTGTATCCCTATACCGATTTGATTGAAGGGTTTGAAATTATTGAAGATGGGGAGACATTCAAAGAAAATGCCCTGATAAAAGCACGTGCGGTCTACGCTGCTTTAGGAGACGCTGATGCAATAGTTGTTGCGGATGACAGCGGTATAAGCGTTGATGCATTAGACGGTGCACCCGGAATTTACAGTGCTCGTTATGGCGGTGAAAATGCAACAGACAAAGATAATATGAATAAGTTGATCGATTCATTAAGATCGCAAGGATTGGAATCTTCTAATGCGCATTATACCGCTGCTATTGCTATCGTAACACGTGAGGGTGAGAGTTGTGTGCATGGATGGATGTATGGAAAAGTTTCAATTTTTCCAAGAGGGGAAAATGGCTTTGGATATGATCCGATTTTTATCCCCAGTGGATACGATAAAACATTAGGGGAACTCGATGGTGAGGTGAAAATGGGACTTTCACACCGTTCTAAAGGACTGAATTTAGCGAAGATTTTGATAGATCAGGTTAAATCTAAGCGTTCTTAAGCTGGGAGTGTAGCCACAAAGTAGAAGAAAATAAGTCCGACAATAATCCGATAAATGGCAAACGGAATAAAGGTGTGACGGCTTACAAAACTCACAAATAGCTTAACCGTAGCGAGAGCAAAAATAAAGGCTGTCATAAATGCGATGGCAAGCATAGAGTAATCATCTACGACCATAACGTCATGATGTTTTATCAGATCATAGGCAGTCGCGATAATCATCGTCGGGATTGCGAGTAAAAACGAAAATTCAGCAGCACTTTTACGGTTCAGTCCTAAAAAGAGCCCGCCAATGATGGTCGCACCCGATCTGCTTGTCCCAGGAATCATGGATATACTCTGAAATAGACCGATCAAAAAAGCTTCTTTATAAGAGAGTTCGCTCAAGTCTTTCCCCTCATCAATGACTTTTTCTCGTCGAAAGTATTCCACTGCCAAAAAGACAATACCGCCAGCGATCAGCATAATACTTACTGTTTCAACACCGAAAAGGGCTTTTATAGGTTTATAAAATAAAAATCCAAGCACACCGGTAGGGACAAAGGCAACAGCAAGTTTAATCCAAAGAGTTTTATCCTGCATAAGGCGTTTGGCATATAAAAATAAAACGGCAAGGATACTTCCAAGCTGAATGGCGACTTCAAATGCTTTATGGGCATCGGTTTGTTCAAGTCCCAAAAGCTGAGATGCAAGGATAAGATGACCAGTGGAAGAGACAGGGAGAAATTCGGTTACCCCTTCAAGGGCACCTAGAATGAGAGCATCAAACAAAAGCATAGTAACTCTTTTTTTAAGTTGTATTATAGCTTAAAGCTCCCCTAACTTCCTCTTCGCTATAATTTGCGCATTAATAATGAATTATATACTCCTAAAGTAAGGAAAAATATGCTCCTTTTTACCCCAGGACCTACCCCTGTCCCTGAATCTGTCCGCGTGGCGATGGCAGGCGAGACTCTTCATCACCGTACTCCGGAGTTTGAAGCAATTTTTGAGCGAACACGCACATTATTATTTGAGCTTTTAGAAATGGATGAGGTGTTAATGCTCGCTTCATCAGGTACAGGAGCTATGGAAGCTGCGGTAATTAACCTTGCGCATTCTAAACTCCTCTCCATCAACTCGGGAAAATTTGGTGAACGTTTTGGAAAAATTGCGGTTGCGCATGGAATCTCTAATGTTGAAATTAAGCACGAATGGGATACTCCTGCAGCTGTTGAAGAAGTAATGAGTGCGCTCATCGCTAATCCGGATATCGATGCAATCGCTATTCAAATCTGTGAAAGTGCAGGGGGTTTGCGTCACAATGTTGAAGCAATTGCAGCGGCAGTAAAAGGGCATAACTCTAATATTATGGTAATTGCTGATGGGATTACCGCAGTAGGGGTTGAAAAAATTGATGTATCCAATATTGACTGTTTGATTTCAGGGAGCCAAAAAGCATTAATGCTTCCTCCGGGATTAGCAATCATGGGTCTTTCTAATGCGGCAATAGCAAAAATTGGGAAGGGTAAAGGGTATTATTTTAACCTTGCTACTGAGATCAAAAATCAATGTAAAAATACGACAGCATGGACTGCAGCAACAACACTTATTATCGGATTAGAAAGTATTCTTAACCGTATTAAAGCAGAAGGCGGTTTGGATAAACTGTATGATGAAACAGCTCGTCGTGCAAAAGCAACGCGTGAAGCACTTGTGGCGATTGGATTGCATATTTATCCTATAACACCTGCTGATTCAATGACGACGATAGACGATGAACAAGCGCCTAAAATTCGTTCCATGCTTAAAAAAGAATATGGAATCAATATGGCAGGGGGTCAAGATCATATCAAAGATTTAATTTTTCGTATTAATCACATGGGGCTTATTGCGCCATATGAAGCATCCTGGGTAGTTAATAGTATTGAACTTGCATTGGAAAAATTAGGTAGACGCCCTTTTGATGGGACAGCTAATCGTGTATTTAGTACTGTCTATTTTGGGCTTTAAGTATGATTTTTGAACACGAAATTCCTGAGGGGTCTAAGCTTTATTTTGCAGGAACTGCTGCTACTAAGCGGTTTATTGAAAATACATCAGCGGCGCTTTTAAGTGAAGCTGGATTTGAAGAGATTTTGACGCCGTTATTTTCGTATCATCAGCATCAGAGTATTTGTGATGAGCGTGAACTGATCCGTTTAAATGACAGTGAAAATCACTCAATGAGCTTGCGCGCTGATTCCACTATTGATGTTGTGCGAATTTTAGGCAAACGTCTTGGCGGAAATACAGAGCATAAAAAATGGTTTTATATTCAGCCGGTCTATCGCTATCCTTCTGTTGAACAGTATCAAATAGGGGTTGAGATTTTGGGTGAATCCAATCTCGCCGTTGCGCTAAAGCAAGCAACAACTATTTTTAAAAGTCTGAAAATTCAGCCACTGCTTCAAATTTCAAATATCAATATCCCGCGTATTCTTTCCAAACTTTTGGATTTAGAATTGGATGATTTTCATCACGTGAATATTGAAAAATTTCTATCTTTGAAAATCGACTGGTTAAAAGAACTTGTTTATTTGGAGAAATTTGAACAAATAGAATCTCTTTTGACAATCGCACCCGAAGAGGTTTGTGTTGAATTACTTAAAATTAAAGCGTTGTGTGCAGGGCTTGAATATCCAAATGTAGTTATTGCACCGCTGTATTATGCTAAAATGCTTTATTATGACGAGCTTTTTTTCCGCGTAATTGAAGAAAATGAAGTATTTGCAATGGGCGGACGCTATAAAGACGAAGAGACAGTATCGGTTGGTTTTGCCATCTATACAGACACACTAATAGATAAAATAGACCAATAAGACAGGGGTTACAAAGAATGAAAGCGGATTTAATCGTAGGAATACAATGGGGTGATGAGGGAAAAGGTAAAATTGTTGATTTGCTCGCGCAAAAATACGATGTTGTTGCTCGCTATCAAGGGGGACACAATGCTGGTCACACGATTGTAGTTGATGGTAAAACCCACGCTTTGCATTTGATTCCCTCTGGGATTTTAAATCCAAAAGCGATTAATATCATTGGAAACGGTGTCGTTGTTTCTCCCGAAGCGTTGATCAAGGAGATGAAGCAGTTTGATAATCTTCTTGGCCGATTATTTGTGAGTGAATCAGCACACATGATTTTGACATTCCATACTCTTATCGACCAAGCAAAAGAAAAGCTTCGTGGCGATAAAGCA
The DNA here is from genome assembly GCA_043759555.1 of Sulfuricurvum sp. GTDB lineage: Bacteria > Campylobacterota > Campylobacteria > Campylobacterales > Sulfurimonadaceae > Sulfuricurvum. The sequence goes on along the minus strand of JAYVLH010000002.1, from coordinate 4,802 downwards.
ATTGGTACAACGGGTCGTGGTATCGGGCCAGCTTACAGTGAAAAGATTGCTCGTGCAGGCTTTCGTCTTGGGGAATTGCGTAATGTTGCAACGTTAACCAATCGCGTCCTGGAATATTTTGTTCAAAATAAAGCGATTTTTGATGCATTGGAAATTTCGTTACCAAATCGTGAAGATTTAACAAAAGAGTTATCTGAATTTGCTGAAAAACTCGTTCCATTCTTGGCAAATACCACACAAATGGCGTGGAAACTGATGGATGACGGACAAAAAATTCTTCTTGAGGGTGCGCAAGGGACGATGCTTGACATCGATCATGGTACCTATCCGTATGTAACCAGTTCATCAACGATTTCAGCAGGTGCATGTACAGGTCTTGGCGTCAATCCAAAAGACATTGGGAAAGTAACCGGAATTGTAAAAGCATATTGTACACGTGTCGGCAATGGCCCTTTTCCGACAGAAGAGCATGGTGAGCTCGGAGAGCGCTTACGTAAAGCAGGGCGAGAATTTGGAACAACAACCGGTCGTCCGCGACGTTGTGGTTGGTTTGATGCTGTAGCATGTCGTTTTGCGAGCCGCATTAACGGGTGTGATGATTTGTCTATTATGAAACTTGATGTTCTTGATGGTTTTGAAGAAATTCAAGTCTGTGTTGCGTATGAACTCAATGGTGAAGTTATTGATTATATGCCACTTGATCTTGAAGCAGTCACACCTATTTATAAAACGTTTGCTGGTTGGGATAAAACCGAAGGTGTTCGTCGCTTTGAAGACCTTCCCGTAACTGCACAAGAGTATCTCAAAGCACTCGAAGAACTAACACAAACCAAAATCGGGATGATTTCCACATCACCTGATCGAAACGATACTATTTTACTGTAATTGTGAAATCAAAATACACTCCGCTAGTCAAGCTCAAAAAAAAAGAGCTTGACCGTATTGAGCGTGATCTTATTCATGCTAACAATGCTTTTTCTATGGCATCCATTGCTATTGATGATGCGTATACTCTTCTTTCTACCCTTACTCTTCCCATTAATGGCTCCGTAAGTGAACTTCTTCAGTCTCAATCAATGATTCAAGCGCAGCATACGGAAATTCAACTGTGTGTGGACACTTTAGCCCGCGCAAAAGCACAACAGCTTCAAGTGAGACGTCAATTTAAAGCAAGCATGATAGAGTATGAAAAATTTAAATACCTAGAAACCCAAGAAATACAGGCGCATAATGCAAAAACTAAAAAAGAAGAGGCTAAAATGCTTGATGAAATTGGTGTAATAACGTACAAAAGAGAGTCTTTATGAAAATTATTCTTCTATTGATAGTAGCCCTGAGTACACTTTTTGGTACTCAAAACAAATCGTATGAATGTACAAAAGTATTTGAATCGCGTAAGAATGAACTTTTAGTAGAACTTGGGAAAATTGACGAACAAAAGCAATCGCTTGATGCACTAAAACGTGCTACAGAAGAGTTGTTAAAGAAAAAAGAGGCGATGGTTCAGGGCAAAGGGACGGCAGTAGATCAAAAACTCGCTGAAATCAAAATGCGTGAAGATTCAACAAAAAAGATGTTGGCTGAAAACAAAAAAGTTTTAGATGAGATGAAACAGCTAAAATCGGACAAAGTCTCTCAAACATTTGCAAAAATGAAACCAGCTGCGGCTGCAGGAATTTTTTCAAGTATGAAAGTTAGTGAAGTAGCGGAAATCATGGGAACATTAAATGCAAAAGTTGTAGGGCAGATTCTGTCAAAAATGGAACCTGGTAAAGCTTCTGAGATCACAGTTACATTACGAAGTCTTCCGCCTGTTAAAACAAAATAGAGATGAAACGCTTTCTAAGCGATTTTAGAGTTCATCTACTGTACAATAACAAAAAAGTATAGTAGGGCAATTCATGAAAGTTTCACTCTCGCATATCCCCCATATTTCGAGTCGTATCGCCGTTGATCTTAATCGAAGCGGATTGGTAACTATGACCAAAGGTTTAGAAGCCACAGCACACGAGGCTGAAAAAATACTCATAGAGAATATCAAAAAAGAGATGGCACTAGAAGAAAAAGTTAAAGAGATTGTCAATGCCAATGAAGAGCAAATTGATTATTATTTAGCGGATGAGCGACAACTCTTTTTCATGATCAAGAAAAAATTAGCACCTGAATTTGGAGTGATTTTATCGTATGAAGATCGCTACTCAGACATTGCTCATCAAATTCTCGATCAATTATATGAAGAAGATTTGATTCATTATGATGTAAGCGAAAATCGTATTAAAAATATAATTTTTGATGCTATGACGTCGTTTATTGCTGATACAAGCGAGCTTGAAAATGCTGTTTATGAAAAGATTAAAAGCTACAAGCGACGTATGATCCCAGGAACAGATGAGTATGAAATTTTGTATGAAAAATTGTACAAAGATGAAGTAGCACGAAGAGGTATGGCGTAATGCGTGATGTGTGGATTTATCTTGAAAACGGTACTTATTTAAGTGCAAAAAGTTTTGGTGCAGATACTACAAGTGTTGGTGAAATCGTATTTAATACATCTCTCACTGGCTATCAAGAGATTATTTCCGATCCTTCATATGCAGGACAATTTATTACATTTACGATGCCTGAGATTGGTAACGTTGGGGTAAATGATGAAGATATGGAAAGCAATGCTGCTCATTGTAAAGGTGTGATTGTTCGTCAATATCAAAGTGAACATTCCTCTTTTAGAGCACAAGAAGCACTGCATACCTTTTTGGAAAAGCATGGTGTTATTGCTATTTGTGACATTGATACCCGTTATTTGACTAAAATGCTTAGGACACAAGGTGCGATGATGATGATTGCCTCTACGCAAGTAAGTGACAAAGAGGAGCTTAAAGCTCTTCTTGAAGCATCTCCGCGTATTGAAGAAATTAATTACATTGATGAAGTAAGTACTAAAGTTGCTTATAAACATACCAGTGGAGTTTATGATCCGTTTAGCTTTTGTTACAATGATGCACCTACCGTAAAAGCACGCATTGCTGCGATTGACTTTGGCGTAAAGCGTAATATTCTGAATGAGTTAACGCAAGCTGGCTTAGAAGTAGAAGTACTTCCAAATACTTTCAGTGCAAATGAGCTGATAGAGCGATTTGATAATCATGAAATCGATGGTGTGTTTCTTTCAAATGGACCAGGCGATCCGTTGGTGTTAAAGCATGAACAAGAAGAGATCAAAAAACTGATTGCGCGTAAAATTCCACTATTTGGAATTTGTCTTGGTCATCAACTGCTTAGTATCGCACACGGATATGATACGCACAAGCTTAAATTTGGTCACCATGGAGGAAATCACCCCGTTAAAAATATTCAAACGGGAATGGTGGAGATCACGGCACAAAACCACAATTATAATGTTCCTGAATCGGTACGAGAGATTGCAGACGTTACGCATGTTAATCTTTTTGATAATACCATCGAAGGACTACGTTATAAAAATTCCCCTGTATTTTCGGTACAGCATCATCCAGAGGCAAGTCCAGGACCAAAAGAAAGTCGATATATTTTTAACGAATTTTTGACTTTAATAGCACGCTAACTATCTACATAGGTAACGCTTTTTATAAGGTGTTACTTTTCTTCTCGAAAATTTCCTCAAAGTAATAAAATTATCACAAAAATCAATTAATTAGTTATTTTTATATCTATTAAGAGTTAATATTACAATTATTGATATTATAATAAGGGCTTACGTGAGAGATTTAATATACAGTATTATGACTGACTACCCTACTTTGGTGATTTTCTTACATGCACTTAGTGCAGTAGTTTGGCTTGGTGGTATGGTTGCATTATGGTTCTTTGCCAAATTTTTGAGTATAAACCCATTTAATGAGCAAAGGCTAGCAAGCAGGGCTACATTATTTAAAAAGTTTTTTATCTTTTTAGCCCCTTTTGTTGCATTGCTTTTTATGACATCAATTTTTATGGCACTGGGCTATAAAGACAATGCCGTTGATCTAAACGGATTTACTTTGGATGTGCATAACTTTGAGATTTATAAATATATAAATACCAAGGGCAGTATCTTGATGATTATGGCTATGAACATGATTTTTATGGCTTGGATTCTTTCAAGAGCAAGTTGTAGATTATGTCAAGTGAAAAAAGCAAAAGATTGTTTTTGGCTAATTACGGCATATTTATTACCCATAAATATCATTTTAGGTTGTGTTGAAGTATTTATAGGTGTGTTTTTAAGAAGTTCATTTTAAGCAATGCAAGAACTAATTGTTAATTTAAATAAACGCCGTATGATAGCAATGATCGTAGTTTGTGTTCTTGCGATTGTTGGGCTAGCTGTTAGTTACAATTTTAAAATCACTCCTTCTGTATACTTTGAGGGACGCTACAATGGTATTTTTATAGCTTCACTTATTATTTACAAAATAATTGAATTATCAATACTCTATTATTTACTTTTTCACCGCCATTTTATCCGCTTGAAAAAGAATAGCAATCCCGAAGAATATTTGCCAAAATTAAGAAAGCACTCAAAATTACTATTTTTTTTAATTCCGCAAGGAAATACTATTTTTGGAATTATTGCTTATAAGTTAAGCGGGAACGTAGAATATTTTCTAATTTTTTCTTCTATTGCTTTGATGACACTCTTTATTATTAATCCTAATATCTTAAATGTTACTAAGAGTAAATGTATATAAGGCGAATTCGCATCTTAAAGGAATACCCCTAAAAAATTAGTTGATTTTTTTTGTTTCAAATTTGGTTCAAATCAAGACCTAGATACAATAAACGAT
>JAYVLH010000001.1:0-4395 GCA_043759555.1 Sulfuricurvum sp. | reverse complement strand
GAAAAATATGGAAATTCACAGCTGATTACCGTCATTTCACAGCTCTCTCCGATCACAAAAGAGATTCAGCATCCTTATGATCCATCGCTTTGCGGTGTTTTGGATGCCATTGCTTTGCACAGCGATACACCCGATGAGACACTAAAACAACTCCTAAAAAATCGCGCTTATTTGATCGCCCATCGTGAACCGCTCGCATTTGAAAAGGAGCTTTTAGCACTCAATGATCCGAAAATAGAAGAAATTCTCGCGCAAAATGTTACCTTATCCATGGAAAGTGCTAATATTTTGGAAACGAAATACCCTGACATAATTTCCCGCTTTTATCCGCTGAATGAGATACGTTTTTTACGACTCTTAGTGAATCACAGCCGTTTATTAGCATCCAATACAACCCTGACTCCCACTATGCAAGCCACCTTAATGGAAACAAATAACGACGCGGTTTTTACCCAGTTGGCTCAAAATACGACCTTGTTAGCCGAACACTTAGAAATGCTTTTTACTTTGAACCGCTACGATGAAGCATTAGCCTCCAATTCATCACTGTCCCAACAACAGCTTGAGATGTTGTATCAAAAAGGGAACAGTGAGATTTTAAAACAATTAGCCTCCAATACATCTACCCCCGTAGAAATACTCTACCAGCTATCGCTTGATCAGCGTTATGAGCGCGCCGTCAAAACCAACCCCGCCTTTGGAAAACATATACAAACCTACAATATAGGATGGAGCTAATGCGCACCCACGAAACAATCACGACCATGAGCGCTCTCATAGAGTCAAAAATTCCTACGTTTTTATGGGGAGCACCGGGGATTGGAAAATCATCTATTATCAAGCAAATCGCCAAAGACATGGAGATTGACTGCATTGACTTACGTCTTTCTCTTATGGACCCGACCGATCTTAAAGGGATACCATTTTATGACAAAGAACAGCATTTAGCGCTTTGGGCTCCGCCATCGTTTTTGCCGCGTGAGGGTCGAGGGATACTCTTTCTCGATGAGCTCAACTCTGCTGCACCTGCTGTGCAGGCATCAGCGTATCAGCTCATTTTGGATCGGCAAGTGGGAGAGTATACGCTTCCGCAAGGGTGGGCCATTGTCGCTGCTGGAAATCGTGAGGGAGATCGCGGAGTAGTCTATCGGTTGCCATCGCCACTTGCAAACCGTTTTGTCCATGTCGAGATGGAAGTTAATGTCGAAGATTGGCGCGATTGGGCGATGAAGCGCGCAGTGGATGCACGAATCATAGCTTACATCGGATTTAAAAATAATGCCCTTTTTACCTTTGACCCTACACTCAATGAGCGAAGTTTTGCCACACCGCGAAGCTGGGAAGCCGTTCACAATATCTTCCAAAGTACAATGCCTCAATCGTTGCTGCTGGAAGCGATTTCAGGCGCGGTAGGAAAAACTAATGCTGTTGATTTCTTGGGATTTTGTAAAGTCATGACCCTTTTACCCGATATAGATGCGATTTTGAATGGGGATTGCTTAGAATATCCCAACGATATTTCAGCACTTTATGCCCTCTCCAGTGCTCTTGTTGGGCGTATTTTGAGTGATCCGGATGAGCAAAAAATTCATCACCTCCTTGGCTATACCCTCACTCTTCAAAGCGAGTTTGCCGTAATGATCGTCCAAGATCTCCAGCGTCAGGGAATCAAAATGGATCACATCAAAGCGTATGCCGAGTGGGTCAACGCCTACGCCTATTTGCTATGCTAGATTTCTCCCGCGTTAAATCCAAGCTGCTTGTGGAACACCCCTATTTTGGGACACTTTCGAGTGCACTTGAAATCATGGTCAATGACAACATTGAAAGTTTTACCCTTCACGGCAACCGTTTCGAATATCGAGAAGATTTTTTCAACACACTCAGCGATGATCAAGTGGCATTTTCTCTCTCTAATGCCGCGCTTCATGCTGTTTTGTCCCATCCTTCACGTATAGGTACACGCAGTCCTTGGCTGTGGTATACAGCATGCGAACATGCCATCAACAACATGCTCATCGACAATGAGTTTGTTCCCCCCAGTAAAATCACCTATGATCCACGATTTCGGGGTCAATACGCTGAAGAGATATATGAATTTTTGCTCGATACGATCACGCGTGAGGATTTGAACGATAAAGACAATGATTCCAGACGCAACGATGAGACACCCCAAGACAAACTAGAAACTGCTCAACAGGAAATCCTTGCGCAAAATGCTCTGGATAAAGCGCAATCCATGGAAAGTCTGCCTGATGGGCTCGAGCTTCTCGTTCCCATTATTGGAAAAGCGCTGATCGATTGGCGCAGCGAACTTCGGGATTGTATCGGCGGGTATTACATCAGTGATTATGCAATGATGCCGCCGTCAAAAAAACTCCTTTATGCAGGTATCTATCTTCCAAGTGCCTATTCACGTCATTTGGAACTCGTAATCGCTATTGACAGTTCCGGTTCCGTCAACGAAGTACTCCTAGCTCAATTTATCGCCGAAGTAGAATCCATAACGGAGCTGTTTGGTTCCTACGCGATAGAGCTTGTCATCTGTGATGACAGAGTCAGAAGCCATCAAACATTCACCAATGGCGAATCGGTCGTTTATACGCTTGAAGGGGGTGGCGGAACCGATTTCAACCCTGTATTTGAGCGCATTGAAACGCATATGACTCCACCAAAACTGTTGTTGTATTTTACCGATCTGGATGGCAAGTTTCCCCTTCATGAACCCTATTATGATGTACTATGGATTAGCCCAGTGGCTCGTGAGATTCCTTTTGGGAGAGTGATTGTGATGAAGGATAATAATGATTAAAAACGCCCTCACAATTTTAGAAACCTCCAACCTCTTTATCACCGGCGGGGCAGGTTCGGGTAAAACGACACTGACACGCTCCATCATCGAAGAGGCGCAAAAAAAAGGGCAAAAAGTTGCCTGTTTAGCATCCACAGGGATGGCGGCAACACTGATCGGCGGTCAGACTTTGCACAGTTTTTTTGATTTAGGAATTGCTAATTCTCAAGAAGAATTGGAACTGCGCGGCAAGCTGGAATGTTCCAAAAAAGTACGCACGCTTATTGGCTCTATGAGTCTCATTGTTATCGATGAAATCTCGATGGTGAGTGCGCCCCTTCTGGACATGATCCGCTTTCGTTTGCTTCAAGCCGAGTTTAAAGGCAACCTCATCGTTGTCGGAGATTTTTTGCAGCTCCCTCCGGTAGTACGTGGAAATGAACCAATCTATTTTGCGTTTGAATCCCCCAGTTGGGAGCGGTTTGATTTTGAAACGATTCATCTAGAGGGTTCCTACCGAACGTGCGAAGAGGATTTTTTAGCCTTGCTGGAATCGGTTCGCCACGCCTCCATCGACGAAAATGCCATGTGTGCTTTGGATGAGTTGGTGAAGCCTCTAAATGAGGATAAAAGTACCATAACCTTGCTTTACGGTAAAAACATCAGCGCCCAAAATCACAACCGTGCGCAGCTTGAACATCTTAATGGTGAATCGATCACGATTACCCCCTATGTCACGATCCATGACAAAAAAATGCAAGAGCGTGATGTAGAGAGGTTTATGGCAGAGAGCCGCATAGAACCCTCAATGCTTTTAAAAATTACAGCTCCTATCTTGTTTACCCGTAACTCATGGAACTACTATAACGGTGAGAGAGGCCGTATTATCTCTATCGAAGAGGATGTCATCTGGGTGAAAAAAGTCGACGGAAAAAGCGTTAAAGTAGAACGTGTTGAGACTACCAAAACACGTTGGAGTGAGAAAGGAAAAGTGATGAAAGAAGAAAAACTCATCACGCTAAGCCAATTTCCTATCACCCTCGCTTTTGCGATAACCATTCACAAATCGCAGGGGATGAGCTTGGCCGATTACGTCATCGAAACCAACGAGATTTTTGCCCCGTCGCAGTTTTATGTGGCGCTTTCACGCTCGGTATCCGCGCATCGTGTTACGTTGACAAAACCCAATCGCTCGTGGGAAAAGCTGTGCTTTGTTCACCCTAAGGCACAGAGGTTTTTTTATTCGAAATAGGTTTCTATTTGACATTACCGCATATCAAAGAGCAATGCTCCAGAAATATCACGGACTTCCCATTTTTCACCATTTCGTTTTATTGTTGAAGCTTTTGAGAGTACTGCGATAAATTGCTGCTCTTGCTCCATCAGGCTGCTTGAACACAATTTACGCGTAACTGCAGGAAAACCGATGGTGATCTGCTCATTGTTAATCGTGTAGGCTGTCGTGTATTGATTACATCCTGTATTACCGCTCATTTTCCCCTCTGAGCCGATTTCCATGGTGATAGGAGTTTTGAGTGTGACCACGGCGTGTTTGCCGTTGTTGACATGAATCACCGTATAAACACCTTCTTGCAGTGTATGAG